>NZ_WTLH01000037.1 GCF_011421595.1 Streptomyces sp. YIM 98790 | reverse complement strand
CCGGAGGCCGCGGACGGCTCCGCGCCCGCGGCCGACGGCACCGGCCGCGGCCGGGGCGGCGGCGGGCCCCGGCTGGGCGAGCTGCCCGCGCTGCTGGAGCAGTCCCGGGCCACCGGCATGGCCGTGGAGCTGTCCGTGGAGGGGACCCCCCGCCGCTATGCCGCCCAGGTGGAGGGCACCGCCTACCGGGTGGTCCAGGAGGCACTGACCAATGTGCACAAGCACGCGGCCGGTGCCGCCACCCGGATACGCCTGGCCCACCGCCCGACCGAGATAGCGGTCCAGGTGCAGAACGCCGCCCCGGTGGCGGGCGCCGGAGCGGGGGCCGGGCCCGGCGCCCGGCTGCCCAGCGGGGGCAACGGCCTGGTCGGCATGCGGGAGCGGGTGACCGCGCTGGGCGGCGGCTTCGTCTCCGGGCCGACCGAGGACGGCGGCTTCCGGGTCTCGGCGGTCATCCCGGACGCCGGCCCCGGCCCGGACAGCGGCCCCGGAGCCGGCGCCGGGGGGCGCGGCGCCGGGCACGACGACGACCAGTCACGGATCGATGAGCGAGCAGGCACCAGCACCAGCACCCCCACCACGTCCTGACGGCTGCCCCGGGCACCGTCCCGGCCACCGGCCGGTCCCTGAGCTGTTCAGCCGGGAGTTCGCGGACGACCCCTATCCGGCCTACGCGTGGCTGCGCGAGCACGCGCCGGTGTACCGGGCCGAGCTGCCCAGCGGCGTGTCGGCCTGGCTGGTCACCCGCTACGCCGAGGCCCGGGAGGCGCTGGCGGACCCCCGGCTGAGCAAGAATCCGGCCCGGCACGGCGCGGCCGACCACTCCCGGGGACGGGTGGGCATTCCGGGCGAACGCAGCGCCAACCTCATGACACATCTGCTCAATATCGATCCTCCGGACCACACCCGGCTGCGCCGCCTGGTCTCCAAGGCTTTTACCCCGCGGCGGGTCGCCGAGTTCGCGCCCCGGGTGCAGGCGCTCACCGACCGGCTGATCGACGGGTTCGCCGCGGACGGCGAGGCCGACCTGATCGACGCCTTCGCCTTCCCGCTGCCCATCTACGCCATCTGCGACATGCTGGGCGTACCGGGCGAGGACCAGGACGCGTTCCGCAGCTGGGCCGGGATGATGCTGCACACCGCGGGCAGGCGCGGCGGGGTGCAGCGCGCGGTGAAGCACATGCGCGGCTATCTCGCCGAGCTGATCCACCGCAAGCGCCGGGAGCCGGACGACGATCTGATCTCCGGCCTGATCCGGGCCTCCGACCACGGCGAGCACCTCACCGAGGAGGAGGCCGCGGCCATGGCCTTCATCCTGCTCTTCGCGGGTTTCGAGACCACGGTCAACCTGATCGGCAACGGGGCGCTGGCGCTGCTGACGCACCCGGAGCAGCGGGCGCAGTTCCAGGCCGCGGCGGTGGCCGGGGACGAGCGGCTGCCGGCCTCGGCCGTGGAGGAACTGCTGCGCTGGGACGGCCCGGTGGAGCTGGCCACCTGGCGGTTCGCCACCGAGCCGCTGGTCCTGGCCGGGCAGCGCATCGCGCCGGGGGAGCCGGTGCTGGTGGTGCTGGCGGCGGCGGACCGCGATCCGGCCCGGTTCCCCGATCCGGACCGGCTGCATCTGCTGCGCGAAGACAGCCAGCATCTCGGCTACGGGCACGGCATCCATTACTGCCTGGGCGCGCCGCTGGCGCGGCTGGAGGGACGGACCGCGTTGACCACGCTGTTCAGACGTCTGCCGGATCTGCGCCTGGCGGTGGAGCCCGGACAGCTGCGGCGCCGGGGTGGTCTGATTATGCGTGGATTGCGCGCCCTACCCGTTGTCTTCACTCCGCAAACCAACGTACTCCCACACGGCGAGAACTGATGCCCCGTCAGTAATGTGATCTGCGCGTGATGCGTGCGGGACCGGCTTGTAATCGGACGGGGGAGCAGGCTAGCTTCTGCCGTCAACCGCAACTCTGTTCGCAGCGGTCCCGTTTGCGGAGGGCTGTGTGCGCAGGTGCGGGGGATGTCAGGCGGCTTCGCGGGAAGCCGCGAGAATCCGAGAAGGGTCCACTGGTCGTCATGCTTTCCGGCAATGGGCGCCACCGCCGCCCCCGTCAGGCACCGCAGATTCTGGTCACCGCCGGGGTCACCGGCGCAGGCGTGGCAGGAGTGGCCCTGCCCCTGCTGACGGCGGGACCGGCGGTTGCGGTGGAGGGCTCCACCTGGGACCGGGTCGCCGAGTGCGAGTCCGGCGGCAAGTGGACCGCCAACGAGGGCAACGGCTACTACGGCGGCCTGGCGCTGCCGCTCAGCCTCTGGCAGCAGTACGGCGGTGAGGAGCTGGCCGACCGTCCGGACCTGGCCAGCCGCAGTCAGCAGATCACCGTGGCGGAGCGCATCCTGGCCGCCGAGGGCACCGCGGCCTTTCCGTCCTGCGCGCTGTCCAGCGGGCTGCAGCGGGAGCACAGCGCGCTGCTGAACGGCGCCGCCGCCGATCCGGCCGCCGGGGACACCGGGGACACCGGGGACACCGGGGACACGCGGGGCTCCGGGGACGCCGCGGCGACCGGCTCCCCCTCCGGGGCGGAGGCCGGGACCGGCGCCGGGTCCGAGGAGACCCGGGAGGAGTCCGCGGACCGCTCCGGCGGCCGGCACCGCGGCGAGCCCGATCCGCTGGACGCCGAGCTTGCCGATGCCCCGGGCACCGGCAAGCGGGCCGCCGACCGCGCGACGGACGGGCAGGCATCGGGCATGGCCACGGAGACGGGCACCGGGGCGGGTACAGGGGCGAGTACCGGGGCGGGCGCGGCCACGGAGGGCGGCTCCGGACGGTCCGCCGCCGGGGACGCGGCCGGCGCCGCGGAGGCGGCGGACGCGCAGGGCGGGTCCGCCGGGGCCGCCGGGGCTGCCGGGGCCGCCGAGTACGAGGTGCGGGAGGGCGACTCGCTCTGCGGCATAGCCGACGAGAACGAGGTGGAGGGCGGCTGGACCGCGCTCTACGAGGCCAATGAATCGGTCATCGGGGACAATCCCGACCATATTCTCCCGGGTCAGCGTCTGGCGCTGGGCAAGACCGAGGAAGCGGCGGCTGACGCCCCTGCAGACTCCGCGGGGCCCAAGGGCGGTGAATCCGGGTCGGCCCGGTCCGGGGAGAGCGCCGGGGAGGCCGGGGAGGCCGGGGAGGCCGCCGTGGACGCCCCCGAGGAGCAGCCGGAGGACACCTCGGGCGAGTCGGGGGAAACCCGCACGGAGTACCGCGGCGCCAATCTGGAGTGAGCCGCCAGTGTGACCATCGTCTCGATCCGGGTCGGAGTTTCCGTCCCGGATTGACCGTTTATTGCGGGTCTGACCTGGGGCTATAGGGGTCAGCGGGAGTCAAGTGGCGGCAGAGACTCGATCTTCATCGTTCTTGAATCGTGATCCGGCTCGATCTAGTGTCGCGTCCGCTCGTCCTCTCGGGCGCCCCGGGCCGTCAACGCCGAGTCCTGCCGCCGGCTCCGGGGAGATCCACGTTCATAGCGAGCACCGCAGGCAGGAGCGGGGGACCCAGGTAAGTCGCCGGTCCGGGACGGCAGCGCCGCACGGCGCGGCCGAACCGGAACGGCTTGGGGTGAAGCCAAAGGCGAAACGTTTCTTCATGCGTTCCGCCCCCGGCCGGGCACTCACCGCCCGAACCCGACAGCTCACCTCGCAGGCGTCGGTGAGAAGGAACAACCATGCTGTTCTCCGGCAAGGGCCGTCACCGTCGTCCCTCCAAGCCCACCCGTTTCGTCTCCGCCGCCGGTGTGGCCGGCGCAGCCGTGGCCCTCCCGGTCATCGGCGCCACCAGTGCTCAGGCCGCCTCCGTCTCCACCTGGGACGCGGTCGCCCA
Source organism: Streptomyces sp. YIM 98790 (assembly GCF_011421595.1). Taxonomy (GTDB): domain Bacteria; phylum Actinomycetota; class Actinomycetes; order Streptomycetales; family Streptomycetaceae; genus Streptomyces. The sequence continues at coordinate 32,848 of NZ_WTLH01000037.1, read as the reverse complement.
GTGCGAGTCCGGCGGCAACTGGTCCATCAACACCGGCAATGGCTTCTACGGCGGTCTGCAGTTCACGCAGTCCAGCTGGGAGGCCGCCGGCGGCACCCAGTACGCCTCGCGCGCCGACCTGGCGAGCAAGGACCAGCAGATCGCCACCGCCGAGAAGCTGCTCGCCATGCAGGGCCCCGGCGCCTGGCCGGTGTGCAGCGTCCGGGCCGGTCTGACCGCCGGCGGTCCGGCCGCCGAGGTCGACACCTCGGGCGGCCAGGCCGAGCCGTCCGCCCCCGCGGAGCAGGCCGAGGAGCCCGCCCCGGCCGCCCCCGCGGAGGTGGAGGTGACCGTCGACTCCGAGCCCGCGGCGCCGGCCGAGCGGTCCTCCGGCGACCTGTACACCGTCGAGTCCGGTGACACCCTGTTCAAGATCGCCCAGGCGCACGGCACCACCTGGCAGCAGATCTACGCCGACAACAAGGACGTCATCGGCGGCAACCCCGACCTGATCCACCCCGGCCAGCAGCTCACCCTCTGAGCGGTTCCGGCCGCGGCGGCACCGGGTGACCGGGCCTTCGCCGACTGGGCGGCGAGGGCCCGGCTCCCGGGCCGGCGAGGCCCGGACACCCTATTTTCTTCAGCCCTTAAACAAAATGAGATCTCCCCGCTCCCACCTGCGGTTCCGCTCCTTCCGGCGGCTCCGGAGCACCCCGTCGGCGGCCTCTTGGACGCCACCACGGCAAGGGCGCCCGTCCGGGGCGGCTAGGCTCAGGTCTGCTGATGACTGACCCACACGAAGGAGAACCTCGTGCCGTCCATCGACGTCGTCGTAGCCCGGGAGATTCTCGACTCGCGAGGAAATCCCACCGTCGAGGTTGAGGTCGGCCTCGACGACGGCAGTACCGGCCGCGCGGCCGTGCCCTCCGGCGCCTCCACCGGGGCGTTCGAAGCCCTGGAGCTGCGGGACAAGGACGAGAACCGGTACCACGGCAAGGGCGTGGAGAAGGCCGTGCTCGCCGTCATCGAGCAGATCGGCCCGGAGCTGGTGGGGTACGACGCCACCGAGCAGCGGCTGATCGACCAGGCGATGCTGGACCTGGACGCCACCGCCGACAAGTCCTCGCTCGGCGCCAACGCCATCCTGGGCGTCTCACTCGCGGTCGCGCACGCCGCCTCGGAATCCTCCGACCTGCCGCTCTTCCGCTACCTGGGCGGCCCCAACGCGCACCTGCTGCCGGTGCCGATGATGAACATCCTGAACGGCGGCTCGCACGCCGACTCGAACGTGGACATCCAGGAGTTCATGATCGCCCCGATCGGCGCCGAGTCCTTCTCCGAGGCGCTGCGCTGGGGTGCCGAGATCTACCACAAGCTCAAGGCCGTGCTGAAGGACCGGGGCCTGTCCACCGGCCTGGGCGACGAGGGCGGCTTCGCCCCCGACCTCTCCTCCAACCGCGAGGCCCTGGACCTGATCCTGGAGGCCGTCAAGGCCGCCGGCTACACCCCCGGCCAGGACGTCGCGCTCGCCCTGGACGTGGCCGCCACCGAGTTCCACAGCGACGGCGTCTACACCTTCGAGGGCCGGCAGCGCACCGCGGCCGAGATGATCGACTACTACGCCGAGCTGGTCGAGGCGTACCCGCTGGTCTCCATCGAGGACCCGCTGAACGAGGAGGACTGGGAGGGCTGGCAGAGCATGACCGCCCGCCTGGGCGACAAGGTCCAGCTCGTCGGCGACGACCTGTTCGTCACCAACCCCGAGCGTCTGCAGCGCGGCATCGACGAGGGCGCGGCCAACGCCCTGCTGGTCAAGGTCAACCAGATCGGCTCGCTGACCGAGACCCTGGACGCCGTGGAGCTGGCCCAGCGCAACGGCATGAAGTGCATGATGTCCCACCGCTCCGGTGAGACCGAGGACGTCACCATCGCCGACCTGGCCGTGGCCACCAACTGCGGCCAGATCAAGACCGGTGCCCCCGCCCGCTCCGAGCGGGTCGCCAAGTACAACCAGCTCCTGCGCATCGAGGAGATCCTGGACGACGCCGCGGTGTACGCCGGCCGCAGCGCCTTCCCGCGCTTCAAGGGCTGACGAATCCGGTTCCGTCCGGTCCTGTCCGTCCTCACCCCGTCCCCGGCCGCCGTCCCGTACGGTGGCCGGGGACGGGTGCGTCGCACGAGCGAGGGGCCGGCGGGGACCGGCGCGCTCCCGGCGAGCGCAGCAATCTCGGCAAGCTCAGCGAGGGGTGAGAGTGTGGCCGCGGGCCGGAGCAGGTTCTCCACGACCACCAGACTTCGGGTACTGGGCGAGCAGGCCGCGGCCCGGGTCTACCGGGCGCAGAGCCGGCGGCTGCGCCGCCCGCCGCGCCGCTCCCGGCTGACCGGCCGGGCCGCGCTGCTGGCGCTGGTGGTGTGCACGCTGGTGGTCGCGCTGGCGTATCCGCTGCGGCAGTACATCGCGCAGCGCGCCGAGATCGGCGATCTGCAGCGGCAGGAGCGGGAGACCAGGGAGCGGGTGGAGGAGCTGCGGGACGAGAAGGCCCGCTGGCAGGACCCGGCCTATGTGGAGCAGCAGGCGCGGCGCCGGCTGCACTTCGTGCGTCCCGGCGAGATCGGGTTCACCATGCCGCAGTCCGGGGACGCCGAGGACGGCGCCGGGGCGGACGGGCGGCACCGCAGCGACCGGAGTGCGGCCGGCCGCCCCTGGTATGACAACCTCTGGGACGGAGTGGACCGCGCCGACCACCCCCGCACCCGCTGAGGCCGCCCGCGCCGCCCGCGCTCCGCGGCCCTTCCGCCGCCGCTCCCGCCCGCACCGTCCGACCCGCCCGCACCGTCCGACCCGCCCGCACCGTCCGCACCGTCCGACCCGTCCGGTCCGTCCGGTCCGCGGCCCCCGCCCGGGGCCCCTCGATCTGGAAAGCGCAGAAGTCCGCAGCATGGAAACCCCGCCCCCGCAGACCGAGCCGACTCCGCCCACCGACGCCGACATCGAGGCGTGCCGGGAGCAGCTCGGCCGCCCGCCGCGCGGCCTGCGGGCCGTCGCGCACCGCTGCCCCTGCGGCAATCCGGACGTGGTGGAGACCGCCCCCCGCCTGCCGGACGGCACCCCGTTCCCCACCACCTACTACCTGACCTGCCCGCGGGCCAACTCCGCCATCGGCACCCTGGAGTCCGGCGGGCTGATGAAGGAGATGACCGAGCGGCTGGGCCGGGACGCGGAGCTGGCCGCCGCCTACCGCCGGGCGCACGAGGACTACCTGGCCCGCCGGGACGCCATCGAGGTGCTGGCGGGCTTCCCCAGCGCGGGCGGCATGCCCGACCGGGTGAAGTGCCTGCATGTGCTGGTCGCCCACGCGCTGGCGGCCGGGCCGGGCGTCAACCCGCTGGGCGACGAGGCGCTGGGGCTGCTGCCCGAGTGGTGGCGCAAGGGCCCCTGTGTGCCCGCCGCCGCGCGCACCGGAGGCGCGGACGGCCCCCCTGTTCGTGAAAACGCGCACGAGTTGCCGGACGGTGCCGCGAACCCGGTGAACCCCGAGGAGGAGCAGCCATGACCGACCCCGCCCCCGCACCGGCCGGCCCCGCCCGGGTCGCCGCCGTCGACTGCGGCACCAACTCCATCCGGCTGCTGGTCGCCGAACTGGACCCGGCCGCCGGCACCCTGACCGACCTGGACCGGCGGATGGAGATCGTCCGCCTCGGCCAGGGCGTGGACCGCACCGGGAGGCTGGCCCCCGAGGCCCTGGAGCGCACCTTCGCCGCCTGCCGCTCCTATGCCGAGGCCATCCGGGCGCACGGTGTGCCGCCCGCGCGCACCCGTTTCGTGGCCACCTCCGCGTCCCGCGACGCCGAGAACCGCGACGAGTTCACCCGCGGGGTGCGCGAGATCCTCGGGGTCTCGCCGGAGGTCATCACCGGTGACGAGGAGGCCCGGCTGTCCTTCACCGGCGCGACCCGGGAACTGACCGGCAGCGAGGCGGTCCTGGCGCCCGATGTCCCGACCCTGGTGGTGGACATCGGCGGCGGCTCCACCGAGTTCGTGCTCGGCACCCCGGGCGGCGGGGTGCGGGCCGCGCGCAGTGTGGACATCGGCTGCGTCCGCCTCACCGAGCGCCACCTCACAGAGGACGGCCGGCCCGCCGAACCCGTCACCGCGGAGCGGCTGGCCGCGCTCACCGCGGATGTGCGCGCCGGGCTCGCCGAGGCCGGGCGCACCGTGCCGCTGCACGAGGCGCGGGCCCTGGTCGGCCTGGCCGGCTCGGTCACCACGGTCGCCGCCCTGGCCCTGAACCTGGACGAGTACGACGCGGCCGCCGTGCACCACTCCCGCTTCCGCCGCCCGGAGGTGGCCGCCGTGACGGCGGATCTGGTCTCCTCCAGCCATGCCGAACGGGCCGCCCGCAGGGTCATCCACCCCGGCCGGGTGGACGTCATCGTCGCCGGGGCGGTCATCCTGGACCAGGTGATGGAGCACCTCGGCGCGCCCGAACTCCTGGTCAGCGAACACGACATCCTGGACGGCATCGCCTGGTCCGCCGCCCTCTGAACGGACATCCGGGACACACCGGAGCACATACCCGCCGGAAACTTCGTGAAGTTATTCACATGAGGCCGGGGCCACATGGCCCCTGGTGTCACACCCGTGGCCCGTGCTCCGCCGCCCGGGGCGGCGGGACGGCCCGCCGGGCGGTGCGCCCGGCCGGTGACATCCGGGTGACGGCCGCCCCGACGCCACCCTGCGTCGTCCTGTCGTCCCGGTGTCGGCCCAGCTCAGGCCGGTGGGGCAGGACCCGGACCGGAGCCCGTGGCACCCCGGGGAAGCGGGCCGGCCGGCCACCGGGCGGCGGAGTGTAGCAGAAACCCCGCGAAGCTTGTGAACCCCCTCACGAGCACCCCCCGCCGGTCGGGTGGATACTCGAAGACATGAGCACCACGGAGCGTCCCCGAATCCTCGTCGTGGGTGGCGGGTATGTCGGCCTCTACGCCGCGCGCCGCATTCTCAAGAAGCTGCGCTACGGAGAGGCGACGGTCACCGTCGTCGACCCGCGCTCGTACATGACGTACCAGCCCTTCCTGCCCGAGGCCGCGGCCGGCAGCATCTCGCCGCGCCACGTCGTGGTGCCGCTGCGCCGGGTGCTGCCCCAGGCCGAGGTCCTCACCGGCCGGGTCACCTCCGTCGACCAGGACCGCCGGGTGGCCACCGTGGCCCCGCTGGTCGGTCCCGCCTACGAGGTGCCCTTCGACCACCTGGTGGTCGCCCTCGGCTCCGTCTCCCGTACCTTCCCGATCCCCGGCCTGGCCGAGCACGGCATCGGCATGAAGGGCATCGAGGAGGCCATCGGCCTGCGCAACCACGTGCTGGAGCAGTTCGACAAGGCCGACTCCACCACCGACCCGGACATCCGGCGCAAGGCCCTCACCTTCGTCTTCGTCGGCGGCGGCTTCGCCGGTGCGGAGACCGTGGGCGAGATCGAGGACCTGGCCCGGGACGCCGCCCGGTACTACCCCTCCATCCGGCGCGAGGACATGCGCTTCCTGCTGGTGGACGTGGCCGACCGGATTCTGCCCGAGGTCGGTCCCAAGCTCGGCGAGTGGGGCCGCGAGCACCTGAAGCAGCGCGGTGTGGAGATCCTGCTCGGCACCTCCATGAAGTCCTGCGTGGACGGCCACGTGGTGCTCAGCGACGGCACCGAGGTCGACTCCGGCACCATCGTGTGGACCGCCGGTGTGAAGCCCAACCCGACCCTGGCCCACTACGGCCTGCCGCTCGGCCCGCGCGGCCACGTGGACGTCGACCCCACCCTCCAGGTCAAGGGCACCGACTACATCTGGGCGGCCGGGGACAACGCCCAGGTGCCCAACCTGGTCGAGGGCGAGGGCGACTGGTGCCCGCCCAACGCCCAGCACGCGCTGCGTCAGGCCCGGCTGCTCGGCGACAACGTGGTGGCGGCGCTGCGCGGCTTCCCGCAGGCCGACTACAAGCACGCCAACAAGGGCGCGGTGGCCGGTCTCGGCCTGCGCAAGGGCGTGGCCATGATCAAGTTCGGCCCGATGACCATCCGGCTGCGCGGCCGGCTGGCCTGGTACATGCACCGCACCTACCACGGCCTGGCGGTGCCGACCTGGAACCGCAAGATCCGGGTCTTCGCGGACTGGACGCTGGCGCTGTTCCTCAAGCGCGAGGTGGTCTCGCTGGGTGCCATGGAGAACCCGCGCGAGGAGTTCTACGAGGCCGCCAAGCCGGCCGCCGCTGCCGCCGCCGCGGAGCAGCGTGCCGCCGCGGAGCAGCGCAAGGACCGCACCACCGTGTAGCACCGCCGCCATCGCCGCCGCCATCGCCGCTGCCGCTTCCACCGCCGGCGCCGGCGCATCGCTTCCTGCCCGGCCGGGCCCCTGCTCCGCCGGGGCCCGGCCGGGCCTCTTGCGTTTCCCGCCCGCCCGCGGGCCCGGGGCAGGTTCCGCCGCCGCGTGGCTCCGATGCGCTGCGCCGCCGGCCGCGGAGTGGTTGTCTGGAGGTCATGGCAGAGCTTGCGAAGCGGCTCCACCGGCTGGCGGGCGTGCTGCTCGGTGCTCCGCTGCCGCTCCGGCTGCGGGCGTGGGACGGCAGCGAGGCCGGCGGCGAGCCGTACGCCCCGGTGCTGGTGGTGCGTCACCGGCGCGCAGTGCGCCGCATTCTGTACCGGCCGGGCGAACTCGGCCTGGCCCGTGCCTGGGTGGCCGGCGATCTCGACATCGAGGGCGACCTCTATCTCGCCCTGCAGCATCTGGCCGGCCTGGTCTGGGAACGCGAACCCTCCCGCCACCATCCCGACGCCCGGCCCGGGCCGCCGGGTTCCGCCCCGCCCGCGCAGACCCTGCGGACGCGGGAGCGGCTGGCCGCCGCGGCCGAACTGCTCGCCCTGTCCGGCCCCGGGCTGCCGCCTCCCCCGCCGCGCGAGGAGAACCGCCGCCGCACCGGGCGGCGCCACAGCCGGGACCGCGACCGGCACGCGGTCAGCCACCACTACGACGTGGGCAACGCCTTCTATGCCCGGGTGCTCGGCCCGACCATGGTGTACTCCTGCGCCTACTGGGGCGATGGGGCCGGGCTGGACGAGGCCCAGACCGCCAAGCTCGACCTGGTCTGCCGCAAGCTGGGGCTGCGCGAGGGTGAACGCCTGCTGGACGTGGGCTGCGGCTGGGGCTCGCTGCTGATGCACGCGGTGCGCGAGTACCGGGTGCGGGCCGTCGGCATCACCCTGTCCGCCGAGCAGGCCGCGCTGGCCCGCAGCCGGATCGCGGAGGCCGGCCTGGCCGACCGGGCGGAGATCCGGGTCCAGGACTACCGCGAGACCGCGGACGGCCCGTACGACGCCATCGCCTCGATCGGCATGGCGGAACACGTCGGCGAGGCCCGCTACCGGGAGTACGCCGGACAGCTGTACGGCCTGCTGCGGCCCGGCGGGCGGCTGCTCAACCACCAGATCGCGCGCCGTCCGATGCCCGACGAGCGGGGCTACCGGCTCAGCCCGTTCATCGACGCCTATGTGTTCCCGGACGGCGAGCTCTCCCCGGTGGGCCGCACCGTCTCGGTGCTGGAGGACGCCGGGTTCGAGGTGCGGGACGTGGAGTCACTCCGTGAACACTATGGGCTGACGCTGCGTGCCTGGGTGCGGAATCTGGAGGAGTCCTGGGAGGAGGCGGTGAAGCTCGCCGGGGCGCCCCGGGCGCGGATCTGGCGGCTCTACATGGCGGCTTCGGCGCTCGCCTTCGAGCGCGCGCAGATCGGCGTCAACCAGGTGCTCGCCGTGCGCACCACCGGATCGGGTCGCTCCGGTCTGCCGCTGCGGCCCCGTACCTGGAAGTAACCAGTCGGCTCCGGACGGTTGTTTCGCGTCAATTCCCGAAGGCGGTCCCGGGCGCCCGGGACGCTGCACCCCGCTCGCACCTGCCCGGAAGCCACTGACTGGCCATCAGGAACTCATAAAATCGGACAACATCGTTTTGCCGTGCGGCTGTTCGGGCGGATCGTGCCGATAAGCTTCTGAGCAGTAACGGCAGGACACCGATGTCCGGAACGGCCTGGGGAACTGTGCCCGGATGGTGGAATGCAGACACGGTGAGCTTAAAACTCGCTGGCCTGGTGGCCGTGCCGGTTCGAGTCCGGCTCCGGGCACCTCAGGGCCGACCGGTCCCATCGCCGTCTTGCCGTTTCCGGGAGCCGCCGGGCGACCGTCCACCCTCTTGCGCGGACCGGGCAAGAGGGGCCCCCTTCCCGGCTCCTGCCTCGTCCTTTCCCGCCACGCCCGGCCGCACCCGGCCGCACCCCGAGGCTCCCGCCGTCCGCCCCGGCCCCGCGCTTCCCGGCCGGCCCGCACGGAACCCGCGGGTGCGCCGGTGCGTCCGCCGGCGCCGCATGGCACCCTGACAGCGGAATCCCGGTCCCTCCGGCGTAGGCTTCCTGGAGTGCGGCGGAACGGTAACGCCCCCTTCCGACGTTGTATGTCGTGGACTACGGTGCACTCTTTGCTAAAGCATTACTCTGGAGTCAAGGTCGTGCCGTAGCGGCCATGGAGGAGTGAGATGAGGAGCAGCAACCCGGTCTTCACGCGCCGGGGGTTCAGCCAGGGTGGTGGCTACGCGCAGTTCAACGCGGCGCCGCAGACGGCGACCCCCCACGCGCAGCCGACCAACCCGTACGCGCAGCCGACGAACCCCTATGCGCAGCAGCAGGCCGGCGCGCCGGCGTATCCGGGCGTCCCCACGGCTCCCGCCGGGGTCATGACCATCGACAGCGTGGTGTCCCGCACCGCGCTGACGCTGGGCACCGTGATCGCCACCGCGACGGTCGCCTGGGTGACGGACCTTCCCCTGGGCGTGGGCATCGTCTGCGCGCTGATCGGTTTCGGCCTGGCGCTGGTGCAGTCCTTCAAGCGCCAGCCGTCGCCGGCGCTGATTCTGTCCTACGCCGCCATCGAAGGCGTCTTCCTGGGCACCATCAGCAACTACATCAACGACTATGCGCCCGGTGCCGCCATGCAGGCGGTGCTCGGCACGATGACCGTGTTCGCGGCCGTGCTGTTCATGTACAAGCAGCGGATCATCCGGGTGACCGCCCGGTTCACCCGCTTCGTGATCGCCGCCGCACTGGCCTTCATCGGCCTGGCCATGATCAACCTGATCGTCGCCATGATCGGCGGCGGCAACGGTCTGGGCCTGCGGGACGGCTCGCTGGGCATCCTGTTCGGCGCCATCGGCATCATCCTGGGCGCCTGCTTCCTGGCCCTGGACTTCAAGATGGTCGAGGACGGCATCGCCTACGGTGCTCCGGAGAAGGAGTCCTGGCTGGCCGCCTTCGGTCTGACCCTGACCCTGGTCTGGATCTACCTGGAGTTCCTGCGGCTGATCTCCATCCTGCAAGGCGACTGACGGCCGGGGCGTCCGGCCGTCGCTGAGCGGTCCGGCGTCCCGTGCGGTGCAGTTCCTGATTGCGGCCGGGCCGGCCGGCGGGTTTCCCGCCGGCCGGCCCGGCCGTTTCCGCATCCGCCGCTGCCCTATCCTCCCTGCCATGGAGACACCCCGGGGGCCCGAGCAGCACGAGCGGCTGGAGCAGCTGGAGCAGCTGGAGCGGCTGGAGCAGGCCGTGGAGCGGGCCGCGGGGCGGCTGCGGCGGCTCCCGGAGAGCGCGCTGCGGCGCGGCGCCGCTGCCGAGGGGCGGGCGCTGGCCGCCGAACTGGCGCGGCGGGGACAGCGTCTGGAGGGCCGTCCCGGCCGGCTGCCGGAGCTGCCCGACGCCGGGATCTTCGCGGTGGGCGACCAGCTCGCCGTCACCGGTCACGATCTGGTCGAGGCGGTGCGGGCGCTGGGGCCCGGCGAGGCCGCGGCGGAGGAGATCCGCCAGGCGCTGGACCTGCTCCGCGGTGCCCCCGGCCGCCGCTAGGCGGCTGCCTCGCCGCCGCCGCTCCGGGGGAGGCGCTGCAGGAAGCCGTCGACGAGCGGGGCGATGGTGTGCAGCTCGGTCTCCAGGGCGAAGTGGCCGGCGTCCAGCAGGTGCACCTCGGCAGCGGGCAGGTCCCGCCGGTAGGCCCGGGCGCCCCGCTCGGTGAAGAACGGGTCGCCGCGGCCCCACACCACCAGGGCGGGCGGCCGGTGGGTGCGCAGCCAGTGCTGCCACACCGGATAGCTGTCCACATTGGTGTGGTAGTCCAGGGCCAGCGAGATCTGTGCCTCCTTGCGGCCCGGCAGATCGAGGAAGTGCTGGTCGAGGGTCCAGGCGTCCGGGGCCAGCAGTTCCGGGTCCGGGGTGCCGGTCTCGTACTGGCCACGGGTCACGGCCGGGGTGAACAGGACCCCGACCCGTTCCTCGGCACCGGGGTCGCCGCGGCGGTTGGCGATCATGGTGCGGGCCGCGTCGCTCAGGCCCTCGTCGTAGGCGTTGGCGTTCTGCACGATCAGGCCGGTGATCCGCTCCGGGCGGCGGACGGCCACCCGGAAGCCCACGGGTGCGCCGAAGTCGAAGACGTAGAGCGCGAACCGGGTCAGTCCCAGGCGGTCGGTGAAGCCCTCGACGACATCGGCCAGCCGGTCGAAGGTGGGGACGAAGCCGTCCGGTGTCCTGGTGTGGCCGAATCCCGGATAGTCGGGCGCGATCATCCGGTAGCGGTCGCCGAGGGCGTCGATCAGGCGGCGGAACTGGTGCGAGCCGGACGGGAAGCCGTGCAGCAGCAACAGCACCGGGGCATCGGGCCGTTCCGGCAGCGACTCGCGGTAGAAGACCCGGACCCCGTCCACGTCGAGATGGCGGTGCCGGGTCCGGGGAACACGCGTGCTCAGCATGTCACATGGCTCCTTGGGGAGATGATGCATTAGTCATAGCGGAGGGTGACTAATGAGTCAATCCATGGAGGTAGCATTAGGGCATGGCCGATCCCGTTCCGCTGACCGGTGAACCGCTGGCGCTGGACCTGATCAACACCCGCCCGCGCGGCGGCCCCGGAGGCGCCACCGTCGACCTGCTGGCCGGCCCCGCACAGCTCGCGGCCTGGCTGGAGCTGGAGCACGGGATCGGGGACGGGCGGGTGCTGCCCCCGCCGCCGTCCGGCGGTGCGGCGCAGGCCGTGGCCGCCGCCGGGCTGGCGGCCGTGCACCGGGTGCGGGACCACGCCGAGCAGGCCCTGCGGGCGCTGCTGCGCGGCGCGGAGCCGCCCGCCTCGGCGCTGCGCGGGCTCAACGAGGCACAGCGCGCCGCGCCCGCCGTGCGGCATCTGGGCTGGGACGGCACCCGCGTCACCGCGGAGCCGCGCCGGGCCGGGGAGCCGCCGGCGCGGCTGGCGGCGGTGCTGGCGGAGGCCGTCGCCGATCTGCTCACCGATCCGGCCGTGGCCCGGGTCCGGGAGTGCGAGGCCGAGGGCTGCGTGATGCTCTTCCTGCCCGCCCATCCGCGCCGGCGCTGGTGTTCGGCGGCCCGCTGCGGCAACCGTGCCCGGGTGGCCCGCTATTACCGGCGCCACCGCACGGAACCGTAGCCGCCGGCGTCCTGGGGACACGGGCGGCTGTGTGCGCTGCGGGCGCTGCGGGGGGACCGCGGGCGATTGCGGGCCACTGCGGGCCGGGTGGGGGCCGGGTGGGGGAGCGAGGGGCGTCGAGGCGCGGCGGAGGCGGCGCGGGAGCGGGGCCGGGCCGCCGCAGGCGGGCTCAGGCGGTGACGACCCGGTCGGCCAGGAGGTAGACGCTCTCCTCGCCGCAGGCGAAGGTCAGGGCGTAGGCGCCGGACACCCCGGAGCCGCCCAGCAGCACCGGCGGGGTGCCCGCGCGCAGTGCGTCGGCGAGACGCTCGGCGGTCTCCCGGTGGCCGGGGGAGAGACAGACGGTGGTGCCGTCCGCGAAGAGGTAGACGTCCAGGGTGCCCAGCGGCCCCGGCCGGACGTCGGCCAGCGGGGTACGGTCCTCGGCGAGCCGGGCGAGCTGCCCGGCGGTGCGGGCCTGCTCCTCCTCGGTGGAGGCCGGTTCCCCGCCGTCCCCGCCGTCCCCGGGCTCCTCCCGGTCGTGGCCGTGCTCGGCGTCGGCGGCCCTGGCGGCGGCCGGGTCCACCGGCTCGCCGGAGAGGGTGTAGCCGGGGTTCGAGGGGTGCCGGCGGCGGGCGGCGGCCAGCTCCGCGGATTCGCCCGCGTCCCCGCCGTCCCCGGGCTCCGGCCCGGAGGCGGCACGCCCCTGGCGGGGCAGGAAGACGGTTCCCGGGCCGGGACCGGGGCCGGGGGCGGCGCTCTCGGCACCGGCGGCGCCGCCGATGCCGCTCTCGCCCGGCAGGCAGCCGTCCAGCAGGGCGTCGAGCAGGGCCTCGTCCACCTCGGTCATGTCCGGCTCGCAGCGCCCGGCCAGCAGATGGCCGAGCTGGCCCTCGCGGAGCTCCTGCTCCGCCCAGAAGGCGCGGGCCTCGGCGAGTTCGCGTTCCCGTTCGTCCGCGAGCGCGTCGGCGACGGCCGCGCGGATCAGCTCCTCGTCCGGTGCGGTCCTGGCCAGGGGGAACCGCGGTGCGGTCCGCAGTTCGGCGCGCAGCGCGGCGACCTCGGTGCGCAGGCTGCGTGCGGTGTACAGCGTCGCACCGCACAGCGCGGCGGAGAGCCCCGCCGCCACCAGCAGGGTGAGGGATATGGCGCTCACGAACGATCTCCCAGCTACATAGGTCCCCCTGATTCCTATCTCAGGTTTCCCGGCCCTTGCCATGGGGAGCAGAGCGGAACGTCACCGATCTGGACGGGACCTTGGTCCCCTGCGCCGGGCCCCTGGCCGGGCCGCTTCCGGCGGCTTCCGGCGGTGCTGCTCTGACCAGGGCGAACGCGGAGCGGTCCGGCGCACGTCACAACCTGGGGCCGCTTGGGTATCACTGCCATAAACGGGGCGATGTGCCGTGATCTGCGTCACATTTCGCGGCAGTCGGCGTGAACGGGTTCCGAGTGTGCACCACCCCTCACCTCGCGTGCGCCCCTTCACCACCTGCCGCCCCTGCCGCCCCTGCCGCCCCTGCCGCCCCCGCCGCTCCCGGCTGTGGTTCTGTGCCGCGGGCCGGGAGCGGCAGGGCGGGGGGCGGGTGCTCAGCTCAGGCGTTCGATGATCATGGCCATGCCCTGGCCGCCGCCGACGCACATGGTCTCCAGGCCGAACTGCTTGTCGTGCCACTGGAGGGAGTTGATCAGCGTGGTGGTGATCCGGGCGCCGGTCATGCCGAACGGGTGGCCCACGGCGATGGCGCCGCCGTTGACGTTCAGCCGGTCCAGGTCGATGCCCAGATCCCGGTAGGAGGGGATGACCTGGGCGGCGAACGCCTCGTTGATCTCGACCAGGTCGATGTCGCCGATGGACATGCCGGCCCGGGCCAGCGCCTGACGGGTGGCCTCCACCGGGCCGTAGCCCATGATCTCGGGGGACAGGCCGGAGACGCCCGTGGAGACGATCCGGGCCAGCGGGGTGATGCCCAGTTCCCGGGCCTTGGTGTCGGACATCACGACCAGGGCGGCGGCACCGTCGTTCAGCGGGCAGCAGTTGCCGGCGGTGACCCGGCCGTCGGGCCGGAAGGCGGGCTTGAGCCCGGACACGCCCTCCAGGGTGACGCCCGGCCGGGGGCCGTCGTCGGCGGCGACCACCGTGCCGTCCGGGGTGGTGACCGGGGTGATCTCGCGCTGCCAGAAGCCGTCGGCGATGGCCTTCTCGGCGAGGTTCTGGGAGCGGACGCCGAACTCGTCCATCTCCTGCCGGCTGATGTTCTTCAGCCGGGCCAGGTTCTCCGCGGTCTGGCCCATGGCGATGTAGACGTCCGGCACCTGCCCGTCCTCGCGCGGGTCGTGCCAGTCCTCGCCGCCCTGCTCGGCGCGGTGCGCGGTACGGGCCTCGGCGTCGGCGAACAGCGGGTTGTGGGTGCCGGGCATGCCGTCCGAGCTGCCGTTCACACTGCGCGAGACCATCTCCACGCCGGCCGAGAGGAAGACGTCTCCCTCGCCGGCCCGGATGGCGTGCAGGGCCATCCTGGTGGTCTGGAGGGAGGAGGAGCAGTAGCGGGTGACGGTGCAGCCCGGCAGGTGGTCCATGCCGAGCTGCACGGCGACCACGCGGCCGAGGTTGTGGCCCTGCTCGCCGCCGGGCAGACCGCAGCCGAGCATCAGGTCGTCGATGTCGTGCGGATCGAGCTGGGGCACCTTGGCCAGGGCGGCCTTGATGATCTCGGCGGTCAGGTCGTCGGGCCGGATGTCCTTCAGCGAACCCTTGAAGGCACGGCCGATGGGGGAACGGGCGGCGGAGACGATCACGGCTTCGGGCATGGCGGCCTCTCCCGGCTGAGCGCTTGTTCAGTACAAGTTACCCGTCGGAAGCTACCCCTGCGTAGCCCAGGGGTCACGACCCGCCGGGTGTGATTCCAGCCGCACGCTGCTCCCGCACAGCCCGGTCGCGGCACCCGCACAACCGGCGTCACGCTCCGGAGCCGGTCCGGGAGCGCTCGGGCCGCGGCCCGTCCTCCTCGGCCCCGGCCCGGTGACGGCGGCGGTGCCGGAGCAGCGCCCAGGGGGCGCGGCGCCCGCCGTCCGCGGCCGTGACCTCGGTACCGCCCTCGGCCACCGCCTCGGCCGCGGCCCGCTCCACCGGCAGCACACTCTCCCGCCGTCCGGTCTCCATGCGCCCCTCCTGCGGCCACACCCCCAGCGTGGCACAGAGCGTGGGCAGCATCGCCATGGCGGCCGTGGCGTAGCCCTGCGCGGAGGGGTGGTAGTGGTCCGGGCCGAACATCTCCCGGGGCCGGGCGGCGAATTCCGGCCCCAGCAGATCGCCCAGCGAGACGGTGCGCCCGCCCAGCTCCACCGCGGCAATGGTCTGCGCGGCGGCCAGCCGGCGGCTGGCGGTGCGGGCCAGCCAGCGCAGCGGCGGCCACACCGGCTCCACCGAGCCCAGATCCGGGCAGGTGCCGACCACCACCTGGCAGCCCGCCTCGCGCAGCCTGGCCACCGCGCGGGCCAGATACGTCACCGAGGCGGCCGGTGAGAGCCGGCCGGTGATGTCGTTGGCGCCGATGATCAGCACGCACACGTCCGGCACCGTCCGCGGCCCGCCGGCCCCGCTCTCCGGTCCCCCGCCGCCGCCGGGTTCCCCGCCCCCGGGTTCCCGGCCGGGGCCGAGGACCAGGTCGACCTGGCGCTCCAGGTCGTCCGAGCGGGCGCCGGACAGGGCGACGTTGCGCAGCTCCACCGGGCGCTCGGACATCGCCGCCAGCCCCGCGGCCAGCAGCGCCGCGGGCGTCTCCCGGGCCCGCTGCACGCCCAGCCCGGCCGCCGTGGAGTCACCCAGGAAGGCCAGCCGCCAGGGCACCCGGCTGCCCGGCACCGCGCCGTACTCGGCGCCGTACAGGCCGTCGGCCACCGGCGGGACGTCGTCGTTGATGCCGATCGTCCGCCGGGCCATCCGGACCTCGGCCAGCAGGACGCCGGCCGCCACCCCGCCCAGCAGACCGACGCCGCCGCCCCCGTACGCCGCCGCCGTGGCGACCCGCCGGGCCACCCTCGCCATGGACATCGCCCGGACCGCCTCCTCGCTCGTCGCGTCCCGTATTTTCCCCGTACTCTCTGTTTCGTGCCCGTTTTGCCGTCAGTGGCAACGTGTGTCCGTCCGGACACCCGGGGCGAGGCCCGGCGAGGTCCGCGATGCGCGGGACAATAGAGTGCTGCCCTTGAGGGCGGCCGGAACCCGCCCGATGACGTGCGCAGACCGGAGATCCCCATGCACTTTCACGAGTCGATCATCGACCTTGTCGGCAACACCCCGCTGGTGAGGCTGAACAGCGTGACGGAAGGCATCGAGGCCACCGTCCTGGCCAAGGTGGAGTACTTCAACCCCGGCGGGTCGGTGAAGGACCGCATCGCGCTGCGGATGATCGAGGCCGCCGAGGCCTCGGGCGAGCTGCGCCCCGGCGGGGTGATCATCGAGCCGACCTCCGGCAACACCGGGGTGGGCCTGGCCATCGTGGCCCAGCGCAAGGGCTACCGCTGCATCTTCGTCTGCCCGGACAAGGTCTCCACGGACAAGATCAACGTGCTGCGCGCCTACGGTGCCGAGGTCGTGGTCTGCCCCACCGCCGTGGACCCCGAGCATCCGGACTCCTACTACAACGTCTCCGACCGGCTGGTGCGGGAGACCCCCGGCGCCTGGAAGCCGGACCAGTACAGCAACGTCAACAACCCGCTCTCGCACTACGAGAGCACCGGCCCGGAGCTGTGGAAGCAGACCGACGGGCGGATCACCCACTTCGTGGCGGGCGTCGGCACCGGCGGCACCATCACCGGCACCGGCCGCTACCTGAAGGAGGTCAGCGGCGGCCGGGTCCGCGTCATCGGCGCCGACCCGGAGGGCTCGGTCTACTCGGGAGGCAGCGGCCGGCCCTACCTGGTGGAGGGCGTGGGCGAGGACTTCTGGCCCACCGCCTACGACCGCACCGTGCCGGACGGGATCATCGCCGTCTCGGACCAGGACTCCTTCCGGATGACCCGGCGGCTGGCCCGCGAGGAGGGCATGCTGGTGGGCGGCTCCTGCGGCATGGCGGTCGTGGCCGCGCTGGAGGCCGCCCGCGGTCTCGGCCCGGAGGACGTGGTGGTGGTCCTGCTCCCGGACGGGGGCCGCGGCTACCTCAGCAAGATCTTCAACGACGAGTGGATGGCCGACTACGGCTTCCTGGAGGAGGGCGAGCCGGAGCTGCGCGCCGGGGACGTGCTGCGCCGCAAGGCCGGGGGCATCCCGGAGTTCGTCCACATGCACCCGGAGGAGACGGTCGGCCAGGCCATCGACGTGCTGCGGGAGTACGGGGTCTCCCAGATGCCCGTGGTCAAGCCGGGCGCCGGGCACCCGGACGTGATGGCCGCGGAGATCGTCGGCTCGGTGGTGGAGCGGGATCTGCTGGACGCGCTGTTCGCCCGCCGCGCCACCCTGGACGACGCGCTGGAGCAGCACATGAGCGGGCCGCTGCCGCAGGTCGGGTCCGGCGAGCCGGTGGCCGACCTGATGGCCGCGCTGCGCACCGCGGACGCCGCGATCGTGCTGGTGGAGGGCAAGCCCAAGGGTGTGATCAGCCGCCAGGACCTGCTCTCCTTCCTCGCCCAGTAGCCCGCCACGCCGTGCCCCGGCCCGCCCTGCCGCCGGGCGGGCCGCGCGATTGATCCCGACCCGTCACGGTGCGGCAATCCGGCCTTAACACCCCTCGGGCAGAGTTTCTGTTGTCGGCGCCAAGGACCTCCGGAGCGGCTCCCGGACCTCCATGGACGCCTGGACGAGCGGCACGGCCATCGACCCGGGCCGCCGCCGTCCCCGCGGGGACCGCCGTCGTCCCGCCCCTGGCCACCACGCCGGGGTGCGGCGGTCCCCGCCTGATTCTTGTCACGGCGCCGTCAACGGCGGCGCTTCCGGAACGGAGCGACGGTCCGGCGCACGTAATCCGCCGCGCCCCAGTCGTCGTCCCCGTGGGCGATCGTGCTGAGCACTTCCCGCAGATGCAGCAGGGGCATGCGCTCCCGCCAGCCGTCCAGGAGCGGCGCGCGCTCCGCATAGGCGGCGAAGAAGTGCTCGGACACCGGGGGCCGCGGAGAGCACCAGAGCATGCTCAGGTCCACCTCGGCCCAGGTGCAGGAGACGGCGGGGTCGATGAGCACGGGGGCGCCGTCCTCGTCGGCGAGGATGTTCTCCGCCCACAGGTCGCCGTGGGTCAGGCACGGCGGCTGGGCGGGGACGAGGTCGGGCAGCGCCGCGCACAGCGCCTCCAGCGCCCGGCGGTCCGCCGCGTCGAGGGCGGCCTCCACCAGGGGCTCGCCCAGCCACCGCAGCAGGCGTCGCTCGGCGAAGAACGCGTGCCCGTCCCCGTGCCAGGTGTTGTCCTGCCGCATCCGGCCGAGCCAGCCCTGGCGGTGCCACCCGAACCGCTCGCCGACCGTACCGGTGTGGAGGGCGGCGACCGAGGCGCCGAGGTCGGCCCAGAAGCGCGGATCGTCGCGGCGGGGGCGCTGGGGACGCAGTATCAGCACCCGGGGTTCCCCATGGACGATGTCCGGCGTTCTGATGTGCCCTGTCTCACGGAGACTGACCAGCCCGGCGGCCTCGACGTCGAAAACGCCGGGCTCCGTGCCGGGGAGGCACTTGGCGAAGAGCCGTGTGCCGTCCGCCAGGGTGACGAGTCCCGCGACGGCGACCACGCCGCCGCCGCACCGCTCCACCGACCGCACGTCGAACCCCGCGTCCCGGAGCGCGTCCCGGAGCCGGAGTGTCGACGCCTGGGACCCCGCCATGGACACATCTCAGCAGATCGTCCGCGTGGCTCGCCACCGCCCGGGGCGGCGGGCCGTGGCTGCGGCGACCGGCGCTAGTGCCGCAGGGTCGAGTAGAAGTAGTTGACGCCGACGATGCCGGCCCAGGCCACCAGCAGGCCGGGCAGGCCCAGGTTCACCGCGCCGATCGCGGAGAGCGGGATCGCCAGCACCAGGGAGAGCACGGCCAGTGCGAAGGCCGGGCCGGGGCCGTGGCCGCTGCCGTCCTCCCGTTCGGAGGACCGCCGGGAGCCCCGGGTGAGCAGCTGCTGCTCGGCGAGCTGGCGGCGCACCCGCTTGTCCACGGTGGCGTCGATGCGCTCCTCCAGCTTCTCCAGGAAGCTTTCGATCAGCTCTGTTTCATACGCGTCCCCGAGCTCCTTACGGGTCTCCACGGTCGCGTCAAGTTCCTTCTTGAGCTCAGGGTCACGACTACTCATGGCATCAACGGTAAAGACCCGGCACCCCATGCGCACGGGGGCTAACCCCACCATTGCCCCTGCGGCTCCCCCTGCTCCGCCGCCGGTCCGCCGCCGGGTCCGCCGCCGGTCCGCCGCCGGTGTGATCCGGCTCACAGGCTGTCACGGACGCCGCCCTCCCCGGTGTCCTGTGGCCGAACCCCCGGAAGAGAGGGAGAGACCATGACCGGGAAGACCGAAGTCGTCGTGATCGGCGGGGGATACGCCGGCGTCATGGCCGCCAACCGCCTGACGCAGCGCGACGACGTGGCAGTGACCCTGATCAACCCGCGCCCGGTGTTCGTGCACCGCATCCGCCTCTACCAGATGGTGCGCGGGGCCGACACCGCCGTCGTCGCATACCGGGACGTGCTGGCCGAGGACGTCCGGCTGGTCGTGGACTCCGCGGCCCGGATCGATGCCGCCGGGCGCACCGTGACCCTGGCGGGCGGCGGCACGCTCGGCTACGCCTACCTGGTGTACGCGGCGGGCAGCGGCAGCGCCGCACCCCGCGTGCCCGGAGCAGCCGAGTCCGCCTACCCGGTCGCCACCCTGGAGGAGGTGCGGCGGCTGCGGCCAGTCCTCGACGCCGCGCCCGCCGCGGCCCCGGTGACGGTCGTCGGCGGCGGCGCCACGGGCATCGAGGTCGCCGCCGAACTGGCGGAGGACGGCCGCAGCGTGACCCTGGCCTGCGGCGGGGTGCTCGGCCCTGACATGCACCCCCGGGGCCGGCGCTCGGTCGCCAGGCAGCTGCACCGGCTCGGCGTGAAGGTGCTCGACGGCCCCGGCGCAAAGGTGACGGCGGTGACCGGGGACGCCGTTACGCTCGCCGACGGCCGGGAACTGCCCAGCGAGGTGACCGTCTGGACCACCGGATTCACCGCGCCGGACCTGGCCGCGCGCAGCGGGCTGAGCACCGACGCCCAGGGCCGTCTGCGCACCGATGAGACACTGACCAGCGTGGACGACGCGCACATCGTCGCGGCCGGGGACTGTGCGGCGCCCTCGGACCTGCCGCTGCGGATGAGCTGCCAGGCCGCCGGGCCGACCGGCGCGCACGCCGCCGACACGGTGCTCAGCCGGATCGCGGGCACCCCGCCCGCGCCGCTCACCGTGGGGTTCTTCGGCCACTGCGTCGCCGTGGGCAGCCGCGCCGCCACCGTGCAGATCGCCGCCAGGGACGACACCGCGAAAGGGCTCTGCATCGGTGGCCGCCTGGCCGCGACGATCAAGTCGAGTTCCTTCAAGGGCCTGCTCGGGCACCTGTCGGGCGAGGCACGCAAGCCCGGATCGTTCACCTGGAAGTTCCAGGACACGGGGCGCCCGCAGCGGCTGCGGGCCCGGCACGGCGGAGCACCGGCGGACAGCGGGCGGGCGGCCCGGCCATGAACGAGGGCGGGCCCGGCGGCGACCACACCACCGACCCGGCGACGGACGCCTTCGTCGCCCACCGCAGTCTGCTCTTCACCGTCGCCTACGAGATGCTCGGCTCGGCGGCGGACGCGGAGGACGTCCTCCAGGAGACCTGGCTGCGGTGGGTGAAGGCCGATCTGGAGCGGGTGCGCGACCGGCGCGCCTACCTGGTCCGGATCACCACCCGGCAGGCGCTCAACCGGCTGCGGGCGGTCAGGCGCCGCCGGGAGGCGTATGTCGGCCCCTGGCTGCCCGAGCCGCTGCTCACCGCGCCGGATGTGGCCGAGGACGTCGAACTCGCCGAGAGCGTGTCCATGGCGTTCATGCTGGTCCTGGAGACGCTGTCGCCGACCGAGCGGGCCGTCTTCGTGCTGCGCGAGGCATTCGCGTTCAGCTATGAGGAGATCGCGGCGGCCGTGGACAAGGAGCCCGCGGCCGTCCGCCAGATCGCGTCCCGCGCCCGCCGCCGTGTGGATGCCCGGCGCCCGCGCAGGGTGGTCTCCCCGCGGGTGGCCCGGGCGGCCATGGAGGCGTTGCGGAATGCGATCGAGACCAGGGATGTGCGGGGGCTGCTCGACGTGCTGGCGCCCGATGTGGTCGCGCTGAACGACGGGGGCGGGGTCAGGCAGGCCGCGCCGCGGCCGATCGTCGGCGCGGGGAAGGTGGTCCGTTTCCTCGCGGGCGGGCTGGGCCGGACCGCGGGCCGGATCACCAGCGTTCCCACCCTGGTCAACGGCAGCCCGGCGCTTGTTCTGCACCTGGACGGCGAGATCGACGGTGTCCTGGCCCTCCGCGTCGAGGAGGACCGCATCACCGGCCTCTACTACGTCCGCAACCCCGCCAAACTCACCCACGTCCGGACCGGGACGCCCCTCACCCACCACTGACCGGCGGCGGGCGTGCGCCGCGTGAGTCCCGTCAGACCGTGACGATGTCCACGGCGGGGACGCCGAGGAGGTGGTCATCGCGGTGCCGGCCCGGTGGGAAGCCTGGTGGGAAGCCCGGTGGGAGACCTGGTGGGAGACCTGGTGGGACACCTGGTGCGGGGCCCTCACCGCGCGCCGCAGAGGGTGCGGTCAGAGGCGGGTGGCGAGGTGTTTCGCCACCTCGGCCGGCGGAAGGGACGTGGTGTCGATGACCTCGGCCTCCGCGTCCAGCCATGGCCGGGCCTCGCGGTAGGGCGTCAGGTGGTCGAGACGCCACTGCCGGGCCCCGGTCTCGACGGTGTCGGATTCGATCCGCCGGACGAGTTCGTCGTGGTCCGCGTGCAGCAGGAAGTGCCGGACCGGTACACCTTCGGCGGCCAGGCTCCCGAAGATCTCGGCTGCGTACTCCCGCCGGAGCAGCGTCATGGGAGCCACCAGGGGACCGCCGTAGTGCCTGAGGAGCTGTACGGCGGTTGCCGGGACGAGTGCCCGCCAGGCGGGCCAGTCCTGGAAGTCGTGGACCGGCTCGGTGATGTAGTGCCGCAGCATGTAGCCGACGATCTCCGGATCGAAGAGACGGGCGCCGGGCAGCAACTCCGCCAGTTCCCGTGCCGTCGTGGTCTTCCCCGCCCCGAACGTCCCGTTCAGCCAGACGATCACTCCGCATCCCCTCCCGCATCGCGGTCACCATCGCGGTCAGCTCCGCCGAGCTTGCCACCTCGGCCGACGGGATCATGGCCACGAGGGGATTCCCCGTCGTCGTCCGGATTATGTCCGCAAGCACTGTTCGCACCCACGAGAACGGGGCGGCCGGTACGCACACCACCGTGCTGTTCGACCCGGCCGACAGCTCCGTGGTGCGGGTCCGGGACCGTCGGCCCGGCCCCGGCGCGGAGGTCGCCGTGGCCGGGCCGCGCGATCTCTGGGCCGGGATCGAACGGGCGCACAGGCTGTGGCTGGACCTCAGCCGCCCCCGGCGTGAGTGGTTCACCATCCGGGCCACTCCCGAGACGCAGGTCGTCAGCTTCCGGACACCCGGGGCACAGCAGTACACGTGGACTCCCTGACGACCTCGGCCTCCGCGTCGGGCGACGGGGTGGACTCTGCCGAGCTTGCCGCGACGGGCGGTGAGGGCTGACTTGTGGCGGCGATGACGTGGGCGGCGTAGATGACGTGGTGGCAGCCGTCGCAGCGCGAGTTGCCGTCGCTGTCCAGGGACAGCCCGCCCAGATGCAGGCACGGCACGGCGTCAGTCCCCGGCGTCGGGGAGGAGCAGGGCCTCGCCCACCCGGGCGGAGACCGCGATACGGACGGTCGCCAGGTCGAGCAGCCGGACCAGCCGGGCGGTGGCGCCCGGTGTCAGCGCCGGGACGAAGATCAGGCCGCCGCCGACGCAGGTCACCTCGCTGTCGCAGATGTCCAGGTCTTTGAGCCGGCGGTTGAGCCGGGCCAGCACCTCGGACAGTTCTGGGGGCGTCGCTCTGTTGTTCAAGGGATTCACTCCGTTGGCCGGACCCGCTGACGGCGGGTATTCCTATGTGAACCATCGGTGAGACACGGCCCGTTGATGCGGCCCGGGGCGATACCGGTGTCGGGCGGTGGCGAGCGGGTGTGCGAACGGGAGAAGGCGCGGCATGGCGGACGCACAGCATGTGGACAGATCGGCACTGGGTCCGGATGCGATGATCGTGAAGCGCCTCAAGGCGCACCGCGAGAGGCTGGGGCTCAGCCAGCG
This sequence comes from Streptomyces sp. YIM 98790, assembly GCF_011421595.1. Taxonomy (GTDB): domain Bacteria; phylum Actinomycetota; class Actinomycetes; order Streptomycetales; family Streptomycetaceae; genus Streptomyces. The sequence goes on along the minus strand of NZ_WTLH01000037.1, from coordinate 10,032 downwards.
GGAGCTGGCGGAGACGATCGGTTATCCCCAGTCCTATATCGCCCGGATCGAGACCCGGAAGCAGCGGCCGTCCGACGCGGTGGCGGCGGCGCTGGACGAGGCGCTGGGCGCCCACGGCGAGTTCACCCATCTGCTGGAGATGGCCCGGGCGCTGCTGATCGAACCCGGCGCCCGGGAAGTCGTCGCCAAGGAGACGGAAGCCGTACGGCTGCGCGCATTCACCAGCGGCGTGATCCCCGGCTTGTTGCAGACGGAGGATTACGCGCGCTCGCAGTTCCGTAAAGGCTTGCCCGGTGACTCGGAGGAGGAGATCGAGGAGAAGGTGGCGGAGCGGGTCAGGCGCCATGTCCGGGTGTTCGGCAGAGGCGAGCCGCCGTTCTACCGGGCGGTGATCGATGAGGCGGCGCTCGCCCGGCCTGCCCATTCGAAGAAGGTGATGGCCCAGCAATTGCGGGTATTGCTCTCATGCCAGGAGAAACCTCGCATCAGGATTCAGGTGGTTCCTTTCAGCGCGTATGACCACGGCATGCAGTCCGGTAGCCTCTTCCTGCTGGACCTTGCAGAGGGCGGAACAATCGGCCTGGTCGAAAGCTTTGGCACCGCTCGGGCCATTGAAGCCGCCCGTGAGGTGGCCTTTTACTCGGAGCTGTACGAGTCGGTCCAGAGGCTGGCGCTTTCGGAAGAGGAATCCAGCACCTTCATCGCCCGCTACATCGAGGAATACGAGAATGAGGCCGATAGCTGACGCTGCATGGCGGAAATCTTCCTACAGCGGCAACGACAACGCTCAGTGCCTTGAGGTCCGGGACGGACTTCCCGGTCTGGTGCCGGTGCGGGACAGCAAAGCGCCGGACGGGCCGCGTCTGAGCGTGCGAGTGGGTGCCTGGCGGGCGTTCGTCGGGATGGTGCGGGGGGCTGCATAGACTCGGGCGGGTGGAGGAAGCGAGTGCGCGGCTGCTGAAACTGGTGGAGGGGCACCGGCTCACGCCGGCGCAGCGGCGGATCGCGCACTGCCTGGTGCGGCGGGCCGCCGATGCGCCGTTTCTCTCCAGCGTGGAGCTGGCCGAGCTGGCCGGGGTGAGTCAGCCCTCGGTGACGCGGTTCGCGGTGGCGCTCGGCTTCGACGGGTATCCGGCGCTGCGGCGGGCGCTGCGCGAGGAGGCGTCCCCGGGCGTGGCGGAACCGGTCGGGTCGGCGGTCCATCCGTATCAGCAGGCGGTGCTGGCGGAGATCGAGCATCTGCGGGTCCTGGCGGCCCAGTTGGCCGACCCCGGGCCGGTGGAGCGGGCCGGGCGGCTGCTGGCCGCCTCCCGCCCGCTGCCGGTGCTGGGGCTGCGGGCCGCCGCCGCGCAGGCGCGCGGTTTCGGCTACTTCGCGGCCAAGGTGCATCCCGATGTGCGGGTGCTGGACGAGGGCGGTTCGGTACTGCTGGACCGGATCGAGGCCGCGGCGGCGGCCGGGGCCACCGCGCTGCTCTGTTTCGCGCTGCCGCGCCATCCGAGGGAGACCGCCGAGGCGCTGGCGGTGGCCCGGACGGCCGGGCTCGGCGTGGTCACGGTGGCGGACAGTGCCTTCGCCCCGGTGGCCGAACCGGACGATGTGGTGCTGGCGGCTCCGGTGGGCACGGCGCTGTCCTTCGACACCCCCGCCGGGCCGATGATGCTGGGCCGGGTGCTGCTGGAGGCGATGTGCGATGCCCTGCCCGGCGCCCAGGCCCGCCTGGAGGAGTTTGACGCGCGGGCCGCCGAGCGAGGGGTCTTCCTGGGGTGAAAGCCGCCGAAAGCGGGCAAAATGAGAGGTGGCGGCAGTGTTGTTGACTGAGATTATTCATCGCCTAGGGTGAATGAATAGCGGTCGTCGGGGCCGTGCCGCCGTCAGTGTGGGAGGACACACATGTCCGCACCTCGGATCGTCCGCGCACCGCGCGGCAGTGAACGGACCGCCCGTGGCTGGCCCCAGGAGGCCGCCCTGCGGATGCTCCACAACAACCTGGACCCCGAGGTGGCCGAGCATCCCGAGCAGCTGGTGGTCTACGGCGGCACCGGCAAGGCCGCCCGCGACTGGCCCTCCTTCGACGCCATGGTCCGCACCCTGCGCACCCTCGGCCCGGACGAGACCATGCTGGTGCAGTCCGGACGCCCGGTCGGCGTGATGGCCACCCACGAGTGGGCGCCCCGGGTGCTGATCGCCAACTCCAACCTGGTCGGCGACTGGGCCACCTGGGAGGAGTTCCGCCGCCTGGAGAAGCTGGGCCTGACCATGTACGGGCAGATGACCGCCGGGTCCTGGATCTACATCGGCACCCAGGGCATTCTCCAGGGCACCTACGAGACCTTCGCCGCCGTCGCGGCGAAGCGGTTCGGCGGCAGCCTGGCCGGGACCCTGACCCTGACCGCCGGGCTGGGCGGCATGGGCGGCGCCCAGCCGCTGGCCATCACCATGAACGGCGGCGCGGCACTGTGCGTGGACTGCGACCCGAGGGCCATCGAGCGCCGTATCGGACACGGCTACCTCGATGTGCGGGCGGAGAACCTGGACGAGGCCCTGCGGCTGGCGGACGAGGCCAGGCGGGAGCGGCGGGCCCTCTCCGTCGGGGTGCTGGGGAATGCCGCGGAGGTGGTGCCACGGCTGCTGGCCATGGGCGCCCCGGTGGACATCGTCACCGACCAGACCAGCGCCCACGACCCGCTGACCTACCTCCCGCTGGGGATGGCGTTCGAGGACGGGCCGCGCGAGGCCGCCGAGGATCCCGCCGGATTCACCCGGCGGGCACGGGAGTCGATGGCCCGTCATGTGGAGGCCATGGTCGGCTTCCAGGACGCCGGGGCCGAGGTCTTCGACTACGGCAACTCCCTCCGGGGCGAGGCACGACTCGCCGGTTACCCTCGTGCCTTCGACTTCCCGGGCTTCGTCCCGGCCTACATCCGGCCGCTGTTCTGCGAGGGCAAGGGGCCGTTCCGCTGGGCCGCGCTGAGCGGCGACCCACGGGACATCGCGGCCACCGACAAGGCGGTGCTGGAGCTGTTCCCGGAGAACGAGCCGCTGGCCCGCTGGATCAGGATGGCGGGGGAGAAGGTGCGCTTCCAGGGGCTGCCCGCGCGGATCTGCTGGCTGGGCCACGGTGAGCGCGACCGTGCCGGGGAGCGCTTCAACGACATGGTGGCGAGCGGTGAACTGGCCGCCCCGGTGGTCATCGGCCGCGATCACCTGGACTGCGGCTCGGTGGCCTCCCCCTACCGGGAGACCGAGGCCATGCGGGACGGCTCCGACGCCATCGCCGACTGGCCGCTGCTGAACGCCATGGTCAATGTCGCCTCCGGCGCCTCCTGGGTCTCGGTCCACCACGGCGGCGGGGTCGGCATGGGCCGCTCCCTGCACGCCGGGCAGGTCACCGTCGCCGACGGCACCCCGCTGGCCGGAGAGAAGATCCGCCGGGTGCTCACCAACGACCCGGGCATGGGCGTCATCCGGCATGTGGACGCCGGATACGACCGGGCCCGGGAGACCGCCGGGCGGCACGGCGTCCGCATCCCCATGGCCGAGACCGCGGCCGACGCGGCCGGGACCGCGACCGAGACCGGGACCGAGGCCCGATGAGCGCCCCCGACCGGAGCACGCCCATGGCCGCCCGGACCGGCTACGCGCCCGGCGCGGCCTTCCAGGAGATGTGGCGGGAACTGCTGCCGCTGGGGCGGGACGCCGGGAGCGGGGGATACCGCCGGTTCGCCTGGACGCCGGCCGAGGCCGAGTGCCGGAACTGGTTCGAGCAGGCGGCCAAGGCCCGGGGGCTGAGCCACGAGACCGACCGCAACGGCAACCAGTGGGCCTGGCTGGGCGACCCGGCCGCCGGGGACGCCGTGGTCACCGGCTCGCACCTGGATTCGGTGCCCGACGGCGGAGCCTTCGACGGACCCCTGGGCATCGTCTCCGCCTTCGCCGCGCTGGACGAACTGCACCGGCGCGGCACCCGGCCCCGGCGCCCGCTGGGCGTGGTGGCCTTCGCCGACGAGGAGGGCGCCCGCTTCGGCGTGGCCTGCGCCGGCTCCCGGCTGGCCGCCGGGCGGCTCGACCCCGAGCGCGCCCGCTCCCTGCGGGACGCCGACGGCACGACGCTCGCCCGGGCCATGGAACGTGCCGGGCACGATCCCGCCGCGCTCGGCCCCGACCCCGAACGCCTCACCCGCATCGGAGTGTTCGTCGAACTGCACATCGAGCAGGGACGCATGCTGGACCGGCCGGTGGGCGTGGCCTCCGCCGTCTGGCCGCACGGCCGCTGGCGGCTCGACTTCCACGGCGAGGCCAACCACGCCGGCACCACCCGGCTGGAGGACCGCCGCGACCCGATGCTCACCTACGCCAACACCGTGCTGGCCGCCCGCAAGAAGGCCCGGCTGGCCGGGGCCCTGGCCACCTTCGGCAAGGTGGACGTCCGGCCCGGCGGGGTGAACGCCGTGCCCGGGCTGGTGCGCGGCTGGCTGGACTGCCGGGCACCCGACCACGCCACCCTCGACCGGCTGGTGGCGGACATCGGGCGGGCCGCGGCCGAGCGCGGCACCCGGGACCGGGTGGACGTGGAGATCACCAGGGAGTCGTTCAGCCCGCTGGTGGAGTTCGCGGGCGGGCTGCGCGACCGGCTGGCCGCCCTGCTCGGGGACGCCCCGGTACTGCCCACCGGCGCCGGGCACGACGCCGGTGTCCTCTCCGCCGACCTGCCCACCGCCATGCTGTTCGTGCGCAATCCGACGGGCGTCTCGCACGCCCCGGCCGAGCACGCCACCGAGGAGGACTGCGCCGCCGGCGTCACCGCCCTGGCCGACGTGCTCCAGGCCCTGGCATGCCAGGAGCATGCCGGGGAGCGAAGGGGAGGGGAGGGCCCGGAATGAACCTGACACCCCAGACCTACTGGGCGGACCATGTGTGGACCGGCGGCGCAGTGCGCGCCGGGGTCGTCATCGCCACCGACCGGGCAGGGCGCATCTCCCACCTGCGCAGCGGCGTCCCCGAGCCGCCGGTCGGCGCCGTCTCGCTGCGCGGCCTGACCATCCCCGGCCTGGCCAACGCCCACAGCCACGCCTTCCACCGGGCGCTGCGGAGCGTCTCCCAGGCCCGGGACACCGCCGGGGGCGGGGCCCACGGCTCCTTCTGGACCTGGCGCGAGACCATGTACGCCGTCGCCGAACGGCTCACCCCCGACCTGTACTTCGAGCTGGCCCGGGCCGTCTACGCGGAAATGGCCATGGCCGGCATCACCACCGTCGGCGAGTTCCACTATCTGCACCACGCGCCCGGCGGGCTGCACTACCGCGACCCCAACGCCATGGGGGAGGCGCTGATCGCCGCCGCCGCCGAGGCCGGCATCCGCATCACGCTGCTCGACACCTGCTACCTGGCCGGCGGCTTCGGCCGCCCGCCGATCGGCCCCCAGCTCCGCTTCTCCGACGGCACCGCCGACGCCTGGGCCGAGCGGGCCGCCGCCCTCACCGGCAGCGGCACCACCCGGATCGGCGCCGCCGTGCACTCGGTGCGCGCGGTGCCGGCCGAGCAGCTCGCCACCGTGGCCCAGTGGGCCCGGGAGCGCTCCGCCCCGCTGCACGTCCACCTCTCCGAGCAGCCCCGGGAGAACCAGGACTGCCTCGCCGCGCACGGCCGCACCCCCACCCGGCTGCTGGCCGACCACGGCCTCCTCGGCCCCGGCACCACCGCCGTGCACGCCACCCACCCCACCGAGGAGGACATCGAGCTGCTGGGCGGCAGCGGCACCGCCGTCTGCCTCTGCCCCTCCACCGAGCGGGACCTCGCCGACGGCATCGGCCCGGCCGCCGCGCTGCGCGACGCGGGCAGCCCGCTCTGCCTGGGCAGCGACAGCCACGCCATGATCGACCTCCTCGCCGAGACCCGGGCCGTGGAACTGGGCGAGCGGGTGCGCTCCCTGCGGCGCGGCCACTGGTCGGCGGACGCCCTGCTGGCCGCCGCCACCGAGCACGGCCAGGCCGCCCTGGGCTGGCCGGACGCCGGACGGCTGGAAACCGGGGCGCTGGCCGACTTCACGACCGTGTCGCTGGACAGCGTGCGCACGGCCGGGCCGCCGGCCGCGCTGGCGGCCGAGGCGGTGATCTTCGCCGCCACCGCGGCCGACGTCCGGCACACCGTGGTGGCCGGGCGGCATGTGGTGCGGCACGGGGAGCACCAGCTTGTGCCCCACGTGGCCGCGAGCCTGGCGGAGGCGATCGCCCCGCTGTGCACCCCGTGACGGCGTGGCCGGCGTGGCCGGCGTGGCCGGCGAGGCCGGCGAGGGCGGCGAGGGCGGCGAGGAGAGGGAGAATGCGGAAGTGACGGCCAGGACGACCCTGATCAGCAACATCGCCAGTCTGGTCACCAACGATCCCTCCCTCGGCACGGGGCCGCTCGGCACGATCCCGGACGCGGCCGTCGTCATCGAGGACGACCGCATCGCCTGGACCGGTCCGTCCAGTAGAGCACCCGCTACCGACAGTCATCACGACGCGGGCGGCCGGGCCGCCGTCCCCGGCTTCGTGGACTCCCACTCCCACCTGCTCTTCGCCGGCGAGCGCAGCCAGGAGTTCGCCGCCCGGATGTCCGGCCGCCCCTACACCGCCGGAGGCATCCGCACCACCGTCGCCGCCACCCGCGAGGCCGGCGACCACCAGCTCGCCCGCACCCTGGACCGCCATCTGGCGGAGATGCTGCGCCAGGGCACCACCACCACCGAGACCAAGTCCGGCTACGGCCTCACCGTGGAGGACGAGGAACGCGCCCTGCGGCTGGCCGCAGAACGCACCGAGGAGGTCACCTTCCTCGGCGCCCACGTCGTCGCCCCCGAGTTCGCCGAGGCCCCGGACCGCTATGTGGAGCTGGTCACCGGCCCGATGCTGGACGCCTGCGCCCCGCACGCCCGCTGGGTCGACGTCTTCTGCGAGAAGGGCGCCTTCGACGGCGACCAGGCCCGCGCGGTGCTCACCGCCGGCCGGGACCGCGGCCTGATCCCGCGCATCCACGCCAACCAGCTCAGCTACGGCCCCGGCGTGCAGCTCGCCGTGGAACTGGGTGCGGCCTCCGCCGATCACTGCACCCACCTCACCGACGCCGATGTGGACGCCCTCGCCCAGGCGGCCCGCGGGCCCGCACCGACCGTGGCCACCCTGCTGCCCGGCTGCGAGTTCTCCACCCGGGCCCGCTACCCGGACGCCCGCCGGCTGCTGGACGCCGGGGCCGTGGTGGCGCTCTCCACGGACTGCAACCCCGGCTCCTCCTACACGAGTTCGCTGCCGTTCTGCATCGCGCTCGCGGTGCGCGAGATGGCCATGACGCCGGACGAGGCACTGTGGTCGGCCACCGCGGGCGGGGCCGCCGCGCTGCGCCGCACCGACATCGGACGGATCACGCCCGGCGCCCGGGCCGATCTCGTCCTGCTGGACGCCCCGTCCCACCTCCACCTCGCCTACCGCCCGGGCGTGCCCCTGGTGTCGGACGTCTGGCGGCGCGGACGTCATGTGATCCGGCGCGGCTGAGCCCGGCGGGGCCGGGGAGCAGGCCCGATCCCGGGCGGGCGGGGAGGGAAAACGGTGGTGCCGGACGGCGGCGCTCTGCGAGAGTGCCGGGGACGTGCGGCACGGTTCGGCACAAGGGCAGGGGCAGGGGCAGGGGCATGACGACACAGACACCGGAGCAGCAGGACGATCCCGGCGCGGGACGTCCGGAACCGGCCCCCGGCCCCGCCACCGGGGCCGCACCCGCCGCACCCGCGGCACCCGCCGAGGCCGGAGGGCTGAAGGCGCTGGGTCTGGGCGGGGCGTTCTGGAAGCTGTGGACCGCCTCCACCGTCTCCAAGATCGGTGACGGCGTGGTGCTGATCGCCATTCCCTGGCTCACCACCGAACTCACCAGCAGCGCCCTCGTGGTGGCCCTGATGGGCGTGGCGATACGGCTGCCCTGGCTGCTGTTCAGCCTCCCGGCCGGGGTCTGGGCGGACCGGTTCGACCGCCGCCGGCTGATGCTCGGCGTCAATCTGGTGCGCGCCGCCGTGGTGACCGCCACCGGCCTGCTGGTCTGGGCCGATGCCATCACCCTGCCGCTGCTGTTCGCCGCCGCGCTGGCCCTGGGCTGCTGCGAGGTGGTCTTCGACAACACCAGTCAGGTCCTGCTGCCCTCGGTGGTGGACCGCAGGAAGCTGGAGGCGGCCAACGGACGGCTGATGGGCGCTCAGATGGTGGTCGGCGAGTTCGTCGGCCGCCCGGTCACCGGCGTGCTGATCGGCGTGTCGCTGTCCCTGCCGTTCTTCTTCGACGCCACCTCGGCCCTGGTGTCGGTGCTGGTGCTGCTGGCCGTCCGCGGCTCCTTCCGCGCCGGACGGACCACCGCCGGGCCCGCGGACACCGCCGTCCCCGCGCCGCCGCGGCGGCGGATGCGGGCCGAGATCGCCGAGGGCATGCGCTGGCTCTGGTCCCACCCCCTGCTGCGCCCGCTGGCCATCGCCCTGGCCTGGTCCAACGCCATGAGCGCCGCCGCCTTCTCGATCTTCATCCTCTACGCCCAGGAGATCCTGGGCCTGGGCGCCGAGGCGTTCGGCCTGCTGTCCGCCGCCGGAGCGCTGGGCGGCTTCCTCGGCAGCTTCTTCGCCGCGCGCGTCAGCCGCCGCTTCGGGCCCGCGCACTGCCTGCTGCTGGCCACCGTGGTGTTCGCCGCGGACCACTTCACCATCGGGGTGACCTCCCACGTCTGGCTGGTGGCCGCCGCCTCGGTGCTGGCCGGCATGGCGGTGGTGCTGTGGAACGTGATCACCGTCTCGCTGCGCCAGACCCTGGTCCCGGACGAGCTGCTCGGCCGGGTGAACAGCTGCTACCGGCTGCTGGGCTGGGGCTGCATGCCGATCGGCATGGCGGCGGGCGGCGCGCTGGTGACCGCGGTGGAGCACTGGGCCGGACGGGAGGCCGCGCTGCGCGCGCCGTTCCTCACCGTGACCGTGCTCTCCTTCGGCCTGATGTGGTTCATGCGGCGGCACCTCAACGCCGCCGCCATCCGCCGGGCCCTGGGCACGGCGTCCTGACCGGCGCTGACCGGCGCTGACCGGCCCGGCCTGACCGGCCCGGCGGGGCGCCTCACTCCCCGGCGACCCCGGACGGCCCCGTCCCGGCCCACGTGCGGGCGTACTCCAGGGCCTCGCCGGAGAGCGCGTCGCCCGCGGCGATCAGCCGCGGCCGGAGCTCCGGCTCGGTGGTGCGGGCGCGGAAGAAGAAGGCCACCGACACCTCGTGGTCCGGACGGTGCAGCACCTCGATGCGGTCCCCCGCCCGGACACGGCCGGGCTCGACCACCCGGAAGTAGGCCCCGGGAACGGCGGCGCCGGTGAACCGCTTCACCCAGGCGCGCTCCTGGAGCCAGCCGGCGAAGGTCCGGCACGGGATGCGCGGCGAGGTCACCTGGAGCACCAGGTCCGGGCCGATCCGCCAGCGCTCGCCGATCCGCGCCCCGCTGACGTCGATGCCCTGCGTGGTGAGGTTCTCGCCGAAGATGCCGCCGGGCAGCTCCCGGCCCAGCTCACGCTCCCAGCGGTCCAGGTCCTCGCGGGCGTAGGCGTACACCGCCTGCAGATCGCCGCCGTGGTGGCGCAGATCACCGATGAAGTCGCCCTCCACGCCGCTGCCGGCGGCGCCCCGGGGGCCGGGCGCGGCCACCGTGACCGGGCCGTCGACGGGCCGCTTGCCGATGCCGGTCAACCCGCCGTCCGCGTCCGTGTGCTCGCTGGCGCGCGCGGTGCCGACGTTGACCGACAGCACCCGCGCGCCGGCGGGCGCGGTGCGCGAGGAGCCCTCTTCCGCAGGTTCCGCAGATCGCAGCATGACCTCACCCTAACGAACGCCCCGGTCTGGCCGGACGGGTGAACGGGCGGCGCGGCCGGTGCCGGGCTGCCCGGACGGGCCGGAGCGCGGCGGCAGACTTACGCGTCGCACACCGGATGCGCCCGGGCGGCCCGGCACCGGCCGCGGCCGCCGCCCCCGGGTGCGCCGCCCGCCG
>NZ_WTLH01000369.1 GCF_011421595.1 Streptomyces sp. YIM 98790 | reverse complement strand
GGCCGGCCGCCCGGCGACGGCCGCCGCGGCCGTGCGCCCGCTGCTCGGCGTGCCGCGTCTGCTGGCCGCCCGGCCCCGCCGCACCCCGGCTCCCGACCTCCTCCTGTGGCGGCTCGGCGTGCTGGCCGTGCCGGTCTCGGCCGTGCTGTCCGTGCTGGTGATCCCGCTCGGCGCCCGGCCGCCGGCCGACCTCTCGATGGGCGTGGTGTGGTTCAACGCCATGGAGGTGGTCACCTGGGCCGGGCTGTGGCTGGCCGGCTGGGGCCCGAACGCGGCGTTCTCCCTGGTCGGCGGCTATCGCTTCCTCGCCCAGGGACTCGCCTACGAACTGCCGCTGATGTTTGCGCTGATCGCCCCGGCCACCGCCGCCGGGTCGCTGCGCGTCGGCGACATCGCGGCCGCCCAGCACGGCCTGTGGTACGCGGTCTGGCTGCCGGTGGCGTTCGCCGCCTATCTGCTGGCCGTGCCGGCCCTCGCCTTCTACGGCCCGTTCCGCTATCCGGCCGCCCCGGACATCGCGGGCGGCGTGCTGGGCGAGGCCGCCGGGCCGGACCGGCTGGTGCTGACGGCGGGCCGGTGGCTGTGGCTGGCGGCCGGTTCCGCCATGGCGGTGCCGCTGTTCCTGGGCGGCGGTGCCGGGCCGCTGCTGCCCGGCTGGGCGTGGTCGCTGCTGAAGACCCTGGCCGTGCTGGCGGCGCTGGTCTGGGCGGCGCGCAGGCTGCCGGTGCTGCGTGCCGACCGGTACGCGGAGTTCGCCTGGGTGGTCCTGCTGCCGCTGACGATCGTGCAGACGCTGGTCCCGGCCCTGGTGGTGCTGGCCCGCTAGCCGCGGCGGGCAGGGCGGCGCGGGCCGGGCGGCGCGGGCGGAGCGGAGCGGGCGGAGCGGGCGGAGCGGAGCGCGGTGCGGAGCGGAGAGGACGCGAGAGGAGCGGACCACGCATGGACCTGGAGACCGTGCTGTTCGGCGTGCTGGCCGTGACGGCCCTGGCCACGGGCTGGCTGGTGTTCGTGTGCGACTCGATGGCCCGGGTGACCGTCTCGCTGCTCGCCGCGCTGGTGTGCGTCGGCGGCGTGACCGTGCTGCTCGGCCTGCCCTACCTCGGCGTCGTCCTGGTGCTGATGGCCGTCATGGAGATGCTGATCATGGCCGTGTTCATGGTCGCCTACATGATGAACCCGGCCGGGCTGATGCCCATGTCCATGGTGCACAACCGGTACGGCGCGGCGGCCATCGCCGCCGGGGTCTTCCTGGCGCTGGCGGCAGGCGTGCTGCTGGTGGACTGGCCGGACCGGCCGGCCGGCGAGGCCCCCGCCGACACCACCTTCCAGGTCGGCGAGGCGCTGATGGGCCCGCAGATGCTGACCATGACGGTGTTCGGGCTGGTGCTGCTGTCCACCATGGTGGCCGCGATCGTGCTGGCCACCGCCCGGGGCCGCTACGACCGCTACGGGGACCGGCTGGACCGCCGGCCGCCGCGCGACCCGGCACGGGGAGGGGTCGGCCGATGACCCTGGAACTCGTCCTGCTGCTGGCCGCCGGCCTGTTCTCGCTCGGGCTCTACGGCGCGCTCTCCCAGCAGTCCATCGTCATGATCATGATGGGCATCGAGCTGATGATCGGCGGGGTGATCACCGGCGCCGCGGCCTTCTGGCACTTCCTGGCCCCGACCGCGCCCGGCGGGCAGGTGCTGGTGGTGGCGGCGGTGGTGGCCATGGCCGTGGAGATGGCCATGGGCTTCGCCGTCACCACCGCCGTCTACCGGGCCGGGCGGGTCGACATGGCGGACATGGCCGGGGAGCTCAGGGGATGAGCGCCGGCGCGTCCGCGCTGTGGCTGCTGCCCGCCGTGCCGCTGACGGCGGGGGCGCTGCTGGCGCCGGCCGGGCGGCGGGCCGCCCGGATCGCACCCGCCGCCGCGGTGGCGGTGTCCGC
>NZ_WTLH01000368.1 GCF_011421595.1 Streptomyces sp. YIM 98790 | reverse complement strand
TCACCGGTCAGCTTCAGGCCCTCGGCCTGGGCACGGACGACGAGCTGGTCGATCAACCGCTGTTCCACTGCGGCCGACGGCTGAGCCTCAGCCGCCTCGATCGGACCGCTCTTGGGCATGTTCTCGCTGGTCACAGGCGCATCTTCCATGATCGGGATACACCGCTCGTTTTACAGTCCCCCGGTTAGCGGCTGCCGTCCTTGAGGAAGCTGCCCCAGGCCCAGCACAGGACCGGGAAGCCGAGCTCGGCCAGCGCGAGGCGTGCGGTCTTTGCGTCGGATGGTTCGGTGCCGGTGGCTTCGGTGATCAGGTCCTTGACGTAGTACAGCCCTGCCCCGATGAGTACGTACCAGTCGCGGTGCTGGTTGAAGGCGCCGCTGTGCGCGGGCGTCAGCCGGGAGGCCGCGGCTTCGGCCTGCTCGCGGGTGATGGTGTGGCGCTGGCCGTCGGCGGTGAACTGTGCGGTGCTGCTGGTGCTCACGATGAAGATCCCTTCCCCTGCTGGCCGTCGCATTCCGTGGAACCACGAGCGGCGGCCAGTGTCTTCATGAACGCTTGCGTAGGAAGCCGGGTGTGGTGCCCCGATCCCGCCCTCGTCGGCTTCGGATCTGCACGTGGTGATGTGCTGTGCGGTGTGCACGGTCACCTGTGCGCGGTGCTGAGCTGCGGCGTGTCTGGGGAGTCGAACCCCCGCGCTGCTCCTCGCGCGCCAGGAGAGGGCCGGATTGACCGCCGGCCCGCGGTGTGTGCACGCCTCCGAAGCCGACTACCTGCTCCACCTCGGCTCTGCGAGTCAGTCCAGAAGGTCAACCTCCCAGTTGGTGCGCTGGATGCCCATATCGATCTCGCGGATCTGCCGGGCAAGGTCGTCGGCCTGCGCCCGAAGCTCAGCGACCGGGAGAGCGGCGAGCATCATGAGCTCCGAGCGCATCTGCCGGGCCATCCCGCGCTCGTTCTTCCCGGAGGCGGCGTCGGCCGCCGCTGTGATCACCGAGTGGCGAAGCCTCAGCACGTCCCGGCGCGCCAGCGCGTCAGTGAGCGTGCCGCCGCCGTCCATCTCCACAGTGGCGTTGGTGCGGTTGATGCGGCGGATCAAGGACTCCAGCTTGTCCAGGGCCTGCTCAGCCTCCCGCAGCAGCTCCGCGGCGTCCTCCGCCGGAGTCTCGCCCTCCTGGTAGCGGGCCGCGCCGACGATGCGCGAACGCAGCTGCTCCACTCGCCGCGACGCATCCGCGCGCAGCGCCAGCGCCTCGGCCAGTTTCACGGCTGTCTCCCTCCGGGCCTCATGGAACCCCGTTCAGTATGCGACCCGCAGTCTGGGGGTACCGGATGGGGGGCCGCCAGGCTCCGCTCTTGCGGCGTTCAAGGCGCCGCGTCCACCGGCGCCATATCGGGTACTATCCAACGCCTCGTAGATCACGGGAACTCGTGGACCAGCTGAATCTTCCCGACGATGTGGGCGTTGAACTCGTCGAGCTCCTCGGCCGGTACCCACAGTTCGAGAATCGTCTGCCCGCCTGCCTGCTGGACGGGATAGCGGCTCAGGAACTCTGACTCGACCTCGAACCGGGTGACGAAGCCGGCGCCGTCGTACTGGACGTTCCAGTCTTTCGCGATCTTGATGGCGTAGTCCTCATTGAGGACCGGGTAGAAGATCGGCTGCTCGGGCAGCCGGGGCGGCCATGCTTGCCAGTTCAGCTCTCGGACCAGCTCCAGCTCCTTGGGGCCGGTGGGGCGCCACAGAGTTGTCGTTGGCTTCTGGCTGGTCACGGGGATTCGCCTTCCGGGCTAGGGAATCCGCTGGTGCGGGCTGGTCGAGGGCGCAGACGATACCGTCCGTCTGAGTAGCTGTTGTCTTTCCGAACCTGGTCGTCTTGTTTCCGCTGGTCAGGCATTGAGCTGATGCCTCGACGGCAGTGATGACACGTCGTGTCGTCTTTTCGGTGGAGGTGCCGGGTGCCGTCGGTGATGGGGCTGCTGGAGGAGCGGGAGCGTGCTGCTCGGCAGCGGG
>NZ_WTLH01000367.1 GCF_011421595.1 Streptomyces sp. YIM 98790 | reverse complement strand
GGAGCCGGGGCCGAGGCGGCCGGCCCACCACAGCGCCGGCAGCGCGCAGCAGCCGCCGCTGACGGCCAGCGCGAGCTGGACCGGGTCCGGGGCGAAGCCACTGGGCAACACGGCGAAGGCGAGCACGCCGCTGGCTGCGGCCAGCGCGGCACGGGCCCGTCCCGGCGGCGCCGCGGCGGCCACCAGGAACACGCCCCACAGCAGGTACCAGGGGCGGATGGCCGGCCCCAGGACGGCCAGCGCGGTCAGCGACAGGCCCAGCGCGTACAGCGGGGCGAGCCGGGGCCGCCGCAGCCACAGCACCAGTACGGCGGCGGCCAGGGCGGACAGGCCGAGCAGCTGCCAGGCGGGCTGCGCGAGATGGGCCGGTCCGTCCCCCGCGGCACGCAGTGCGTCCCGGGTGATCCGGCCCAGCACGCCGACGGGCGCCCAGTTGTCCGGTGAGACGGGGGTGCGCAGGGCCCCGATCCAGCCGTAGCCGTGGCCGGTCAGCGCGGTGCCCAGCACGGTGGTGGCCAGTGCGGTGGCGGCGACCGCGGCACCGGCCCGCCACCAGCGGGCACGGCCGGACAGCCGGCGGGCCCGGAGCGAGACCACGGCCAGCAGCCCGAGCGCGGCCGGCACCTTGACCAGGGCGGCCAGCGTGACGAGCACGGTCGCCAGCACCGGGGCCAGGAACCGGCGGCGGCCGAGCGCGGCCACCAGGCCGGTGCCGAGCAGCCCGAGCATCACCGCGTCGTTGTGCGCCCCGGCCACCAGGTGCAGCAGCACCAGGGGGTTGAGCGCGCCCAGCCACAGGGCGCGGCCGGGGTCCGTGCCGCAGGCCCGGGCCAGCGGGGGCAGCGAGAGCACCATCAGCGCCACGCCGAGCAGGGCGAGCAGCCGCATGCCGAGCACCCCGGAGCGGAGCTCGGCACGGGTGAGGTCGTTGATCAGCGAGGCGAGGGACAGGAAGACCGGGCCGTAGGGGGCGGGGGTGCGCTGCCAGGCGGGGGCGACCTCGGCGGCGAGCGGCCCGCCGAGGTCGGCCGGGCCGTGGGCGTAGGCGTCGAGCCGGGCATCGGCCATGGCGCCCTGCGCGAGGTAGCTGTAGACGTCACGGCTGAACAGCGGCGGGGCGAGCAGCAGGGGCACGGCCCAGAGGGCGAGGGTGGCGAGCAGTGCGCGGGGGCCGGGAGGATCGGCGCCGCGCAGGGCGCGGCCCAGCCGGGCCCAGGCGGCGACCAGCAGCACCAGCCCGAAGTAGGCGGCGGCCAGGCCCAGGGCGGCCCGTCCGGCGGGGAGGGCGGCGACCCGCTGCACCGAGAGCGCACCGGCGCTGCTGCCGCCCGCGGCCAGCGCCACGGTGCCGGCCAGGCCCGCCAGGCGGCAGCGCCGCAACTCGTCGCGTTCTCCGGTGCCCGGCACACCGGCAGACTGCTCACCCCTGATGACCGCCGGGCGACCACCGCGTGTCGTACACCGCAACAGCCCGCGCGCCGCGGCCGGTCACCAGGGGCGGGCGGTCGTCAGGGGCGGGCGGTCGTCAGGGGGGTCCGGTGGGCGGCTGCCGCGCCGGGCACCGGGAAGCCACCCGGGCGGGCCTGCGGGCCACGGGGTGTTCACGGCAGGAGGCGGCAACGGACCGCAGGGGCCGCCGGGTGGTCCTCCGCGGCGGACGTGTTCCCGGGCCGGTTCCCGGGCCGGCCGGTGCCCTGTCCGGTGCGGCGGGCGCGTGCGGCCCGCGCGGGGCTCAGCTGGCGCGCAGCCGGCGGACCAGGATGCTGGCCTCGCCGCGGGATTCGAGATCGGCCAGGACCACGGCGACGGCCTCGCGGACGATCCGGCCGCGGTCCACCGCGAGCCCGTGTTCGCCGCGCAGCACCAGCCGCGCCTGTTCGAGGTCCATCAGCTCCTCGGCGGAGACATAGACGGTGATCTTCTCGTCGTGGCGTTCCCGGCCGCTGGGGCGGCGGGCCATGCGGCCGGCGCGGCCGGCGCGCTGGGCTGCCGCCGCGGCCTGCTGCTGGCCG
>NZ_WTLH01000366.1 GCF_011421595.1 Streptomyces sp. YIM 98790 | reverse complement strand
GGGATGGTGGAAGACCAGCCCGCCCGGGCCCGCCTGACCGGCCTGGCGCCGCAGCGCGGCGGCAACCCGGCCGGACAGCGCCACCCAGCCGTGGCTGCTGCGGGTCTTCGGCGTGGTCAGCACCAGGCGGTTGTTGTCGACCGCCGAGAGGGTGCAGCGCACCAGCAGCAGCCGCTGCTCCAGAGGCACCTCCCGCCAGTGCAGGCCCAGGGCTTCGCCCTTGCGCAGGCCGGTGCCGATCATCACCTCCGCCAGATCCGCGAACAGCGGATCACGGTCTGGCAGTAGGTGAGGAACCGGCCCGCCTCCGCAAGCGTCCACACNGGCGGTTGTTGTCGACCGCCGAGAGGGTGCAGCGCACCAGCAGCAGCCGCTGCTCCAGAGGCACCTCCCGCCAGTGCAGGCCCAGGGCTTCGCCCTTGCGCAGGCCGGTGCCGATCATCACCTCCGCCAGATCCGCGAACAGCGGATCACGGTCTGGCAGTAGGTGAGGAACCGGCCCGCCTCCGCAAGCGTCCACACTCGCCGCTCCCGTGCTGCGGGGCGGGGGATGACTGCGGGGCGGGCGGGGTTGCGGGCCAGGCGGTGCTGGCGCACTGCGTCCCCCAGCGCACTGGAGAGCGTGGCCAGACAGCGGTAGACCGTCACCCGGCCACGCCCCCGGGCAAGCTCACCCCGGGCGAAAGCGGCGATATGCCCGTGGCACAGGTCATCCAGCCGGATCCGGCCCAGCTGGGGGATGAGATCGCCGCGCACGTAGTCCCGGTAACGGGCATACGTGGTGGGCTTGAGGGCCAGTTCCTTGCCCGCGAGCCAGGTGGTGAGGTACTCCCCCGCCGTCTGCGCAGGGTCCGCCCGGAACCCGGCCATCTCCCCCTCTAGCAGCCGGCGCAACGCCGCCCGCGCATCTTCCTCACCGGCGAACCCTCCGCGCCGCACCGTCGCCCGGCGCCGCTCCGGGTCCACCACATCCACCGCGAACGTCCAGCTGCCGTGCCCCGGATCGGCCGCCAGCCGCGGACACCTCGCACCCAGCTGACGACGGTCCCCGTCCCGGCACCCGCACCGCCGGTACACCCGCCCCCGCTCACCCACGGAACGCATCGGAACCACTTCCCACAGTCCGCACGATCCCCGAGAACCCCATTGTCAGCCGCCACGACGCCAACCACACGACCACACCGCGACCACCACCCCACCGGCCTGCGACGATCCCTTGTCGAGGCCACAAGGCCAGGAGCCCCGAAACGATCACATCGAGATCAAGTCGACGGATCCGGGTCAGTCGAATACCTGGAACATTTCTTGACGGGGAAAGCCCTCCCATAGCCCCCAGTTCTCTGGGCCGCGTTCCATGATCGCCAGGAGGAACTTCACGACTCCGCCGTCGAAAGTGGTCCAGTAGTCGTTATCGGTCACCACGATCACCGGCCACTTCTCGGGGTCGACGCCTTCAACGCGCCAAAAGAAGAGGTCTCCCACGCTGGTTGTTCCCCAGGGGAAAAGGCCAGGCTCCCCGGGGTGCGGGACGTAGCTGTGACTTATTCCATTCTTGGCCCACGAACGCACGATGCCGAGAAGCCTCTGAACGTCTTCGATGTAGGCTGCTTCAAGTCCTGGGGAGGGCTTAACGAAGCTGAAGTCATCCATTTCGAAGTCGTGCAGTTTCTCGGATATCTCCATGAAGTCGCCGGGGAATTTCAGCCCAAACTTTTCTTCGAGGTGTTGCCAGTCGATCATGACCGGCTCCGGGCGGCGGCAGTTCTGGAGTACAGGAATTTTCCGGTACAGCTCTTCCAGTATCAGCATGTATCCTGTTCCTCCTCTGTGTTCTCCACAAGCGCATCGACGAAAATGCCACTCTCCCGGGACGAAGCGCGCATGCTATTGATCCGGAACGGTTGAGTTGCCTGCTCGTTGGCAGGGCGTGATCGAGGTTGAGGACGCGCGTCGGCTGCATCCTGCCACGCGGGAGGTAGTGCGGCTGCGGGTGGTGGCCGCGCTGGAATCAGGGCAAGTGCGCACCTACCGGCGGGCGGCCG
>NZ_WTLH01000365.1 GCF_011421595.1 Streptomyces sp. YIM 98790 | reverse complement strand
CGCGCTGCCGCCCGACGCGCTGCCGCCGCCGCGGCCCGGGCCGGGGCTGACCGTGCCGCTCACCGTGCCGCTCACCGGGGTGCTCCTGCCAGCTCGTGCCGGCAGCCGATGCAGTAGCGGCCGGGCGGCACCCGCTCCCCGCAGCCGGGGCAGACCACCGGCCGTTCGTCGTCCTCGCTGCCGGGCGGCTCCCCCGCCGCCGGCCCGGACGCAGGAGGCTCGGTGTAACTGCTGGCCAGGATGGCCTGCTGGATCTGGGCCAGGTCCAGCGCCTGGTGGACCGCGACCCGGCCGGCGGCCGGGTCCAGCACCCGCACCAGCCGGCCCAGCCTGCGCAGCCGCGCCGCGTCACCCAGCTCGTGGGCGAGCCGCACCGCCGCGGACAGTTCCCGCTCTGCCTCCTCCAGCCGCTGCTGGAGCAGGGCATCGGCACCCCGCCGGGTGGCCTGGTTCATCTCGTCGTACCGCGTGAGGTGCCAGGCCGCGCCGCCGGGGCGGCTCAGCGGCGGCTCGTCGTCGGTCCACCGCACCCGCGGCACCGCGTCCGGCGGCGGCACCGGCGCGGGCATCCCGTCCGCCGGGGCGGCGGCCTCGATCCCGAGGGCGGCGACCGGGACGGGGCCGGCCGCCGCCCGGGCCTCCCGGTAGCCGGGATGGCCGGGATCGGCCCGCAGCCGCAGCTCGTACCAGCGGGACTCCTCGCCCCAGGCCCCGGTGCGGAAGCGGACCGTCCGGCCGTCGTCCGACACCCGCTCCCCCTCCGGGGTCAGGTCCAGCACGGTGGGGGTGAGCTGCCGGAAGAGAGTGAGCGTCAGATACGGCTCGGGCCGGGCCCGGACCGCGAGCTGCGGCAGGGTGCGCGCGGTGGAGGCGGTGACCAGGGCCCGGAACATGCCGGTGAGCTGCTCCTGGAGGCTGTCCGGCCCGGCCATGTCGACGGCCGCCGCCCGGCCGTGCAGCCGGCCCACGATGTCCAGAAGCTGGTGGGCGTCCCAGTCCTCGCCGATGCCCAGCGCGTCGCAGGTGAACTCGCCCTCGCAGGCGTCGAGCACCCGGCGCAGCTCCTCGGCGGCGCCGTGCTCGTCGCGGCCGTCGGTGAGCAGCAGGGCGTGCCGGAAGGTGGTCTCCGGGCGGGTGGTGAGCAGCCGCCGGGCCAGCTCCAGCCAGCCGGAGATGCGGGTGCCGCCGTGCGCGTCCAGGGCGCGGGCGGTGCGGATGCCCTGGGCGCGGGACTGCGGGGTGATGGCCACGGTGGCGGGGGAGGCGCCGGCGTCCCACGGGTAGGCCAGCCGGGCCTCGTGGCTGCCCTCGATCAGGGCGAAGTGGGTGCCCTCCGGCAGCATGGCGATGGCGGCCTCGGCCGCCCGGCGGGCCGCGGCGATCTTGCGCAGGGTGGGGTGGCCCATGGAACCGGAGCAGTCGATGATCACGACCTCGGAGTGGCCGGCGGCCCGGTCCGGCGCGGTCGCGCCCAGGCCCTGGGCGCGGACGTGCAGGAAGATGTTCACCTCCTGGTCGCCGCCGGCCGCGTACTGGTCGGTGGCCAGTTCCACGTCCAGCGTGATCCGCGGGACCGCGCCGTGGCCGTGGGTGCTGCTGTCGGTCATCGGGACGTGCTCCTTGTCCGACGGCGGAAGAACCACGAGCGGGGGTGGACGGCGTTGGCGCAGTCCACCAGGTGCTCCTGCTCCTCCGGGGTGGTGTCGGTCTGCCGGGCCAGCCGCAGGAACGACCCGGACAGCAGCGCGCGCAGGCCCTCGGCGGTGGGCGGCTCGCCCGGGGCGATGCCGAAGGGGGGCCCGGCCAGCCCTCTCGGCCCGGCCGGGTCCCCGGGCGGGGGAGGAGGGGGTGCGGTGGCCGACTGGACCCGGTCCAGGGCCCATTCGCGCAGCTCGGCGGTGAGCCGGGTGCGTTCCTCGCCGGCGGGTGCGCCGCCGTCCAGGTCCAGGGCGGGCAGATCGCGGGCGGCGCGGGCCAGGCTCTCCCAGTCCGGCAGCCCGGCGTCGCCCTCGGCCGTGCCGCCGCTCCCGCCGCTGCCGCCGC
>NZ_WTLH01000364.1 GCF_011421595.1 Streptomyces sp. YIM 98790 | reverse complement strand
GGCCGGTGCCGCCCGGCCGGTGCCGCCGGTGCGCGGCCGCGTACGCTGGCCCGGTGACCGCGCACACCTCCGCCCCCGGGGCCACTGCCCCCGCCGTCGGCTCCATGACGCTGCTCAGCGCCGCCGTGGTGGTGCACGACGCGGAGGCCGGCCGGGTGGTGATGCTGCGCCGCGGGCCGCGGGCCGCGTTCGGCCGCGGGCTGTGGGATCTGCCGGTGGGCAAGTGCGAACCGGGCGAGCCGGTCACCGCCGCCGCGGTGCGGGAACTGCGGGAGGAGACCGGGCTGCGGGTGCGGGCCGAGGATCTGCGGCTGGCCCACGTGGTGCACGCGGCGCGCGGCGCCGAGGCGCCGGGCGGGTTCGTCACCGTGGTGTTCACGGTCCGCCGCTGGTCGGGTGAGCCGGTCAACCGCGAGCCGGAGAAGCACGCCGAGGTGCGGTGGATGCCGGTGGACGCGCTGCCCACCGAGGTGGTGTTCGAGGCCGACCGGCTGATCAGGGCCTGCCTGGACGGCACTCCGGCCGTCACCCTGCACGGCTGGTCGTCACCTGCTCGGCCCTGAAGGCCGCGCGCAGGGTCCGCTCGGCCCGGGTGCCCGCACGGCATCCGGCGTGAGTTTCCCCTGCACGGCCCGCGCACGGGCGCGAGCATGGCATTGCTCTGTGTCACTTCGAGGGGGACCGAACCCGGCCGTACGGAGGGGAAAACCGCTCGCCCGGCCGGGACCGGTGCCGGAGCCGGCGGCGGCGTCCGGGACGGGCGGTGCGGCGCGCCGGGGGTGCGCCGGGCGCCGCGCGGCGGATGTGCAACACCCCGGCAACAACCGGGCGGCCGGAGCTTCCCGCCGTTCACGGCCGGGAAAGTGCCCGGCAGGATCGTCAGCACATCCTCGGACCGGCCGGTCCGTCACGCTGCCGACCCGCCGCTCCGGTCGGCCGGCCGCACCGTCCGCCGCGTGCGGCCGGACTCGCAGAACCAGGGGGAAGCGCCGTGACCAGTGCATCCGGTGGCGGATTCGGCCCGCCGATACCTCTGGCACGGCGGGCCGGGAAGACCGGCGGCGGCCGGGCACCGGCCGAGCACGCGGCCGGATTCGTGGTCAGCGGTGTGCTGTTGCTGGTTTTCGCCGGGGCGGTGACCGCCTGGCTGGTGGACGGGATCGTCACCTACGAGGTACCGGTCGGCGACTTCCTCAAGGGGATCGTGGTCCCGGACACCACCGGGACCTCTGCCGTCCTCGGCCCCTACGAGTGGGCGCTGACCGCCGCACTGCTGGTGACGGGGGTGCTGTCAGTGGCCATGCGCAGCGCGGCGCGCGGTGCGGGCCTGCTGCTGGCGTTCCTGCTGCTCGCGCTCACCCTCCGCCAGGGAGTCGGCCTGCTGGACGCGCACTACCGCGAGGCGCTCACCGAGGGCCACCACGGGGCCTGGCAGCTGGTCACCTACGGGGCCGGGCTGGGCATCTCCGTGGTGGTCCTGATCGTGCTGCTGCGGGCCCGGGAGGCTCCGTACCGGCCGCCGGGCGGGGCGCTGCGCACGGCCGGGGTGCTGCTTCTGCTCTGCGGTGCGGTGTCGGCCGCCTGGCTGGTCGACGGTGAGCGGTTCGCCCAGAGGTACCTGGGCGGTGGGTGGGGCGATTTCTTCCACGGGCTGGTGGACGCCTCGGCTCCGCACCATCCGGCGTCCTCGCTCGCCCCGGCCAGTTCCGACTTCTACGCCGTGGCGCTGGCGGTGGCGCTGCCGGCCGTGGGCGTGCTGGCGCTGGCCGGCCGGCCGGCGGCGCGCGGCGCGGGTGTCCTGCTGCTGGCCGTGCAGGCGTACTTCGCGCTGCGCTACTTCACCGGGCTGGAGTGGGAGCACCTCGGCCAGGTGCTGGACTCGGCCCGCGGTCTGCTGCTGTTCCTCACGGAGATCGTGCTCGTGCCGATGTCGGTGGCCGGCGTGATCCTGCTGCTGCGCACTCCGCCCGCGGCCGGCGCCGGTGCCCGCGGCCCGGCCGCCGCCTGGCCCGCCCCGCCGCCGACCGCCCCGGGCCCCTACGGG
>NZ_WTLH01000363.1 GCF_011421595.1 Streptomyces sp. YIM 98790 | reverse complement strand
GGCCGTCCGCGGCGGCCGGGGCGCACCCGCTCCGGCCGCCGCGCCGCACCGCCGGCGGGCGCGCCCGGCCCACTCCGGAAGCGCATCGGAGCAGCACACGATCTTCCCAAGGTGAGGAAACGGAAGCCCGAGCCGCCATGATCACGATTGCCGCCGCGGCCGTGCCCCTGTCGGGTGACGGCCGTCCGGCGCAGTGCGGCTCCCCCACGCAGAGCCTGACCGGCAGCGCCCGCCACCGCGGCGCGGGGGAGCCCGAGGCGCCCCCGGCAGGACTCGAACCTGCGACCAAGTGCTTAGAAGGCACCTGCTCTATCCGCTGAGCTACGGAGGCGGGACCCCGGCGAGGACGTCCGCCCCGCCGCCGGTGCGCCGGGCACAGGATATGGCTTCGGGGAGTGCGTCCTTGCCGCGTCACCGGCACCTGCGCGGACGGGAGCCAGCACTCCGCGGCCAGGTGTGGAGATCCGGTGAAGCAGCCCCGATAATCGCAGGCGCGCTCCGAGCGCGCAGCGATTTCGACGCCCCGCTGCGGGGGTGTTGCGCACTCGTTATGCCGGTGAGAGCGCTCCGGCGCGCGGCTTCTCGCGAGTTCGGCGGAATATGCTTCTGATATCGCCCGAAATTGGGCATTCTTCTCGTGTGGCGATCTTGGAGGCACGGCCCGATCTGGTGGACGCGCTCACCGCACTGCGGGAGCGCATCGCCGCCGCGCGCTTCCCGCTGGCGCTGCCCGGCGCCGAACGGGCGCGGCGATCCCGCTCCGAACTGCTGACCCAGCTGGACGGCTATCTGGTACCCAGAGTGCGGGAACCGGACGCCCCGCTGCTGGCCGTGGTCGGCGGCTCCACCGGCTCCGGAAAATCGACCCTCGTCAATTCCCTGATCGGCCGCCGGGTCACGCCCGCGGGGGTGCTCCGGCCCACCACCCGCACCCCCGTCCTGGTCTGCCATCCCGACGACCACCACTGGTTCGCCGGGCCCCGTGTCCTCCCCGTGCTGGGCCGGGTCTGGCTGCCCCGCGACCGGCGCGACGAGCACGCCCCCGCCGTGCCGCCCGCCGCCACCGAGGACGGCCGGCCCGCCCTGGCCGTGGAGACCTCCCGCGCCATCCCCGCCGGACTGGCCCTGCTCGACGCCCCGGACCTCGACTCGGTGGCGGCCGGCACCCGCGACCTGGCCGCGGACCTGATCGCCGCCGCCGACATCTGGGTACTCGTCACCACCGCGGCCCGCTACGCCGACGCCACCCCCTGGAACCTGCTGCGCACCGCCCGCGAGTGGCACGTCACCCTGGCCACCGTGCTGGACCGGGTGCCGCACCAGATCCTGCCGGAGGTCTCCCGCCACTACGCCTCCCTGCTGGAACGGGCCGGGCTGGGCGACGTCCCCCGGTTCACCGTCCCCGAACTGCCCGAGTCCGCCGGAGGCTCCGGCCTGCTGCCCACCAGCACGGTCTCCGCGCTCCGCCAGTGGCTGGGCCAGCAGGCGCAGGATCCGGCAGCCCGCGCGGTGGCCGCCTCCCGCACCGCCTTCGGCACCCTGGGCTCCCTGCGCGGCCGGATCGCCGCCCTGGCCGGGGCCGCCGCCGCCCAGGCCGCCGCCGCCACCCGGATGGAGCAGCACCTGGCCGAGTCCTTCGACGAGGCCGCCCGCCAGGTGCGGGACGTGCTGGCCGCCGGCGGGCTGATGAGCGGTCAGGTCCGCGCCCACTGGCTGTCCTTCCCCAACGACAGCAGCAGCGACGAACTGATGGACGCGCTCACCGAGGCGCTGATCAGCCTGCTGGCCGAGGCACTCATCGCCGCCGGCGAGCGCACCACCCTGCGCTGGGAGCGCGAGCCCGGCGCCCCGCCGCGCCGCCACCGGCCGGAGAAGGTGCGGGCCCGCACCGGAATCCTGGTGCGGCGGCTGCGGCGCTGTCTGGAGGAGCTGGCCGAGGAGGAGGCGCGGGCCGTGCTCGACCCCGGCGCCGGACCCGGCACGGTCCCGGCGGGCCACCGGCCCTCCGGACCCGACACCGGGCGGCGGCGGGCACCCGGCGGCGG
>NZ_WTLH01000362.1 GCF_011421595.1 Streptomyces sp. YIM 98790 | reverse complement strand
GGCGACGCACCCGCGGCCGGAGCCGACGCCGGCGCACCCGCCGCCGGGGCCGGGGTGGCTCCGCTGCGGCCGCTCCCGCCCGAGGCCGCGGCCATGCTGCCGCTGCTGGGCATCGCGGATGTCCGCACCTACAGCTCCAGTTCCACGGCGGCGGTGGCCGGCTGCGCGCCCTGGAACGCCTCCCGGGCACTGGAGCAGCTCGCCGCCGCCGGGGTGACGACCGCCCGGCTGCCCGGCGTGTTCACCCTCACCGAGGCGGGCCGGGAGGCCGCGGTGCGCGAGGCGGCCAAGCTGCCGCCCGAGCAGCACCGGCGCCATCTGGCCGGGCTGGCCTGCTGGTATCTGGGCTCGCTCTACCGGATCAACGTGCCGCTGGCGGTGCCCGGCAACTACCGGGTCCGCTACCACGACGGCGCCGACCGCTTCCCGCAGGGCCGGCTGTTCACCAGCGTGGACGAGGCGCTGCCCTGGGCCGACGAGGTGATGGAGGACGTGCTGTCGCTGGCCGTGCAGCTGTGCGTGCCGGAGTACGACGACGGGGCCGAGCTGGCCGGCCGCCCGCTGTCGTCCTTCGCCCTGGAGGCGGTCCGCGCGCTGGAGAGCTATCTGGCGATCCGGCTGCGCTGGCGCGTCCAGCGGCAGCTGAACGAGATCGTGCTGGCCGTGGCCGAGCGCCGCGACGACGCCTTCGCCCGCGCGGTGGCCCTGGGCCAGCTGGGCAAGGTGCACGCGCTGCGCGGCGAGGGCGACGCGGGCATGGTGCTGCTGGAGCGCAGCGAGGAACTGTTCCGCTCCGCCGGCCGGCAGCAGGAGGCCGTGGTGGCGCTGTCCAACATGGTGCCCTGTCTGGGCAACAGCGGGCGGATCGCCGAGGCTGCCGAGGTGGCCCGCCGGGCCCTGGCCGAGGCCCGCCGGATGGGCATGGACGACCTCCAGGTCACCATCCAGACCAATCTGGGCCGCTGCCATCTGCACCTGGGCAGCCATGAGGAGGCCCGGCGGCTGATCACCGAGAGCTATGCCGCCGCCCGGCTGCCCTACGGGCGCACCCACGCGGCCGGGGTGCTCGCCGAATACCACCTGGCCACCGGCGACTACACCGAGGCCGCCCGTTGGGCCGGCCGGGCCCTGGGGCACGCCGCCGAGCAGCCCTTCGACCCGTATCTGGTGGCCAAGCAGCGCACCTGGCTGGCGGCGGCGCTGCGCGGCATGGGGCGGGAGGCCCAGGCCCGGGTGGAGGAGATGCAGGCCGAGGCGCTGCTGGAGGACCTCAACACCCGGGAGCACAGCCGGCTGCGCCCGCTGCCGCCCGGAGTGACCCTGCACGGGCCGGGCGGTGCGGTACTGGAAGGGTTACGCAAGCAGGTGACACCGGCGGCCACGGACGGGGGGTCCTGAGGCCGGCACGTCACAGTGACGGCGCGGAGCGGCCGGGACGGCCGAGCCGGGCGGAGCCGTCCGCAGAGGGGCCACGGCCCGGGAGGGGCGAGACAGCGCGATGGTGGAGACTCTGATCGAGAGCCGGGCCGTTCCCCGGAAGGGCCGGCTGTCCTGGTGGCGCGAGGTGACGGACAACGCGCTGATGCCCACCCGGATGACCAGCGAGGCCGGGGACGACTTCCACGGCACCCTGCGCATCCGGCAGTTCGGCGCGGTCCGGCTCACCTGGATGGATCTGGGCCAGCTCACCTCTCTCCGGACCCCGCGCACCATCCGGCAGGGGGACCCCGAGGAGTTCCCCGTGGTGCTGGGGCTGAGCGGACGGCAGGGCATCAGCCAGGCCCGCCGGGAGGCCGAGCTCCGGCCCGGTGACCTGATGGTCTTCGACACCTCCCGGCCGTTCGCCAGCTGGGTGGGGCAGGTGGAGGGCGGGCGCACCGCCTCGGTCATCGCGCACATCCCCAAGTCGCTGCTGCCGCTGCCCGCCGACCGGATCGACCGGCTGGTGGCCGAGCCCCGGCCGCCCGGCGGCGGACTGCACACCCTGCTGTCCGACACTCTCGGCCGGCTCGCCATGGGGGACCCGGGCGCGGGCGCCGCCGCCGGCGGGGCGGCGGCCGGGGCGGCCGGGGCC
>NZ_WTLH01000361.1 GCF_011421595.1 Streptomyces sp. YIM 98790 | reverse complement strand
GCCGTGCCCGCCGGTGTGCGCGCCGCGGTCCGGGTGCGGACGGCGCCTGCGCCTCGCCGGCAACCGGCACCGCCGTCGTGGCCCGTCGGTGCGGCGGCCTAAACTCGTGCCACCGGCGCGCCGGCGCCGTCGCCGCGCCCGCGGGTACCGCCCGGGAACGATGGGAGAACATCCGTGACAGCCCCGACGGAGAGCGCCGCCGCCGAGCCGCGCACCGAGGAGACCGCCGATGTGATCGTGGTCGGCGCCGGCCCGGGCGGCTCCACCACCGCCTACCACCTGGCCCAGGCCGGGCTGGACGTACTGCTGCTGGAGAAGACGGCCTTCCCGCGTGAGAAGGTCTGCGGCGACGGCCTGACCCCGCGCGCGGTCAAGCAGCTGGTGGCCATGGGGATCGACATCTCCGAGGAGGCCGGGTGGCTGCGCAACAAGGGCCTGCGGATCATCGGCGGCGGCCACCGGCTCCAGCTGGAGTGGCCGCAGCTCGCCAGCTATCCCGACTACGGCCTGGTCCGCAAGCGGGACGACTTCGACGAGCAGCTCGCCCGGCAGGCCGAGAAGGCCGGCGCCCGGCTCTACGAGCAGTGCAATGTGACCGGCCCGGTGCTGGACGACCGCACCGGCCGGGTCACCGGGGTGACGGCCAGGCTGGGCACCGAGAAGCGCCCGGTCACCTTCCGGGCCCCGCTGGTGGTGGCCGCGGACGGCAACTCCTCCCGGCTCTCGCTCGCCCTCGGCCTGCACCGGGACGACAAGCGCCCGATGGGCGTGGCGGTGCGCACCTACTTCACCACCCCCCGCCATGACGACGACTATCTGGAGTCCTGGCTGGAGCTGTGGGACCGGCGCGGCCCGCAGGCCCGCCTGCTGCCGGGCTACGGCTGGATCTTCGGCATGGGGGACGGCACCTCCAATGTCGGCCTGGGCATCCTGAACAGCTCCAGCGCCTTCCGCGAGCTGGACTGGCGCGAGGTGCTCAAGGCGTGGTGCGCGTCCATGCCCGCCGAGTGGGGCTTCACCCCGGAGAACATGACCGGGCCGATCCGCGGGGCGGCGCTGCCCATGGCCTTCAACCGCAAGCCGCACTACACCCGGGGCCTGATGCTGGTGGGGGACGCGGGCGGGCTGGTCAACCCGTTCAACGGCGAGGGCATCGCCTATGCCATGGAGTCGGGGGCGCTGGCCGCCGAGGTGATCGCCCAGGCGCAGGCGCGCGGCAGCGCGTCCCAGCGCGAGCTGGCGCTGCGCAACTACCCGAAGACCCTGGCCGAGACCTACGGCGGCTACTACACGCTGGGCCGGGCGTTCGTGAAGCTGATCGGCTCCTCGGCGGTGATGAAGCTGATCGCCCAGCGCGGGCTGGCGCACCCGATGCTGATGCGTTTCACCTTCAAGCTGCTGGCCAACCTCACCGACCCCCGGGGCGGGGACGCCATGGACCGCATCATCAACGGCCTGAGCAAGGTCACCCCCCGCGCGTAACGCCCGCCGGCGGGCCGCCCCCGCCCGGCGCGACACGGAAACGGCGCGGTGCCCCGAACCGGGGCACCGCGCCGTGCGGTGTGTGTGCGGCGTGGTGTGCCGCGGGTCAGAGGCGGAGGGCGCCGGAGGGGGTGTCCCAGTCCAGGGAGCGGGTCACCACACCGGTGCCGGGGTTCTGGGCCCCGACGAACTGGCCGTCGCCGACGTACAGGGCCACGTGCCAGGCGCTGCCGCGGCCGCCCCAGTAGAGGATGTCGCCGGGCCGGACCTCGCTCAGCGGGATCGCGGTGCCGAGTGCGGACTGCGCCTGCGAGGTGCGCGGCAGGGAGATCCCGGCGTTGGCGTAGGCGGCCTGCACCAGGCTGGAGCAGTCCCAGGCGTCGGGACCGCCGGCGCCGAGCACATAGGCGTCGCCGACCTGGGCGAGCGCGAAGCCGACGATGCCCGAGCCGTCGCCCGAGGGGGCCGGGGCGGGCTCGTCGGCGGAAGCGGCGGGGGAGGCGGGCAGCTCGGTGCGGTCCGCGGTGCGGGAGGCGGCGGCCTGCGCGGCGGTGCGGCGGCGCTCCTCCTCGGCCTGCCGCCGGGCCTCCTCGGCGGCCCGG
>NZ_WTLH01000360.1 GCF_011421595.1 Streptomyces sp. YIM 98790 | reverse complement strand
GCCCCGCCCGCGGTCCCGGCACGCCGCCGGAGGCGGTGGGCGGGGACCGGCGGACCGGGCGCGTCAGCGCGCGTGCGCGGCCGGGCGCAGCGGAATGGAACGGGAGGGGCCCGGCACGCCGGCGCCCTCGGGCACCTCCGCCGTGCTGTGGTCCGCCGCGGGGGCGGCCGGCTCGTCCAGGATGCCCGTGGCGAGCAGGCGGAACTCCCGCTCCACACCCTCGATGTCGGCCTTGAGGAACTCGATCGCGATACGGGCCCGGCGGAGCCGGGAGCCGCCGCTGCCCCCGGCCGCCCACCGCATCACCTGGGTGACGGCGAAGACGTAGGCGATGGCCCGGCCGGCCAGCACCAGGTGCTCCTGCCGCAGCGGCCCGTCAAGGAAGCGCAGGTCCAGCCGGTGCGCGGCCACCGCGGGCGCGGTGTGCGGGTGGGTGGCCAGGTAGACGCTGAGCGGGCGGCCGTCGCAGCGGGCCAGGCAGTACTCGGTGAGCTGCTGGCTGAGCAGGTCGTTGGTGCCGTCGAAGATGGTGAAGACCCGTGAGTCGAGGAACGCCTGGGCGGCGATGTTGGTGGAGGAGTTGGTGCGGTAGCCCTCACCGCCGATGAGCTGCTGGTAGTCGTGCGCGGCACCGACCATGCGCTCGGTGGACACGGTCTTCAGCGCCTGCACGGCGGGGAAGTCGGCCATCATGTCCGCCATGACGTCCATGTCGTCGAGCAGGCAGCGGTACAGCGCGGCGCTGATCACGGCGGACGCCTCGATGGACGCGAGCCGGTAGCGCACGAAGCGTATGGCGGACTGCGGGCCCGGCCCGATCCGGCGCCGCTCGGCGTGCGCGTGCGCCTCCCGGCTGATCCGCCGGAGGAAGCCGGAGGCCAGCGCCGCCATCATGGCGCGCGGCGGCATCAGCATCTCCACCATGGCGCTGAGATTGCGGTCCTCCGCCGCGATCCTGCGGTGTTTGGGGACCACGGCGTCGATCTCGTTCAGCCCGTAGTCGAGCGCCTTCATGCCCAGCGACTCGTAGCGTTCCACGGTGCGGAAGCCTTCGCTGCGCCTGACGATGAAGTAGCCGTAGCGGCGCGGCCCGGGCTCCGCGCTGCGGGCCGCCACCAGCCACCAGTGGGCACTGCCGCTGAAGCCCTGCCAGTGTTTGCGCCCCCGCAGGTGGTAGCCGTCCTCGGTCTCGGTGAAGACGGTCGTCATGCTGGACATGGCGGAGCCGCAGCCGGGTTCGGTGGAGGCGAAGCCGCAGATCACCGGAGCGTGTCCGGCGAATTCCGGCAGCACCTCCCGGCGTGCCCGGTCACCGGCCCGCAGTGCGACGGGCCGCAGCGCCACCGCCGTGTTGATCATGGTGAACATGGCTATGGGCAGGTGCCATTCCGCCAGGCTCTCCACCACCTGGCACATTTCGGCATGGCTGTTCCGGCCGCCGAACTCCGTGGGAAGGGCGGGAAGCAGCACTCCGGCGCGGACCAGACGTGCCCAGTCGTCGGCCGGCAGGTGCTGGAGCGGATAGGTCTGGCAGTCGAACCGGCTGCGCGCCAGCTCGGTGATGCCGTCGAGAAAGCGGTCCGTGGGAAGGGACAGCGCGTCGTGTGGAGATTCCTGCGGGGAGGCCGGGGACGGGCTCTGTGACATCGAGGCGGCTCCTGCATATCAAGGTCCGGTTCCGGCCCGGGGGCAGGCCGGAGGACCCCGGCCACCGACCGGGGGGTGCTCCGCGAGCCGCGGGGCTGAGCGCCGGTGGGGGCCCGGCGGTGCGGCGGCGGTCGGCGGTCCGGCCCGGAGGCAGGGGACCGGTGGCAGCTTGGTCCGGCATCCGCCCAAGTCCAAGACGGATGAACTTCGTTCTTGACAATGCGTAGCGACGCCGCTACATCGGCGGGATCCGGGGATTCGGGTCACCGGAGGTGAAGAACTGCGCACCGGCTCCTCCGCCTGCTCTTGCCCATGGCATGCTCACGGAGTGGTCCACGGGGCGCGTGATGCGAACACCGTACGGGCTGAGGGCTGTTGCGCGCGGCCCTGTCCCGGCATCGCGCGGCGTCCGGTGCCGCCGCCACGGCCGGCGGCGGCGCGGGCCGGGCCG
>NZ_WTLH01000036.1 GCF_011421595.1 Streptomyces sp. YIM 98790 | reverse complement strand
CACGACGGCCCGGCGCGTGTCCGGACGGCCCGGCGGGCGGCTCAGCGGGCGGCGGCGCCCGGAAGTTCCGGCCCGGCCAGCCCGGCCTCCCAGATCACCCGCGCGGCGTGCAGCAGCCGCGCGTCGGCGTGCCGGGGGGCCACCAGCTGAGCGGCGACCGGCAGCCCGGAGCCGTCCCGCCCGCAGGGCAGGCTGACCGCCGGCTGCTGGGTCAGGTTGAACGGATGGCTGAACGGCGCCCACTCGGTCCACCGGCGCATCCCCGAGCCCTCCGGCACCTCCCGGCCGAGCGCGAAGGGGGCGACCGGCACCGCCGGGGTGAGCAGCAGGTCGTACTCCTGGTGGAAGACCCCCATGGCGTGGCCGAGGGCCATCCGGGTGTCCACCGCGGCCAGGTACTCCAGCGCGGTGCGGGCCGCCCCCTCGGCACGGATCTCCCGCAGGCCCGGATCGAGCCGGGCCGCCTCCTCCTCGGTCAGATGCCCGGTGGCGCGGGCGGCCCCGCTGAACCACAGCACCTCGAACGCGGCGCGCAGCACGGCGGGCGAGGGCACGGGCGGGTCGGTCTCCTCCACCCGGGCGCCCAGCCCGGCCAGGCCCTCGGCCAGCCGGCGCACCGCCCCGGCGATCTCCGGGGCGACCGTGATGCCGTCCCGGTCCGGGGCGCCGGGATGGCCCAGCGCCGGGGAGTACGCGATCCGCAGGCCGGCCAGCGGCCGGCCGGCAGCGGCCCCCCCGGCCGTGGCCGGTGCCGGGAGCCCGGCGGCACCGAAGCCGCCGGGCGGCAGCGGGCCCAGATGCGACCAGTCGCGCGGATCGGGCGCCGCGATCACCTCCATCAGCAGCGCGGTGTCCGCCGGGTCCAGGGCGAGCGGGCCGACATGGGCCAGGGTGCCGAAGGCGCTGGCCGGATAGGCCGGCACCCGGCCGTAGGTCGCCTTGAAGCCGAGCACCCCGCAGAACGCGGCCGGGATGCGCACCGAGCCGCCGCCGTCGGTGCCCAGCGCCAGCGGCCCGGCGCCCAGCGCCACGGCAGCCGCCGCCCCGCCGCTGGACCCGCCGGCGGTGCGTGCCGGGTCGTGCGGATTGCCGGTGGCGCCGTCCGCCGGGCTGTCGGTGACCGCCTTCCAGCCCAGCTCCGGGGTGGTGGTCTTGGCCAGCAGCACGGCGCCGGACTCGCGCAGCCGGGCCACGGCCGGGGCGTCCTCCTGGCAGGGTCGGCCGCCGGACGCGGCCAGCGCGTCCAGGGCGGAGCCGCGCCGGGCCGGATGGCCGCGCATCAGCAGCATGTCCTTGACGGTGACCGGGACACCGTCCAGCGGGCCGGCCGGCTCGCCGGCCAGCCAGCGGCGCTCCGAGGCCCGGGCCTGCGCCAGGGCGCCCTCGGCATCGATCAGCACGAAGGGGTTGACCCGCCGCTGCGCCTCCTCGGCGCGGGCCAGGGCGGCCTCGGTGGCCTGCACCGGGGAGAGCTCCCCGGCGGCGTACGCGGCGAGCAGCGCGGCCGCGGTGGCGGGCAGAGCGGAGGCGGAGGGAGTGGCGGAGGCGGAGGGAGCGGAGGGGGTGGCGGGAGCGGACGCCGCGCGCCGGGTGTGCTGCGCCTGCGGTGCGGCGGGTGCGGCGGGCGCGGCGGGTGCGGGCGGAGCCGCGGGATCGGCGGCGCGGCCGGGGCCTGCGGAACTGTTCATGCGGGGAGATCCTCCGTGACGTCCTCGGTGACGACATCCGCGGCGTGGCCCAGTTGTTTGTCCACCACCTGGTGCAGCGGCTCGCCGGCCACCCAGCGGTCGAAGTTGTCCAGGAACTGGGTGGCGAGCGCCTGCTCCCACCCGTGGGTGTCGCCGCTCATGTGCGGCGAGACGAGCACGCCCGGCAGCTCCCACAGCGGACTGGCGGACGGCAGCGGCTCCTCGGCGAACACGTCCAGCGCCGCACCGGCAAGCCGCCCGGACCGCAGCGCGGCCACCAGATCGGGCTCCACCACGTGCGCGCCCCGCCCCACGTTCACGAACCGGGCGCCCTCCTTCATCCGCGCGAACGCCGCGGCATCGAACATGCCCCGGGTGGCGGGCGTGAGCGGCGCCGCGCACACCACCCAGTCGGCCGCGGGAAGCAGCTCGGGCAGCGCCCGCGCCGGATGGATGCGGCCGAACTCGGGATCGGCGGTGCGCTCCCGCCGCCCCACCAGGTCGACGGTGGCGCGCAGCGCGCGCAGCGTCCGGGTGATCTCCCGCCCGATGCCGCCCGAGCCGACCACCACGGCCCGGCTGCCCGCCACCGTCCGGGTCTCCCGGTGGCGCCAGACCCGCTGCCGCTGGAGCTCCCACGTGGCGGGGAACTCCCGGGCCATGGCGATCAGCAGCCCGGCCACGTACTCCGCGATCGGGATGTCGAAGACGCCCCTGGCGTTGGTCACCAGGGTGGGGGAATGCACCAGCTCGGGAAAGAGCAGCCGGTCCACCCCGGCGCTGGCGGTGTGCACCCAGCCCGGCCGCGGGCCGCTGCCGGGCCAGGCGCGGCGGACCGCGTCCGAGGTGAAGTCCCAGACCAGCAGCACATCGGCCGAGGGCAGCAGGCCGGCCAGGGTGCCGTCGTCGGCATGCCGGACCGTGGCGCGGCCGGCGAGCCGGTCGAGCCGGGGCGGACGCATCCGTTCCGGGGCCGCTTCGGCACCCAGGACAACAACGCAGGGGGGTGACATCAGAGGGAAACCGTTCCGCAACGAGGGCTTGGTTGCATGGCCGGACCATGGCTCGCACAAAGGTCGCACTGGACGCCGGATTGCCACGGTAGGTACCGGAATCTACCGTCGTCAACGAGGCACCGGCCGATGCCGTGGCCCGACTTCCCGCGTTTTCCGGGGGTGCGTATGGATGTCCCGCTCCCCGACGGCCCGGAGCCGCTGTGCGGCATCGGAGTCGTCGCGCCCTTCGATTTCGCTCTGGACCGCGAGCTGTGGCGCTGGGTCCCCGACGGCGTCGCGCTGCATCTGACCCGGACTCCGTTCGTGCCCGTACAGGTGGGTCTGGACCTGGCCCGGATAGTCAGCGAGCGGGAGACGCTGCGCAGCGCCGTCCGGTCGCTGTTCGCGGTGCGGCCGAGCGCCCTTGCCTATGCCTGCACCCTGGGCAGTTTCGTCGGCGGGCTGACCGGCGAGCGCACCATGACCAGGGTGATGACGCGGGAGGGCGGGGAGGTGCCCGCGGTGACCTCCTCCGGCGCGATGCTGTCCGCCCTGTACGAGCTGCGGGCCCGCCGCATCGCGGTGATCACCCCGTACACCTCCTCGGTCACCTCGGTGCTGGTGGAGTACCTGGCCGAGGCCGGCATCGAGGTGTGCGGGCACGGCCAGCTCGGGCTGACCGGAGAGATCTGGCGGGTGCCGCACCGGGAGGTGATCGAGCTGGCCCGCGCCACCATGGCGGCGGTCACCGCGCCGCCCGAGGCGCTGTTCATCAGCTGCACCAATCTGCACACCTACGACCTGATCCCGCAGCTGGAGGCCGAGCTGCGCATCCCGGTGGTCTCGGCCAACCAGGTGACGATGTGGGATGTGCTGCGGCGCGCCGGCCATGCCGCGGTGGGGCCCTATCAGTATCTGCTCGACCCGGAGGCGCGGTTCGGCTCCGGTACCACGGCCGGGCTGGTGGACGGGCTGACCGGGCTGCCGGCCGCGCCCGTGGAGCCGGAGCTGCCGCGGCAGGAGGAAGGCCCCGCGCCACCGGTCTGAGCCGGCGAGGAGGAGCGGACGACGGCCCGCCGGCGCACCCGGCCGGCGGGCGGGAGCACGACGACGGGAGAGAGATGCCCATGCGCGCGTTCGGCGTGCCGACCGAGACAGTGACCGATGCCGGGACCGCCACCGGGAGCGCCACGGGGAGCGCCGCCGGGACCGAGACCGGGACCGAGACCGGGAGCGAGACCGGGACCGTGCCGGAAGCGGTGAGGGAACCGGGGACCGGGACGGCGGGTGACGCGGCCGTCGGCCGGGACACCGCCGAGGCGGAGCGGCAGCCGCGGGACGCCGCCGTGGACCGGGCGGCGGAGGCGGTCGCGTTCCTGTACCCCGGGCATTCGGCCGAGGACGACTTCCCCCGGGCGGCCCGGCTGTTGCGCGCCGCCGGCACCCGGGTGCGGCTGCCGGTGCTGCACACCGACATCGGGACCGACGCACACCGGGTGGACGCGCTGCTGGAGATGGGCGCGGCGGCCCGGCTGAGCGCGGGGCTGGCCGGACCGGACGCGGCCGGTGCCGGTGCGGTGCTCTGGGCCTGCACCAGTGGCAGCTTCGTCCGCGGCTGGTCGGGCGCGCGGGAGCAGGTCCGGGCGCTGGCCGCGGCGGCCGGCGGCCGGCCCGCCTCCAGTACCTCCTTCGCCTTCGTCCATGCCGCGCGGGCGGTCGGCGTCAGCCGGGTGGCGGTGGCCGCCACCTATCCCGGGGACGTGGCCGGGCTGTTCGGGAAGTTCCTGGGCGACGCCGGTTTCACGGTGACCGGGGTGCGGTCGGCCGGGATCATCACCGCGGCGGAGGTGGGCACCTGGGGGCCGGAGGAGGTGCTGCGGCTGGTCCGGGCCGGGGACCGTCCGGACGCCGATGCCGTCCTGGTGCCGGACACCGCGCTGCACACCGTCGGCTGTCTGCCGGAGCTGGAGCGCGAACTGGGCAAGCCGGTGCTGACCGCCGTTCAGGTCACCGTCTGGGAGGGGCTGCGGCTGCTGTGGCCGGAGCGCCGGGCCGTGTGCCCGGCCCTGGGCACGCTCTTCGCCGGCTGAGCCCGCGCGGGCTCCCGGCCGTCCCGTCGTCCGTCCCGTCGTCCGTCCCGTCGGGCCGGCCGGCGGGCGGGTCAGCGGCGGCGGAGGGTGCGCGCGATGAGCTGGAGCATCACCTCCGGCGGCATCGGCCGGGAGTAGTGCCAGCCCTGGCCGGTGTCGCAGCCGATCCGCTTGAGCCGCTCCGCCTGGGCCGCGCCCTCCACGCACTCGGCGGTGACCGTCAGCCCCAGCGAGTGGGCCAGCTGCACCAGCGCCGTGACGATGGTCTCGTCGGCCGGGTTGAGATGCCGGGCGGTGCGGAAGCCGCGCACGAACGTGCCGTCCAGCTTCAGGCCGCGCACCGGCAGCCGGCTGAGATAGGCGAGGTTGGAGTAGCCGGTGCCGAAGTCGTCGATGGCGATCCGCACACCCATGTCGGACAGCTCCTGAAGGGCCTGGAGCGGACGCCCGGCCGAACCCATCACCGCCGACTCGGTCAGTTCCAGCTGGAGCAGCCCGGAGGGCAGGCCGGTCTGGTCCAGCACCCGCGCCACATCCGCCACCAGGTCGGAGTCCCACACCTGGCGCACCGCCACGTTGACGCTGACGTACAGCGGCGGGTCCGGGTACAGCCGCCGCCAGTGACTGGCCTGGCGGCACGCCTCGGCCAGCGCCCAGCGGCCCAGCGGCACGATCGCGCCGGTCTCCTCGGCCAGACCGATGAAACGGTCCGGCCCGAGCCGCCCGTACTGCGGGTGCTGCCAGCGCACCAGGGCCTCGGCGCCGCGCAGGGTGTTGTCGGCCAGCGAGACGATGGGCTGGTACTCCAGCAGGAACTCGCCGCGCTCCACGGCCGGGCGCAGGGTGGCGGAGAGCGACTGGCGGGTCATCCGGTGCGCGTTGCGCTCCGGGTCGAACAGGGTCCAGCGGGCCCGGCCGTCGGCCTTGGCCCAGTAGAGCGTGGTGTCGGCGGCCTGCATCAGGCCGGTGACGGTGGTGCCCGCGCACTCCCGCTCCACCACGCCGATGGAGGCGGACACGGCCAGCCGGTGGCCGTTGATGTCGAACGGCCGCTGGAGTTCGTCCAGCACGGCGGCGGCCAGCCGGGTCAGCTCCTCGGTACCGGAGGAGGACTCCACCAGGAGTGCGAACTCGTCCCCGCCGAGCCGGGCCACCAGGTGGCTGCCGTCGCCGCTGCGTGCCAGGCGGGTGCCGACCGCGCGCAGCAGACGGTCGCCGAGCCGGTGGCCGAGGGTGTCGTTGACCGCTTTGAAGCCGTCCAGATCCAGGTAGCACAGGCCGATCCGGCCGGTGGCGGACTCGGTGAGCGCGGCGGCCAGCCGCTCGAAGAACAGGGTGCGGTTGGGCAGCCGCGTGACCGGGTCGTGCTCCTGGAGGTGGCGCAGCCGGGCCTGCAGGTCCCGGCGTTCCCCGACGTCGGTGAGGGTGAGCAGCCGCACCCCGGAGGAGGTGAGGGTGGTGAGTGAGATCTCGGCCCAGACGGAATGGCCGTCCGCGTGTTTCAGACGGCGGACGGGCCCGGCCGAGCGGGTGTCCGGCTGCGGGGCGGCGCGCCGGGGCCCGGTGGCCGGGGAACCGCCGGACGGCGGCGGCGGAGAAGCCGGCGCGGAGGGCGGCTGGGGGGTCGGGGCGTGCAGGGCGTCCAGGGCGAGGGCCAGGGCCGGGAAATGGTCGGCCGGCATCCCGGCCAGCCCGTCCGGATCGGCGCCCAGCAGGCGCCCCAGCGCCGGGTTGGCGGCGAGTACCCGCCCGTCCGGGCCGAGCATGGCCATCGGCGGCCGGGCGGCGTGGAACGCGGCCCGGAAGGCGGCTCGCTTGTCACTCTCCGTGAGGAAATCGGGTTTGGTGCTCAGGGGTCCGTTCACCGATGGCTCCCGGTGGGGTGGGCCGCGCGCTTAAGGCCGTGGCGGGGTGCTCCCCGGCGCGCCCGCCGGGTGTCCGAGGGCAACCGCGCCGGAAGTGTGGCGATCATAGAGCCACCGGACGGCGCTATCCAGTGCCCCGAATCGTCTCTTCATCGACGCTGCGCAGTGGCTCCGACACCCATTCGACACATTCGACGCGGCCGGCCGATGCGTGTTCGACGTCCCGGTGCCGCCTTCCGGGCGGCAGTTGTGCGGTGCATGCGGCGCCGCAGTGCCGGATGACCGTTTCTGCGTGGCGGCTGCGCCCTCCCGACCGTTCCCGACTGTTCGATACGCACCGTAGTCATTCTGCGGATGACCCGAGTGGGCTACGGCGGTACGACAGAAGTCCGCACTTCACATCAAAGTGGTGCAGAAGTCGTCACTGCCGGCACCGGCGGGACGGGAGGTGGCAATGGGGCATATGGGGCATGAGCAGGAGCGGCGGGAGAACCGTTCCGGCACCGGGTGGCGCCGGGCGCGCCGGCCGCTGTACCGCCGGCCGGGCCTGGTCATCGGGTGCGTCTCCGTGCTGATCGGCGCCGGCTCCATGGCCGGGCCGGGTGAGAACGCGCGGGCCGACGAGCCGTGCAGCCTGCCTCGCCACTCCGTGCACCACTCGCTGGGCCTGGACACCTGGAACGAGCACTACCCGCGACCGGACCGGGACCTGCGGGCGGCGATGTTCTTCCTGTCCTTCCCGGACGCCGAGCCCTCCGTCACGCCGGAGGCCCTGGCCGGCCACTACTTCCCGGCCACCGCCGACTTCTTCGGCCGCGCCTCGTACGGGCAGTTCCGGCTGCACGCCGAGGTGGCCCCGGACTGGGTGCCGATGCCCCGGGAGTCCGCCGCCTACGGCATCCGGCGGGACTGGGCGCCCGAGCAGCGCTCCGCGTATCTGCGGGACGCGCTGCGGGTGCTGGAGCCGCTGGTCGACTTCGCCGCCTACGACGTCATCTATCTGGTCGCCGATCCCGGCGCCCCCGGGGTGGACGCCGACGCCACCAAGGTGGTCAACTTCGATCGGCCGGTCAGCGTCGGCGGTGCCGAGATTCGACGGCTGGTGACCGTTTTTGAACAGACTCCGCCGGACCGCAATGTGCTGGCCCACGAGACCGGTCATGTGTTCGATCTGCCCGACCTCTACCGGCGTCCGGACGCCTCGAACGGTGACTGGGACACCCATGTGGGGGACTGGGACGTCATGGGCAGCCAGTTCGGACTGGCGCCCGATCCGTTCGGCTGGCACAAGTGGAAGCTGGGCTGGCTCACCGCCGAGCATGTGGACTGCGTCAGCGCGCCCGGCGTCACCCTGCACACGCTGCAGCCGCTGGGCGCCCCGCTGGACCCGGTGGACCCGGAGGGCGACACCCGGATGGTGGTGGTGCGCACCGGCCCCAGCGAGGCGCTGGTCGCCGAGGCCAGGACCGCCACCGGCAATGATGCGGACGCCTGCTCGGAAGGGGTCCTGCTGTACCGGGTGCGCAGCGATGTGCCGTCCGCGCAGGGGCCCGTCGAGGTGCTCGACGGCCATCCCGGCACCGGCGCCTGCCACGGCCGCTCGGTGCACCCGAGGCTGGCGGACGCGCCGCTGGCCGCCGGTGAGAGCTACTGGGACGCGGAGCGCGGGGTGCGCTTCGAGGTCGGCGAGCCGACCTCCACCGGCGGTTGGCATCTGAAGATCGTCCGCCACTGAAGAATCGTTTCCCCCGCACCGGCCGGGGCCCCTGCGACACAAGCCGGGGTCCCACTCGCGCGGCGAGTGGGACCCCGGCTCCCGGTACGCCGCCAGGGACTCGAACCCCGGACCCGCTGATTAAGAGTCAGCTGCTCTAACCAACTGAGCTAGCGGCGCCCGTCGACACTGCTGTCGACAGGGAAAACGTTAACACCCCCGTGGGGGAGCGCCAAAATCGGTTACTCCCCGGGTTCGCGCCGCTCCAGCTCGCGGCCGAACTCGATCATCTTGCGGGCGTAGTCCGCGGTCCAGCCCGCCCGCTCCGCGATGTCCTCGGCCGTCAGCCGGTCGAAGCGCCCCGGATCGGCCAGCTGGGCCGCGGCCATCGCCTGGTAATCCACCGCCCGGTCGGCCGCCGCCTGGAAGGCCAGCGCCAGCTCGGTGGCCCGGCCCAGCAGCTCCCCGGCGTCCGTGAGGGACTCCAGGTCGAAGAAGTGCTCGCGCTCCGGCTCCGCGGAGGCCGGCTCGAAGAAGAGTGCCGCCGGACGGCGGTGACGCGGCGGTCCGTCGCGCCGCTCGGGATTCCGGCCGGGCTGGGGCTGGGACATCAGAGCGGATCGCCTCCCTGGGGATCGGTGCCGGGCCGCCCGCCGGACGCGGGCCGTGCCGGGGACTCCCCGGAGGAGCGGTGCCCGGCCAGGGCAGGCGTGGTCCCGCCCCCGTGGCTCGGTCCATTGTGCCGTGCCGTGCCGTTTGCGGACTCCGCCGGTGCGACGGCTTCCTGCCCCGCCGCTCCCCGCTGCACGGGAATTCCCACCGCACCGGCCGCACCCACCGCACCGGCCACGCCCGTCGCTCCCGCCGCGCCCGCCGCACCAGGGACGGCCGCGGCGCCGGGCAGGCCGAGGCGGGCCTTGGCCCGGTCGGCCAGGCGCATCGCCGGCTCCGCCAGCAGCCAGCCGGTTCCCATCACCAACACCCCCGCCGCCGCGTCCAGGAAGTAGTGGTTGGCGGTGCCCATCACCACCACCGTGGTCAGCACCGGGTACCCCACCGCGGCGGCCCGCACCGGGGGCCGGCCGGAACCGAACCGCCAGAGCACGATCCCGCACCACAGCGCCCAGCCCACGTGCAGGCTCGGCATGGCCGCGTACTGGTTGGTCATGTACCCCAGGCCGCTGGGCGCGCTGGCCGCGTCCGACCACCAGCCCCAGTCGCTGTACTGGGCCAGGCTGTCGGTGAAGGCGTAGCCATGGCCGGGACCGAGCAGCCGGGGCGGGCAGGTCGGCATCAGGGTGAAGCCGATCAGTCCGGTCAGCGTGGAGACCATCAGCCAGGTGCGCTGGCGGCGGTACTCGGTGCCGTGCCGCCGGAACAGCCACACCAGCACCACCGGGGTCACCAGATAGTGCAGCGCCGCGTAGAAGAACGCCCCGGGCACGCCCAGCCAGGCATGGTCGGTGAAGAGCCGGTTCAGCGGCACCTCGGCATGCAGCC
Organism: Streptomyces sp. YIM 98790; assembly: GCF_011421595.1. Taxonomy (GTDB): domain Bacteria; phylum Actinomycetota; class Actinomycetes; order Streptomycetales; family Streptomycetaceae; genus Streptomyces. The sequence continues at coordinate 26,890 of NZ_WTLH01000036.1, read as the reverse complement.
AGAGCGTTTCCTCCAGCCGCAGGATCGCCAGGCCGTTGTCCACCGCCGTGCCGACATCGCCGCGGGCCAGCAGCCGGGCGCCGGAGTAGGCACCGTAGACGACCAAAATCAGCGGCAGCTCGGTCCACCAGCGGGGCCGGACACTCGGCATGGGCTCTCCAGAACATCGACAACATCGACAGGCGTACGGTGTGCGCGCGGTCCGTCCATGACGTGCGCCGGTGCGGACGACCGGCCTACGGTATGCCGTCGGACAGCGAGGCAGACGCCGGGGGAGGGGCGAACGGTTGCCTCGGGCATCATGAACCGGTATGTCTCCCGGCGGTTCCGAGCGCCCGGCAGCCCCCGGGGGCCGGGTGAACCGGCGGAAAGCCGGAGGAACCAGAGGAACCAGAGGAAGAGAAGAGAGCAACCATGGCACGGCGCATCCTGCTCGTACGGCACGGCGAGACCGCGTGGTCGGTGAGCGGCCGGCACACCGGCCGCACCGATGTGCCGCTGCTGGACGAGGGCCGCACCATGGCCAAGGCGGTCGGCGAGCGGCTGCGCGGCGCCCCCTGGAACGGGCTGCCGGGTGCGCTGGTGCGCACCAGCCCGCTCTCCCGCGCCCGCGAGACCTGCGAGCTGGCCGGCTTCGGCGACCGCGCCGAGCCCTGGGACGCCCTGCTGGAGTACGACTACGGCGCCGAGGAGGGCCGCACCCCGGAGCAGATCCGGGCCGTGCGCGGGGCCGGCTGGACGGTCTGGCGGGACGGCGTGACCGGCGGCGAGACGATCGCCGGGATCACCGCACGGGCCGACGAGGTGGTGGCCTGGACGCGCTCGGACGCCGTCGGGGACCGGGACGTGGCGCTGTTCGGGCACGGGCACATGCTGCGGGCGGTGGCGGCGCGGTGGCTGGGCTGCGAGGTGGCCTTCGCGGAGCGCATCCGGCTGTCCCCGGCCTCGCTCTCGGTGCTCGGCTGGGCGTACGGCGTCCCGGTGATCGCCCGCTGGAACGACACCGGCCACCTCGACTGACCGCTGTCCCCGCCCCGCGCCGCGCGGAGTGCCGCGCGCCGCGCGCCGGGCGGTCAGCGGGGGATGCGGGAGAGGAAGGCGGCGACCTCGGGGCTCCCGGCCGCATACGGCCCCAGCAGCCGCGCGGTGTCCCGCAGCATGCCGGTGATACGGGCCGAACCGACCTGCGCCAGCAGATCCAGGGCGTCCTGCCCGGCCGCGGCGGCCTCCTCCGGCTGCCCGCCGCGGGCCAGGTTCCCGGCCAGCGCCGCGGTGAACAGTGCCTGGTTGCGGGCGAAGTGCGGCTCCTGCAGGCGCGCGGCCTCGCGCGCGCTGTGCACGGCGCGCGGCCAGTCGCCGAGCGCCGCCCAGCACTGCGCCTCCAGCCAGGCGTATTCGGCCGGGCCGAAGAACGACATCCACTCCGGGTCCTCGGCCCGCGGCCCGCGGTCGAACAGCGACGCCGCCCGGGACAGGGCCTGTTCGCAGCCGCGGCGGTCCCCCTGGCCCGCCCAGCCCCCGGCCTCGCGCAGCGCCAGCAGCGCGCGGAGCTGGTCCGAGGGAAGCCCGCGGGCGGCCTGCTGGCCCGCCTGCGCGGCCCGGACCGCCTCCCGGTGACGGCCGGAGTCCCCGGCCAGGAAGGCGGTGTTGCAGAAGGCATGCGCCTCCAGGGCCGCGTCCCCGTTCATCCGCGCGGTGGCCAGGGCCTCCGCGTAGTACGAGCGGGCATCGGTGATCCGGCCGGAGTCGTGGGCCAGCCAGCCGACGGAGACGGCGAGTTCGCCGGCCCCGTTGTGCAGCCGGTCGCTGAGGTCCTGGCGGCGGGCTCCGGTGTCGAGCAAGTGGTAGGCGTGGCGCAGGGATTCACCGGCCTGCCGGTAGATCCCGTCGGCGCCGTGGCGGTCGTCGACCAGCCGGATGGCGCGCACGGTCTGCTCGACCGCGCCCACCTCCGGCTCGCCGACGCGGACCGGCGCGGGCCCGGCCGCCGCGGAGGCGGGCGCCGGCCACAGCCGGCCCAGCGCCGCGACCGCGGCCGGGCCGCCGGTCATGAACGCGCGACGTAGCACGTCGCTCTCCTCTGGTCCTGGTCCAGGTGCTGCGTGTCCTGGCTGTTCTTGTGTCCTTGCCGGTGTCGTTGCCGGTGTGGTGGCGGGCCGGGGTCCTGGGCGCGGGGCCGGGGAACGGAACGAGAGGTGCCTGTGGTGCTCCGGGGACTGCTGTTGCGTCAAGATGTTCCCCGAACTGCCACGCATGGCAAGGGGTCCCGGTTCACTTTCCGCCCCCGGCCCCGGCCCCGGCCCCGTCCCCGGCTTCGGCGACGCTGCCGTCGGCGGCCCGCCGGCCGCCGCGCCGGGGTTGGCCCGGCCGGCCCGGCCGCGCACCGCCTGCCTGGGGGCGAAGCCCAGGTCGGTCAGCGTGCGGTCCGGGAACATGTGCCGGAAGACCCGCTCATAGGCGTAGTTGGGGCAGCGGATCTCGCCGGCCTCCACCCGGCCGATGTAACGGGCGTCGCACGACACCCGTTCCCCGATCTCCCGGGCGGCCCGCCGCACGGCCGCCGCGAACTCGGCCGGCGACCGGTCGCCGCGCAGCGCGCGGAAGATCAGGTTGGGAACGGGAGGTCCTGCCCCGGCCGTTCCCGGTGACGCTGATGATGCCGACGTCATGGCCGGAAGGTACCGGGCCGAGGGGGTGTCACACAGCCGGTTTGGTGACAAACCGGATATCCCACCCAGGATCTGCCATGAAATGCCATCCTTTGCGGCATGCCTCGGGCGTAGCTCTTGACGGACTTCTCCGTTGGACATGACAGGACCGACAGCGGAGGAGGCTTCCGATGCTGAACACCTCAGGAGCGGGCGTGACGGCCCGGCGCCGTACTGCCCCCACCCCCACTTCCCCCACTTCTGCCCCCGCCCCCCTCACCGGCTCCGGCCCGTCCGGCCCGCCGGGCGCGGACCGTCCCTGGGACCTGGTCACCGTGCCGGCCCGGGAAGGGCTGGAGGCCGTCGACATCCTGCGGCTGCGCAGTGAGGTCGGACCGGTGCTCCACGACCGGGACGGCGACACCGTCGGCTTCCTGGTCCCGCCCGGGACCTGGGAGTCCTGGGATCTGCCCGGCAGCGCCTGCACCCAGACGTACAACCCGGTGCGCGGCACCGACCGGCCGCCGGTGATCGGCGCCGGATGGGTGCTGCCGCCCGGCAGCACCAAGGTGCTGGCCACCGCCCCCGAGGAGCTGCGGGACGCGCTCGGCGAGGCGGCCCGCACCCTGCGCGCCGCCGAGCGGGCCGGCCACGTCTCCGGCCTCGGCTGACCGTACGGCACTCCACCCGGCGGCCCGGCCGGCGGGCCGGCCGACGCCGCGCCCGGCAGGGCGATACTGGTGGGCATGGCCAGGAGGAACAGGACCGGCGGCGGCCGGATGCGGCGCATCCCGGTGACCGCCGAGGTGCGGGGCGGCACCGCCGAACTGGTGCCCGATCCGGACCGCCCGGAGGCCTGGGAGCTGCTGATCGACGGCGCTCCGCAGTCGCATGTCGACCTGGCCGAGCCCACCCGCCTCGCCTTCGAGTACCAGCGCCGGCTGGGCCATGCCGCGGATCTCGCCGCGCCCGCGGGACGGCCGCTGGCCGTACTGCACCTGGGCGGCGGCGCGCTCACGCTTGCCCGCTATCTGGCGGCCACCCGGCCGCGCTCGGTGCAGCAGGCGGTGGAGTCCGACACCCTGCTCACCGGCTTCGTCCGGAAGCATCTGCCGCTGCCGGACGGTGCCCGGATACGGGTACGGGGCGCGGATGCCCGCCAGGCGCTGGAGCGGCTGCCGCAGGGCTGGGCCGATCTCGTCATCGCGGACGTCTTCGCCGGGGCCCGGACCCCGGCGCATCTCACCAGCGGGGAGTTCCTCGACGCGGTACGGCGGGTGCTGCGGCCGGGCGGCTGGTACACGGCGAACCTCACCGACGGGCCGCCGCTGCGTCATCTGCGGGCGCAGGCGGCCACGCTGCGGAGCCGGTTCGCCGAGTGCGCGCTGATCGCCGATCCGGCGGTGCTGCGCGCCCGGCGCTTCGGCAACGCGGTGCTGGTGGCCGCGGACGGCCCGCTGCCGGTGGCGGAGCTCACCCGGCGGGCGGCCGGCGATCCGCATCCCGGCCGGGTCCTGTCCGGCACCGGGCTGCGGGACTTCGCGGCCGGAGCGCCGGTGGTCACCGACGCCACGGCGACCGCGTCCCCGCCGCCTCCGCCGGGCACCTTCGGCTGAGCCGGGCCCGTCCGCCGCCCCGGTGTTTCGGCCGGGCTGCGCGGGACGCGCGCCAAAGTGGGAGGTTTGCGGTGTTGCGCCGGGCCCGGGTGCGTATGGTTTCCAGTGCGCCGAGTCCCGGCCGCCGGAGCCGGGCCGGCCCCGGCCGCGGCAGGAGGTGGTGCGGAAGTGAAGGCCGTGCTGCGTGAACTCCCTGCGCTGCTGCCGGTCGCCGGGTTCCACGCGGCCGGCTGGGCGCTGGTCGCCGGCTGCCCGGCGCTGGTGCCGGCGGCCGTCGCGGCGTACGGGCCGGTGCCGCTGGTCCTGGGCCTGCCGGTGCTGCCGGTCTGGTGGGCGCTGCTGCGCGCGCTGCTCGCCGCGTCCGGCCGGCACCGCCACCCGCTGCCGGAATCGGCCCCGCTGGGCCGGGACGAGGCACCGGGGCTGTGGCGCACCGTCACCGCCCTGGCCGAGGCCGCGGGTACCCCGGTCCCCGACCGCATCCGGCTCACCCTGCGCCCCGCCGCCTTCACCACCGTCGTACCGGCCGGGCGGATACGGCCCGTGCGGCGGCCCGTGCGGCGGTCCCCGGGGCGGTTCCTCCGGCGGCCGCGGCACGGCCCGGCCGGGTCCTGCCTCTACCTCGGGGTCCCGCTGCTGGCCGGGCTGCCGCCCGAGGAGCTGCGGGCCGTGCTGTGCCGGGAGCTGGCGCACGCCGGCCGTACGCACCGGGACCCGGTCCCGGCGGTCCGCCGCGGCGCGGCCGCCCTGCGGGAGCTGCGCGAGGAACTGCGCGCGGCCGGGGCCGGGCACCGGCGCACCGCCCCCTGGCACCGGCTCCAGCACGTCACCCTCGCGCTGTGCTGCCGGCTCCACGACCTGGCCTCACTGCCCGCGCGGCGGCGCCAGGACTATGCCGCCGACGCGCTGGCCGCCGCCGTCACCGGGCGGCGCCCGGCCGCCCGTTCGCTGGCCGCGACCGCCCTGCTGGCCGCCGCCTGGGAGGACTTCCGCACCCGGTTCCTGGACCCGATGCGCCGGGCCGGCCGGGTGCCCGACGAGCCGCTGCGTGCCTTCGCCGCCATGCTCACCGACCCCGACTACGAGGCCGGGCTTGCGCACTGGCAGGAGTCCCTGCCGCAGACCGTTCCGGGGCTGCCGCGCCGCCTGGCCCGGCTGGCCGCCGGGGAGCCCGGCGCGGGCGGGGCTGCCCGGCAGCCGGCCGGGCCCGCACCGGCCGGGCCGGTGGCCGTCGCACCGTACGGTCCGGCCGAGCCGGTGCCCCGGACCGCGTGGGCACACCTGCTCGGCACCGCGCGGCCCCTGCCCTGGCAGGACTGGACGGACGAGGCGGCCGTGCTGCACACCCACTCCGCCCTGGCCGATCTGCACGACGCCCTCGGCTACCTGCCCCGGTGCACACCGACCCTGAACGGCGTGCTCGACCTGCTGGCCGACGGACGCCACGAGGAACTCGCCGCGATCCTGGAGGACACCGGCTGGGGCGAACGCCAGTGGGGCGAACTGGGCGAGGCCGCCCCCGAGGCCGCGCTGCGGGCCCTCACCGGCCGCGGCCTGGCCGCGGCCGGCCGCGCCGGCTGGGTGGTCTCCTGGCTCGGCCCGCCCCGGCTGGTCACCTACGACAGCGAGGCCGAGGAGGCCGTCCGGCTGGCCGCCGACGTCCTGGACGATCCCACGGCCGTGCCCCGGCTCCGTTTCCTGCTCACCCTCTCCGGGGTGAATCTGGCGCTGCCGCTGGACCGGCCGCCCGGTGACTGGCCGCCGCCGGAGGAACACTCCGCGCACCGGCATCCGCTGCACCGCGGCTGGTACGTGGCGGCCGGGCTGGCCGGGGTCGTGCTGTTCCTCGGCTATGCCGCCTGTGAGCCGCCGCGCAGTCCGCTGTCCGAGCCGACCGCACAGGAACCGGTGCCGGAGCCCTCGCTGTCCGTGCCGCCGGCCGTCCGGGACGACCCGGACCGGACCGGGCCGTCGCCGTCGCCGTCGGCCTCCGGCTGCGCCGCGGCGCCCGCGGCCACGGCCGACGGGGGATGTGCCGGGGAGCGTCCGGGCACCGGCGGCGGGAGTGCACCGCCGGAACCCGGGGTGGTGACCGTCCGGGCCGGGGACACCCTGTGGGCGCTGGCCTGCCGCTACCGCACCACCGTGGAGGAACTGGCCGCGGTCAACCGGCTGCGCGGCACCCGGCTGCAACCGGGACAGTCACTGACCCTTCCGGCGGGCGCCGGGAGGCTCACCCCCGCGGCCTGCGACTGACCGTCTCCGGCAGCCCGGCCCCGCGCCGGGCTAATCCTCGTATTCCTCGATCGCCGGGGGGTGGCCGTTCCAGACGCAGAAGACGGAGATGGCGCGGTCGTTCCGGGAGAAGGTGACCCGGATCCAGGTGTCCTCGTCCCACACCTGCATCTCCCACCCGGCCTCCGGGGCCGCCGACACCAGTTCGGCGTAGTCCTTCCGCAGGTCCAGCACCACCCGGCCGCCGTCCGTGGCGACCGTCTCCACGGTGCCGTAGGCGGACCCGGCCTCGGACTCGGGCTCGGCCTCTGCCCCGGCCTCCCCGTCCCGGAGTGTGCCGCCCGGCTCGTCCGGCGTGCCCGGCGGATCGGAGCCGTCCCCGTCCCCGCCCCCGTCGCCGTCCCGGGCGGCGTCCGGCCCGCCGCCGCCCATGGCGGGGGGCGAGTCCTCCCGGTGCGCCCCGTCCCCGGGTCCGTACCCGTCGCCCCGGCCGTCCGTCTCCGCCGAGGGGGAACCGCCGGCTCCCTCGCCCAGGTCCTCCGGGCGCGGGCGCTGTGTGGAGGAGACGTCGGGCAGCCGTGCGCCCGCCTCCTCCCAGTCCGCGTCGGCGGAGACCGAGAGGGCCTTCGGCGGGTCGTACACCGTGCCCTTGAGCACCGAGGACACACCGAACCACGACAGCATCACGGCCGCCCAGGTCGCTGCTGCCCACAGTCCGGCGTGCACCAGAGGACGTTGCACCTGCATCACTCTAATGGCGTACGGTGCCGCCCATGGCGCATGTGCTAGTGGTCGAGGACGACCCCATCGTCCGCTCCGCCCTGATCAGGCATCTCACCGATGCCGGACACACCGTCCGGAGCGTCGGCACGGCCCTGGAGGCCCTGCGGGAGGTGTCCCAACTCGGCTTCGAGCTGGTCATCCTGGATCTGGGCCTGCCGGACCTGGACGGCTCCGAGGCCCTGAAGATGCTCCGGGGCGTCACCGACGTACCGGTGATCATCGCCACCGCACGCGACGACGAGTCCGAGATCGTCCGCCTGCTGCACGCCGGAGCCGACGACTACCTGGTCAAACCCTTCTCCGTGGAGCATCTCTCGGCCCGCATGGCGGCCGTGCTGCGCCGGGCCGGCGCCCGCTCCGGCCCCGTCCCGCAGGACCGCACGGTACGGGTGGGCGGCCTGGTGGTCGATCCCCTGCGCCGCCAGGCCCAGCTCGACGGCGCACCGCTGGACCTGACCCGCCGTGAGTTCGACCTGCTGGCCTTCCTCGCCCAGCGGCCCGGTGTGGTGGTCTCCCGCAAGGAACTGCTGACCGAGGTGTGGCGGCAGTCCTACGGCGACGACCAGACGATTGACGTGCACCTGTCCTGGCTGCGCCGGAAGCTCGGCGAGACCGCCGCCCGGCCGCGCTATCTGCACACGCTGCGCGGCGTGGGCGTGAAACTTGAGGCACCGGAGCCGCTGCCATGAGATGGGCGCTCGTCCGGATCTCTCTTGCGGTCACCAGCATGGTGGTGCTGGCCTTCGCCGTGCCGCTGGGCCTGGTGGTCAAGGAGATGGCCCGGGACCGGGCGCTGAGCAACGCCGAGCGGCAGGCCGCCGCCATCGCGCCGCTGCTGGCCATCACCACCGACCGGGGGCAGCTTCAGCGCGCCATGGCCTCCACGGACGCGGGCTCGGCCGGGCGGATCGCCGTCCGGGTGCCGGTGGCCGGGGAGGGCGAACCGCTGGTGGTCGGCGGCCACCGGGCGCCGGAACAGGAGCTGGTGGCCACGGCCGCCCGGGGGCGGGCGGCGTTCCGCGCGGTGCCGGGCGGCATCTCGCTGCTCCAGCCGATCGCGGTGGGCGGCGGGCGGATCGCGGTGGTGGAGGTGTTCGTCCCGGACGGCGAACTGTCCCGGGGCGTGACCATGGCCTGGCTGGTGCTGGCCGTGACCGGCATCGGGCTGATCGTGGGCTCGGTGGCGATCGCCGACCGGCTGGGGCGGCGCACGGTGCAGCCGGCCGAGCGCCTGGCCGAGGCGGCGCGCGAACTGGGCGAGGGACGGCTGAACGTGCGGGTGCCGGAGGACGGGCCGGCCGAACTGCGGTCGGCGGCGGTGGCGTTCAACGCCATGGCCCGGCAGGTGACGCAACTGCTCGCCGGGGAGCGGGAGATGGCCGCCGACCTGTCGCACCGGCTGCGCACTCCGCTGACCGTGCTGCGGCTGAACGCGGCCTCGCTGGGCGACGACGTGGCGGCCGAGCAGACCCGGCAGGCCGTGGACCGGCTGGAGCAGGAGGTCGACCTGATCATCGCCACCGCGCGGGAGCACCGGCCCGCGCTCCAGGAGGACGGGGCGTCCCGGGAGACGGACCTGGCCGAGGTGGTGCGCGAACGGATGGCGTTCTGGTCGGCGCTGGCCGAGGACGAGGCGCGGGAGGCCCGGCTGGCCGGGGTGGACCGGCCGGTACGGGTTCCGGTGCCGCGGGCCGATCTGGCGGCGGCGCTCGACGCCATGCTGGGCAATGTCTTCCGGCACACCCCGGTGGGCACGGCCTTCTCGGTGGACGTGCACAGCGGCGACGGCAGCAGCGGGGCGATCGTGCTGGTCTCGGACGCGGGGCCGGGCATCGCCGACCCGGACACGGCGGTGCGGCGCGGCATCGGCGACGGCGGGCCGGGGTCGACAGGGCTGGGGCTGGACATCGTCCGGCGGGTGGCCGAGGCCACCGGCGGGGATGTGCGGATCGGGCAGTCGGTGCTGGGCGGGGCGGAGATCCGGGTCTGGCTGGCCCGCGACGGGCGGCGCCGCCGTCCGCCGGCCCGCCGCCGCACCGCCCCGGCCCACCGCTCCCGCTGACGCGGGCGCCTGCCGGGTCCGCCGGCTGCCGGGCCGCGGCGCCCCGCGCTGTGGTGCCGCGGGGAGCGGTGGCCCGGAACGGGGGACGGACCCGGCGGTGCGGCTCCGCCGGGTCCGTGCCTGTGTGCCCCTGCCCCGGGGCCGTCCCGGTTCAGGGCAGCGGAGGCAGCTCGCCGGAGGCGATGACCCGCGCGTACCACTTGGCGCTGTCCTTGGGGGTGCGCGCCTGGGTGTCGAAGTCCACGTGGGTGATGCCGAACCGCTTGCTGTAGCCGTAGGCCCACTCGAAGTTGTCCAGCAGCGACCACAGGAAGTAGCCGCGCACGTCCGCGCCCTGCTCGATCGCCGAGTGCACCGCGGCCAGGTGCCCGTGCAGGTAGGCGATGCGGTCCGGGTCGTGGACCGAGCCGTCCGCGTCCGGCTTGTCGTCGAAGGCCGCGCCGTTCTCGGTGACGTACAGCGGCAGCCCCGGCGCCTCGTTGTGGAAGCGCATCAGCAGGTCGGTCATGCCGGTCGGGTCGATGGACCAGCCCATCTCGGTCTGCGGCCCGGGCGCCTGGTGGAACTCGATGTCCTCGGCGGCCACCCACGGGGAGTGGTCGGAGGCGCCGTGGCCGTCGTTGCGCGCGTTGGAGCTGCCCGGCGTGGAGGCCGAGACGATGGTCGGCGAGTAGTAGTTGATGCCGAGGTAGTCCAGGGGCTGCCGGATGGTGGCCTCGTCGCCGTCCTTGACGAAGCTCCAGTCGGAGACCCGGGAGGTGTCGGCGATCAGGTCGGCCGGGTAGCGGCCGTGCAGGATCGGCCCGCTCCAGATGCGGTTCTGCAGGGCGTCCACCCGCCGCTGCGCGTCCACGTCCTCCGGCGACTGGGTCTTGGGCCGCACCGCCGCCGGGTTGAGGGTGATCGCCACCTGGGCGTCGCGCGGCAGCACCTCGCGCAGTGCCTGCACGCCGAGGCCGTGGCCGAGGTTGAGGTGGTGGGCGGAGCGGAGCACGGCCTCGGGCTCGGTGCGGCCGGGCGCGTGCACGCCGGAGCCGTAGCCGAGGAAGGCGCTGCACCAGGGCTCGTTGAGGGTGATCCACATGGAGACCCGGTCGCCGAGCGCCTCGCCGACCAGGCGGGCGTAGTCGGCGAACCGCTTGGCGGTGTCGCGCTCGGGCCAGCCGCCGGCGTCCTCCAGTTCCTGCGGGAGGTCCCAGTGGTAGAGGGTGACGGCGGGCATGATGCCGCGCTCCAGCAGGCCGTCGGCGAGCTGCCGGTAGAAGTCCAGCCCGCGCTGCACGGCGGGGCCGCGGCCGGTGGGCTGCACCCGCGACCAGGACACGGAGAACCGGTAGGCCTGGAGGTTCAGGCCGGCCATCAGGTCGATGTCCTCGCGCCACCGGTGGTAGTGGTCGCAGGCGACGTCGCCGGTGTCACCGGCGAGGACCTTGCCCGGGGTGTGGCTGAAGGTGTCCCAGATGGAGGGGGTGCGGCCGTCCTCGCGCGCGGCGCCCTCGATTTGGTACGCCGCCGTGGCCGATCCCCACAGAAAGTCCTCGGGGAAGACCAGTGGGTTACTCTCTGTCATGGAAGCGCTCCCATTTGTCGCGGTGAAGTCGTGGTTCCCCGAGGGCAGACCTCGGAGGTGTGTTGCGCAGCAGCTCGGCGGGCACATCTGCGTGCGGCCATGCGCCCGCCCCGGAGGCAGGGGCGGCCCCGGGGCGCCGGGTACGCCGGACCGGCCGGGGTCCCGGCCGCGGCCGCTGCGCTCGCCGCCGCCGCCGGTGCCGTATGCCCGTACCGTCCGCGGTACGCCGGCGCCCCCGGAGCCGAACGGTCAGCCCTTGACCGCTCCCTGCATGATTCCTCCCACGATCTGCTTGCCGAACAACAGGAAGGTGATCAGCAGCGGGAGGGTGCCGATCAGCGAGCCGGCCATGATCACGCCCTGGTCGGGCACATAGCCGCGGCCCAGGCCGTTCAGGCCCACCTGGACCGTCGGGTTTTCCTGGGTCAGCACGATGATCGGCCAGAGGAACTCGTTCCAGGCCTGCACGAAGGTCAGCATGCCCAGCACGGCCATGGCCGGCCGTGCCACCGGGAAGACCACGTGCCACAGCACACGCAGGCTGTGCGCGCCGTCCACCCGGGCCGCCTCGATCAGCTCCGTGGGCAGCGCCTGGATCAGGTACTGCCGCATGAAGAACACGCCGAAGGCGCTCACCATGAACGGGAGGATCACGGCCTGGAGCTGGTTGGTCCAGCCCAGTTCGGCGACGGCCATGTACAGCGGGACCACGCCGAGCTGCGGCGGGACCATCATGGTGCCGATCACCATCAGCAGCAGGATGTTCCGGCCCTTGAACCGGAGCTTGGCGAAGGCGAAGCCCGCCATGGTGGCGAACAGCACCGTGGAGATGGTGATGCAGCTCGCCACGAAGATGGTGTTGAACAGGGCCTTGCCCATCTGACCGGTGTTCCAGGCGGTCTCCAGGTTCTCCCACAGCCGCGGCCCGAAGACGAACGGGGGCGGTGTCTTGGCGAGCCTGGTGTTGCTCTGGGACGCGGCGATGGCCGTCCAGACCAGCGGGAAGAACGAGATGAAGGTGAAGACGGCCAGGATGGCGTACGTCAGCCAGCCGGCGTGCAGCTGGCGGCCGGCGCCGCCCGCCCTCGGGCGCTTGCGGCGGCGGTCGCCGGGCGGCGCGGTGTGCGCGCCCGAGCCGCCGGCCGCCGGTGTCGCGGAAGAGGGGGTCTCGTCCAGCGCGGAGGTCGTCATGAGGAAGCCCCCTTGCCGATGCCGCTGGCCCGGTTGACCCACTTGGTCAGCGCCCAGTTGATCAGGCCGATGAGGATCAGGATCAGGAACATCATCCAGGCGATGGCCGATGCCCGCCCCAGGTTGTAGTTGAACCAGCCGATTTGGTACATGTAAAGACCAATCGTCTGGAACTGGTGGCTGGGGCCGCCGTCCGCACCGCTGCCGAAGAGCAGCGGCTCACCGAAGAGCTGCATCGCCCCGATGGTGGAGACCACCACGGTGAACAGGATGGTCGGGCGCAGTGACGGGATCGTCACGTAGATGAACTGCTTCCAGCGCGAGGCGCCGTCGATCGCCGCGGACTCGTACAGATCGGACGGCACGGCCTGCATGGCCGCCAGATAGATCAGGGTGTTGTAGCCGGTCCACCGCCAGATGACGATTGTCGACACGGCGAATTTGGAGACCCAGTCACCGGTCTGCCAGTCGATGTTGTCGATGCCGACCAGGCCCAGCGCCCAGTTGATCATGCCGTAGTCGCGCCCGTAGAGCAGGGCGAACACCAGGGTGGCCGCCGCCACCGAGGTCGCGTACGGGGTCAGCAGCGCGACCCGCCAGAAGTTGCTGGCGCGCAGCTTGTAGTTCAGCAGGTGGGCCAGGCCGAGGGCCATCAGGAGCTGCGGGACGGTGGAGATCATCCCGATGAGGAAGGTGTTCTTCAGGGAGTTCCAGAAGAACTCGTCCTGCAGCAGACGGGTGAAGTTGTGCAGGCCGGCCCACTCCATGTCGGTGGGCGCGTGCAGGCGGGACCGGTGCAGGGCCGCCCAGCCGGTGAACAGCAGGGGGAAGAGGCCGAACGCCGCGAAGAAGAGGAAGAACGGCGAGATGAAGCCGTAGGGGCTGTACTTGGTGTCGAGCCGGTAGCGCAGCGACCGCCGCCGCGCCGCCTTGGGGTCGGGGGCCTTGCGCGCCGAGCGGCGCCGGCCGGGCGGACGCTCCTGGCGCGGGGCCGCGCCCCCCGAGGGGGGCGCGGCAAGGTGGTGTTCCGTCGTCATTCCGGATTCCTGGTCACTCGTCCAGCTTGTTGTTGATGTCCTTGACGGTGTCGCTCCAGGCGGTGTCGGGGTCGACGCCCTCGCGCTCGGCGACCAGGATGCCGTTGGACAGACCCTGCTGGATGACCTGGTCACGCGGGCCGGTGATCAGGGTCGGGATGCCCTCCGCGGCGGTCTTGAACAGCTCGCCGATCGGGGCGTCGGAGAAGTAGGCGTGGGTGGCCGCGGCCACGGCCGGGTCCTCCTGCGCGGTCGTGGAGCTGGGGTAGCTGCCGCGCTCGGTGAAGAGCTTGGCCTGCTGCTCCGGAGCGGTCAGCCAGTTGATCAGCTTGACCGCCTCCTCCTTGTTCTTGGAGGCCTCGGTCACCGCCAGGAAGGAACCGCCCCAGTTGGCCGGCTGCGGGGCCATGGCGAAGTCCCACTGGCCCTTGCCCTCGTCACCGGACTTGTCCTCGATGTAGCCGAGCATCCAGGCCGGGCAGGACAGGGTGGCGAAGTCGCCGTTGGCCATGCCCTGGTTCCACTCCTCGGAGAAGAGGTCGTGCTTGGCGGTCAGGTCCGCCTCGACGGCCTCCATCGTGGTGTCCCAGGCGGCGGAGACGCCCTCGCTGTCCTCGTAGACGACCTCGCCGTCGGCGTTGTAGTACCGCTCGGAGAAGCTGTTCACGATGGCGTTGAACATGCCGGCGCCGGCGTCCACCCACTTGGCGTCCGAGGTGGTGGCGGCCTGCCACTCCTTGCCGGTCTCCACGTAGGCGGACCAGTCGCCCGCCCACAGGGCGCCGACCTCTTCGCGGTCGGTGGGCAGCCCCGCGTCCGCGAACAGGTCCTTGCGGTAGCAGATGCCCATCGGGCCGATGTCGGTGCCGAGGCCGACGATCTTGCCGTCCGCGTTGCTGGTCGCCTGGGCCACCTTCCAGTCCAGGAAGTGGCTCGTGTCCACCTCTTCGTAGTCCCGCAGGTCCACGAAGTACTGGGAGAGGTCGTTGGCCGCCTCGTAGACGTTGCCGACCTCGACGGCCTGGATGTCCATCAGGCCGCTGCCGGTCGGAAGCTTGGTGAGCAGGGCGGGCCAGTAGTCCTCGCTCCGCTGGGTCGAGGTCTGCTCGATCTTGATGTGCGGGTTGGCGGCCATGTACTCGTCGTACAGGCCGGCCTCCTCCAGACCGAACTGGCCGAAGACGCCGATGGTGAGGGTGATCTGGTCCTTGTCACCGCCGTTGCCGCCGGTGTCGCCGCTGCCTTCACCGCCGTCGTCGCTCGAACAGGCGGCGAGCAGACCGGCGCTCAGTATCGCCGCGAGACCCGCGGCAATCGCTCTGCTGCTCCTGCCGCGCTGGCCTCGCGGCATACGGGGGGTGTTGCGCATGGTGGTCGTCCTCCTGGCGCAGTGACGTGCCGTTCCCGGTCGATTGTGCGGCTGTGGGGGAGTGATCCGGGCGTGGTACGTACGGGTTGTGTAGGGTTTCAGCAGGATGGGAGCGCTCCCAAACTTGATGAAGTGAAGAGTTCCCCAGCGGCGAGCAAGTGTCAAGGCATCGGGCTGTACGTCGCCTCTTTCGTGATGTAGTTGGAGTCTGGGGCGACACACAGGAGGAAAATCGATGGGATTGGGAAGGCGTGGTGCCGGACGCAACGGTAGACCGACGCTGGAACAGGTCGCAGCCCGTGCCGGAGTCGGCCGGGGAACCGTGTCCCGCGTCATCAACGGCTCGCCGAGGGTGAGCGACCGGACGCGTACCGTGGTGCAGCAGGCCATCGCGGATCTGGGCTATGTGCCGCACCGGGCGGCGCGGGCGCTGGCGGCCAACCGGGCCGACGCGATCGCGCTGGTGGTGCCCGAGACGGAGGGGCGGCTGTTCAACGACCCGTACTTCTCCGTGATCATCCGGGGCATCAGCGCGGTGCTGGCCGATGCCGACATGCAGCTGCTGCTGACGCTGATCCGCAGCCCGAAGGAACGGCAGCGGTTCGCCGAGTACGCGGCCGGGAACCGCGTGGACGGCGTGCTGCTGGTGTCCCTGCACGGCGAGGACCCGCTGCCCGAGCAGCTCACCGAGTACGGCATCCCGGGGGTGATGAACGGCCGCCGGTCCGCCGCCGAGTCCTTCCCGCACGTGGACGTGGACAACGTCGGCGGGGCCCAGCTCGCCGTGGAGCACCTGATCGGCCGGGGCCGCCAGACGGTGGCCACCATCACCGGCCCGCTGGACATGTACGGTGCCCGGTCCCGGCTGGACGGGTACCGCGAGGGCCTGCGGGCGGCCGGACGGCCGGATGACGAGGACCTGGTGCACTACGGTGACTACTCCGAGGAGAGCGGCTATGAGGGCATGCGGGGGCTGCTGCGCCGGCGGCCGGACCTGGACGCGGTCTTCTGCGCCTCCGACCTGATGGCCGCCGGGGCCCGGCAAGCGCTCCGGGAAGCGGGGCGCTCGGTTCCGGACGATGTCGCGCTGGTCGGATTCGACGACTCGGCGATAGCCCGGCACATGGACCCGCCGCTCACCAGTGTGCGGCAGCCCATCGAGGAAATGGGCCGGGCCATGGCGCTGGCGCTGCTGGCGGAGATCAACGACCCGGGCAGCGGGCCGGCGCGGCAGGTCCTGCCCACCGAGCTGATGCGCCGGGCGTCCTCCTGAGGCGTTCCGGCGGTGCGGCGGTGACCGTCCGTTTCCGGCCCCTCCGGAAACGGCCGGTTACCGTCCACCCGGGAACCCGGCGTCCGCGCCGGGCCGGGAACTGGGTCTAGGGTCTCGGCATGGGTGGTGACCGACCGTCGGCGGCACTCGCCGACCCCGCCGAGGCACTCTGCGCTCCGGGTGATCTGGACCACACCGGTCCGCTCCCGGCACGCCCGGCCGTGCCGCAGCGCATACTCAGCGTGGCCGCCTCCCGGCGGCTGGGCCGGGTGGCCGTGGCCACCTCCGCGCCCTGGTTCCCGGGCCTGGGCGAACTGCTCGTCCTCGAACCGCTGCCCGGCCGGGACCCCGGCGCGCCGCCCGGCGCACCGCCGCGGCTGCGTGCCCGCCCGCCGCTGCGCCTGCCGCTGGTGCGCGGGCCCTACGGCGCCGTGGTGCGCGATCTGGTGCTCAGCCCGGACGGCTCCATGGTCACCGCCTCGCTGGGCGGCACCGACGAACAGCACGTGGCCGGCATGATCCACTGGGCTCTGGAGCCGGGCGGGCCCGACGCCCCGCCGCGGCCGGTCGAGCTGTGGCGGCACTCCGCCAGCCGTACCGGGCCGAGCACCGACGGCGACGCCGGCTATCTGCGGCTGGCGGTCAGCCGCGACGGCGGCACCGTGGCCGGATGCGACCAGAACAGCCGCAACGTGATCGTGCTCGACGCCCGTACCGGGCGGCAGATCTTCAACGGCGAGGAGGGCCGGGCGCCGGCCGACCGGATCGGCGGCACCGGCGCCATCGCGCTGGACGCCGACGGCTCCCGGGTGGCCTTCCGCCTCTACCGGGGGCACCGCCCGGCGCCGGACGGCGGCGTCGCCGTGCTGGCGCTGCGCGGCGGCGGCCCGGACGGCCCGGACGGTGCGGACGGTGCGGACGGTGCGGACGGCCCCGAGGGTCCGGCCGTCCATCCCACCGGCCTGGACTGGTGCTGCGGGCTGGCCTTCTCACCGGAGGGAGACCGGCTGGCCGTGGTCGGCATCCTGGGCGGCGCACTCGTCGCGGGCGTGCTCGACCTGACCGCCGCGCCGGCCGTCCCGCGGCGGGACCGGTCCTGGACGGTGCTGGGCAGGCTGCCCTGGGAGGCCCGGCAGCAGTGCGCCCGGCCCCAGTGGGGCGGCCACGGCCCGCGGGTCGCCGTCCGCTCCGGGCACACCGTCACGGTCTGGGATCTGCTGGCCGAACGCCCGCTGCACTCCGTGGCGGGCATGGGCTGGGAGACCACGTGGAATCTCACCCCGGACGGCACCGAGTTCCTGACCGCCACCCCCGAGGGCGTGCACAGCCGGGTCCTGGACCCGGCCCCGGACTGACCGGACCGTCCCCGCCCCTCGCTGCCGCCCCGCCCGCCCGACCCCTCCGGCCCCGCCCTCTGCCCCCGCCCCTGGCCCTGGCCGACCCGCCGAAGCCCACACGACTCCTGGACGGTGCATGACCGACGACCATCGCCTGACGGCCCTGCTGCGGGCCCGTCCCAGCGGCGCGGCCTGGGCGGAGATCTGCACACTGCTGGAAGACTGCGACGAGCGGCGGCTGGCCGCCGTGACGCCCCTGGTGCTGCGCTGGCCGGCGGCCCAGCGGGAGATGCCGGACCGCTGGTGGGCCGAGTGGGTCCGCGGGGAGGTGCGGCCCTGCCACGCGCTGGCCGGAACCCGCGTTCTCGGCCGTCTGGACCGGGTGGAGACCGGGACCGTCGCCACCCCCGTCGAGGAGGACTGGGAGGTCGAGGAGGACTGGGACGAGGACCCGGCCGCGTTCTCCGGGATCGCCGCGTCCTCCGGTGCCGGCGGCCCGGGCTCCCCGGCCGCGGTTTCCGCCCGGCAGACCTCCGAGGTCTCCGCGGCGGGAGCGCTTACTGCCGGCCCGCCCGGCACGCCCGCCCCGGCCCCCGGGCCGTTACCCGACGCAATGGGCGCCATGGATTCCCTCTCCGCGTCCTTCGACCACGGGGCCTGTGCCGTGGCCGCGCCCGCCGGCCTGCGCTGGCTGGCCCTGGGGGCCCGCGCGGCCTGGCAGGACCGCGGCGGCGACATCGTCCGCTGGGAGACCACCCGCGACGCCCCCCTGGTGTGGTACCTCGACGGCGGCGAATGCCACGACGAGGCCTACGACCTCCAGATCAGCCCCGACGGCGAGACCGTGGCCACCTCCGTGCAGGGAGTGTGGCGGGCCTGGTCCGCATCCACCGGCAAGATCCTCTGGCGCCTCGGCCCCGACCGGACCGGCACCGGTCCCGGACCCGGAGGCGTCAACGGAGTCAACCGGGTCAACGGCGTCAACCGGGTCAACGGTGCCGGCGGCGACGGTGACGACGGCGACGCGTCCGCAGAGGGCAGCAGCAGCCTGGACGACCTGGTCCGCATCGCCTTCTCCGGCGACGGCCGGCGGGTGGCCTTCGGAACCGGCAGTTCCGACGTGGTCAGTGTGCTGGACAGCCGGACCGGCGAGATCCTGCTGGCCCTGGACCGCGACGCCGAGGCGTTCGGCCCGGTCGCCCTGGACCACCGCGGCGAACGCCTCGCCCACGCCTGCCCGGCCGGGCGGGTCGCGGTCCGCGAGGTGGCCACCGGACGGCTGCTGGCCACCGCCGACACCGGCCTCACCTCCGTCGCCGCCCTGGCCATGGCCCCGGACGGCGCGGCGGTCTTCGCGGTGGGCGGCACCGTCGGCGGCGCACCCGAGGCCGCGGGCCTGGCCACCCGGGCCCGCCCGGCCGCCCGGCTGCTCACCCTGACCGCCGCCCCGCACCGCACCGGCCGGGACGGTACCGCCCTGCTCGCGGCCGGCCCGCTGATCCGCCCGGCCGCCGTGCCGGAGGGCACCGACGCCGCCTCCCCGAGCACCGCCATGACCGCGCGCGCCGCCTGGACCCCGGCCGGCCCGCACGCCTTCCTCGCCGCCGACTTCGGCTCCGTCCTCTTCGACGCCGAGGGCCGGGTGCTCTGGGCCGACCCCGCCGGGTCGGCCGGCTGCTTCACGCCGGACGGCCGGGTCCTGGTCGTGGTCCAGGAGGAGGTGACCGCCTGGTTCCTGGACGGACTGCGCCGCCCCGACGGGCTGGCCCCGCCGCCCGCCGCTCCGCCCGCCCCGGGCACCGTACTGCTCGACGGGCTCCCCGCCGGCCTCGGCAGAAACGACTCTGCCTTGCACCGGCCACGCGCGGGCAGTCCCGGGGCCCCGGCCGCCGCCGCTGCCCAGGCCCCGGCCCGGCGCAACGGCCCGCGCGGCGCGGCCCGCCCCGGCCCCGAACCGGCGGCCGGCCCCGAGGCACTGCCCTGCTCCTACTGGCCCGTCTGGCCCGCGGCCGTCACCGACGGCGCCCGGCGGCTGGTGTTCTCCGCCAAGCTGGACCGCTTCTGCGGCGAGCGCCGGGACGTGCTCTGCCACTGGCCGGACGGCGACCCCGGCCGCACCGCCCCGCGGATCACCCTGCTGCCCGGCGGCCCGGACGCGGCAGCCGACTGCGCTCTCGCCTTCAGCCCCCGCGGCGATGCCGTGGCCCGTGCCCTGCACGGCGCCACCTCCCAGCTCCTGCTGCACGACCCCGGTACCGGCGAATGCCGCTGGAGCTGGGCGCTGCCCACCGCGCCCGCCCCGGCGGCGATGTCCTCCGGCTGCCTGCACCTGGCATTCAGCGGGGACGGCAGCCGCCTGCTGCTGGCCTCGGCCACCGGCCGGCTGGTGCTGCTCGACGCCCGCCGCGGCACCCCGCTGCACACCCTCGCCGAGCCCGGCGGACCGCACCACACCGCCCTGGACAGCACCGGCAGCCGCCTCGCCTACGGCACCGCCGACCAGCGCGTCCTGGTCCGGGCCACCGGCACCGGCCGGGTGCTGCTGGACGCCGCGCCCGCCCGGCTGCGGCGCATCACCGGCCTGGCCTTCGCCCCGGATGCCCGCCTGCTGGCCGTGGCCGGGGCCACCCGGTCCCACGATGCCGCGCTCTGGCTGCTGCCGCTCCCGCCGGACGGCCCCGGCGACCGGGACGGGACCGCCGCGCCCCGTACCGCCTCCGCGCCGCCCGCCGAACCGCGCATCGCCGTCCACGACTTCCCCATGAGCGACCCCGCGGACGGAGCGCTGGTGTGGGCAGCCGCCGGCCCGCGCGTCCACTTCTCGGGGGACCGGGGGGCCGGAGTCGTCTGGGACGCGGCCACCGGCCGGGTGCTGGCCGACATCCCGTTCGGTGCCCAGCAGGGCGGGGTGGCCCTCTCGCCGGACGGTGCCACCCTCGTCACCGTCACCCAGTACGGGGCCCGCCGCTGGCCGCTGCGCTGAGGGACCGCCCCCGGCCCGCCGCCCCGGGGCCGGGCCCTCCGGCGTGACGCCCCGTGGACCCCGTGGGCCCGGCGGGCCCGCCGGGCCCACGGGCACAGCCGGACCGGACAGTAGCGGCCGACGCCTGCCGGGGGAGCGGAATTCCGGTTTTCGTCCGGGTGATCACCGGGCACCGCTTGAATGTGTCGCATGCGCGAAGACGCGTTCGCAGCCGTCCCGGCCGCCCGGGAGCCCAGGGGTGCCCAAGCCGCTTCGGCAACAATTCGGCGACATCCGGCGCACAGGGCCCCGGGACATTGCCGGGAAGCCGCGGAACCGGGACCGCCCCCACGGGCGGCATAACCGGCCGAACCGGGCATCCGCGGAGTCCGGGGCGGCTGCCGCGGCCCGCCCCGGACCGCCGCCGCGGACTCCGCACGTTCAAGAGTTGAAGGTCGTCCGGTCGCTGCTGCGAACCCCGGCCGACGGCGCAGTGTGCGACCGCCCCCCGCTTTCGCCGACGTCCCCGATCCGTGTGCCGGCCGGCCGGCACATGCCGCCCCACCGTCCGACGAACCTGCTGGAACCACCTGATGTATCTGACCCGCTTCCGTATCAACACCGCCCGCACCGGCGCCCGCCGGCTGCTCGCTTCTCCGCAGGTGCTGCACGCGGCCGTGATGTCCTCGTTCGCCGAGATCCTGCCCGGCGCCCCCGGCGCCCCCGGCGCCCCCGACGCGCCCCGCGTCCTGTGGCGGCTGGACCGGGATGCCAAGGCCCATGTCACCCTCTGCCTCACCAGCCCGTACCAGCCCGACCTCACCCACCTCGTGGAACAGGCCGGGTGGCCCGCCTCCGAGGCCCCGGGCTGGAGCACCTGCGACTACGCCCCCTTCCTGCACCGCCTCTCCTCCGGCGAGCACTGGGACTTCCGCCTCACCGCCAACCCGGTGCACAGCGTGCGCCGCAGACCGGGGGAGCCGACGAGGAGGACCGCGCACGTCACCCCGGCGCACCAGGTCTCCTGGCTGCTCAGGCGGCAGGAGGCCGCGGGCTTCCGGGTCGTCCCGGCGGCCGGCGGCGACCCGGGCACCCCGCGGGTCGTCGTCCGCGGCCGCCGCGCTCTGGTCTTCAGCCGCCGCAGGAACGACCGGCCGGTCACGCTGCTGACCGTCACCTACGACGGCCGGCTGGAGATCGCCGACCCGGACGCCTTCCGCCGCACCCTCACCCACGGGCTCGGCCGCGCCCGCGGCTACGGCTGCGGTCTGATGACCCTCAGCCCTCCGGACTGAATCTCCCCGGCCGTGTGGGGGCCCCGGCGGCACGGCGGCACAGTGGCAGGACGACGGGGCCCGGGGCCCGGGGAACGGAGGGCGGTGGGCGACGGCGCGGAGAGTCGCGGAGACGGCGCGGATGCGCGCAAGGCGGAACCCCCGGCCCTGGGGGAAGCGAGGGCCGGGGGTTCCGTTGAAGGACTGACCGTCAGGTCAGGTCACGTCAGCTCAGGGGCGGGTAGGCGTTCGCCATCAGCTCCTGGAACTGGGCCGAGAACCAGTGACCGGAGACGGGGGCGTCCGGCAGGGCACCGGACATGCTGTTGCCGTTGCGGGCGTTGCCCTCGTAGGTCGGGTCACACATCCGGTCGAAGCCCTTGCCCTCGTCGTTCGGGATCTCCCGGCTGGAGCCGTCCGACTCCCCCGGAGGCTTGGCCCAGACGTAGGCGTCGATACCGGAGGCCGGAGCGGTCGTCGGGCGCTCGCCCAGACCGGCACCGCTCTGGTTGCACCAGTTGCCCTTGTGGATGCGCTTGTCGATCCGGGAGCCGTCCACGAAGTCGTCCACGCTGGTGTTCGGGCCGGGACCACTGGGACGGTCCGGGCCGCCCCAGCCGTTGCGGGAGGTGTCGATCAGCATGCCGATGCCGCTGTTGAAGCCGGTGCGGACCAGCTCCTGGCGGAATGCCTGGGCGAAGGACTGCTCATCGACGTACTGGTTCCAGTCAACCCACGACGACTGACGGACGGAGGTGCCGTTGACGGAGTCGGTGATGGAGTAGTACGGCTCCACCGTGGGGCTGAAGTTGGCCGTGTTGGTGATGAAGCCGTGCACGTCGTCCACGGTCGCGCCTTCGGCGTTGGCGGCCTCCAGCATGATCTGGGCGGTGGCAGTGAAGTTGTCGTCCCAGCCGATCCAGCCGTGGTGCGCGGCGTCGATGTAGTTGTAGACGTTCGGGACGTCACCCAGCTTGTTCAGGGCGTAACCGACGCCCTTCACGTAGTTGCCGTTCGCCTTCATCGTGTCGCACATCTCCGTGCCGGCATCACCACGGTCGGTGGTGTTGGTGATGAGGTTCGGCAGGGAGTCGATCTCGATGATCGTGACGATCCGGAGGTCCTCGTAGGCCGGGTCGTCCAGGATGCCGGCGATGACGTCGATGTACTCGGTCTTGTACCGGTCGAGCTCCTCCGGCCCGAGTTCGCCGTTGGAGGCGAGCGCCGCACAGTCACGGCCGGGCAGGTTGTAGATGACGACCTGGAAGACGAAGCCGTCCCGGCCGGCGGCCTGCTCGACGGCCTCGTCCAGGTGGTCCTTCAGACCCATGGTGCGGTCGGCGGCCTGGCCGGAGCCGTGGATGGCGGCGATCCGGTCCATCCAGACGAAGGTCGGCAGGTCGGCGATCCGGGAGCCGCCCGGCTCGGAACGGGCGTTGGCGGACCATTCCGGGTTCACGTAGGTGCCCGGGGAGTTGACGTACGGGTTGTCCACCCGGTCGTGGCCGCCGTTGCCGCCGGTGGTGCCGCCGTTGGTGGTGGTGCCGCCGTTGGTGGTGGTGCCGCCGTTGGTGGTGGTGCCACCGTTCGTGGTGGTGCCACCGTTCGTGGTGGTGCCGCCGTTGGTGGTGGTGCCGCCGGTGGTCTGCGCGGTGCCGTCACAGGTGACGCCGTTGACCGCGAACGAGGTCGGGGCGGCGTTGCTGCCGGAGTAGCTGAAGTTGGCTCCGATGCTCACCGAGCCGCCGGCCGGAATCGCGGCGTTCCAGGATTCGTTGCGGACGGTGATGTTCTGACCCGACTGCGACCACTGGCCGCTCCAGCCCTGCTGGAGCTGCTGGTTGCCCGAGTAGCTGTAGGTGAGCGTCCAGTTGCTGGTGGCGGTGTCACCGACGTTCTTGATGGCGACGTTGGCCGTGAAACCGGAACCCCAGTCGTTGGCCGAGTAGTTGACTTCACACCCGAAGGTGGCTGCGGACGCGCTGCCCTGGAGCAGGCCGATGCCCGCCGCCCCGACGAGCATCGCGCCCGCGGCGAGTACGGCCGCCGGCCGGAACCGCCGCAGGGGTGGGGGGTTGGTGCGGCTCATTGCAGTCCTCTCGATGTCAGCGTTGCGCCGTCCCTGGCGCCTGACGTTCATGGAACCGCTCCCACTGGTTGAAGGGACCGTAACGCCTCTGAGTGGTCCATGCCAAGAGGCCGTTCGAGAGTTGATAGCTGACCTGCCCGTATGTCGGAGTCTTCGTCAAGAGTATTGACGCGAGCATGCGATGCCTCGATATTGGGAGCGCTCCCACTGGTTTTCCATGCACACGCCACGCTCCCTGTCACCCCCCTGAGCCGCAAGGAGAGACGCGCATGCGTGTCCGCAGAAAGCTTCCCCCCGGAGCATCGCCTCCGCCCAGGCGCCGCCGATGGCGCCGCCTGGCAATCGCGGCCTCGGCCGCTCTCGCCGTTCCGTTCGCGCTGCACGGAGGGCTCAACAGCTCCGCCCAGGCCGCCGAGTTCGGCTGCGAGGTCGACTACACGGCCAACGACTGGGGCTCCGGCTTCACGGCCAACGTGACCCTCCGCAACACCGGGACCTCGGCCATCGACGGCTGGACGCTCACCTACAGCTACACCGGCAACCAGCAGCTGCAGCAGGGCTGGAGCGGCCAGTGGTCGCAGTCGGGTCAGAACATCACCGTGCGGAACGCGGCCTGGAACGGCACCATCGCGCCCGGCGCCTCCACCGGCTTCGGCGCCAACTTCAGCTACTCGGGCAGCAACGAAGCGCCGACCTCGTTCGCGGTCAACGGCACCACCTGCGGCGAGGAGCCGGTGGAGGACCCGTCCGTCATCGCCAGCCCCACCTCGGTCGCGCTCACCCCGGGCGAGACCGGCACCTTCGGGCTGCGGCTGTCCAACCAGCCGGACAGCAATGTGACGGTCTCGGTCTCCCGCACCTCCGGTGACACCGGGATCACCGTCTCCGGCGGCTCGTCGCTCACCTTCACCCCGGCGAACTGGGACGTCCCGCAGACGGTCACCCTGTCCGCCTCGGCCTCCGCCGCCAGCTCCGCCGTCATCACCGCGTCCGCGCCCGGCCACGAGCCGGCCACCGTCACGGCCACCGTGCGGACCACCGCGGACAGCGAGTACGAGGAGCGCTTCCTGGAGCTGTACGACAAGGTGATGGACCCGGCCAACGGGTACTTCTCGCCCGAGGGCATCCCCTACCACGCGGTGGAGACCCTGATCGTCGAGGCCCCGGACCACGGTCACGAGACCACCTCCGAGGCGTACAGCTACCTGATCTGGCTGCAGGCCGTGTACGGCAAGATCACCGGCGACTGGCAGCCGTTCAACGACGCCTGGGCCACGATGGAGCAGTACATGATCCCGGGCGCCGGCGACCAGCCGACGAACAGCTTCTACGACCCGTCCAGCCCGGCCACCTACGCGCCGGAGCACCCGCAGCCGAGCGGCTACCCGTCGGCGCTGGACGGCAATGTGGCCGTCGGCCAGGACCCGCTGGCCAACGAGCTGTCCTCCACCTACGGCACGGACAACATCTACGGCATGCACTGGCTGCAGGACGTGGACAACGTGTACGGCTTCGGCAACGAGCCGGGCAACATGTGCGCCGGCGGCCCGCAGAGCGACGGCCCGTCCTTCATCAACACCTTCCAGCGCGGCGAGCAGGAGTCGGTGTGGGAGACCGTGCCGCACCCGTCGTGTGACGACTACGACTACGGCGGGCCGAACGGCTTCCTCGACCTGTTCATCGACGACGACGGCTACGCCGAGCAGTGGCGCTACACCAACGCCCCGGACGCCGACGCCCGCGCGGTGCAGGCCGCCTACTGGGCCAAGGAGTGGGCCGCCGAGCAGGGCAACGCCTCCGCCGTCGCCGCCACCGTGGAGAAGGCCGCCCGGATGGGCGACTACCTCCGCTACGCGATGTTCGACAAGTACTTCAAGCAGATCGGCTGCTCCAGCCCGAGCTGCCCCGCCGGCACCGGCAAGAACAGCGCGCACTACCTGCTGTCCTGGTACTACGCCTGGGGCGGCGCCACCGACAGCAGCGCCGGCTGGGCCTGGCGGATCGGCAGCAGCCACACCCACTTCGGGTACCAGAACCCGATGGCCGCGTGGGTGCTGTCCACCGACTCCGACCTGATCCCCGACTCCCCGTCCGCGGACCAGGACTGGGGCACCAGCCTCCAGCGCCAGGTGGAGTTCTACCGCTGGCTGCAGTCCGCCGAGGGCGGCATCGCCGGCGGTGCCACCAACAGCTGGGGCGGCGACTACAGCACTCCGCCGTCCGGCACCCCGACCTTCTACGGCATGTACTACGACGAGGCCCCGGTCTACCACGACCCGGAGTCCAACACCTGGTTCGGTTTCCAGGCGTGGTCCATGCAGCGGCTGGCGGAGTACTACTACTCCACCGGCGACCAGATGGCCGGCGAGGTCCTGGACAAGTGGGTCGACTGGGCCCTGAGCGAGACCACCATCGGCAGCAACGGTGACTTCGCCATCCCGTCCACCCTGTCCTGGACCGGCGCGCCGGACACCTGGAACGCCGCCAACCCGGGTGCCAACAACAACCTGCACGTGACCGTGGAGTCCACCAGCCAGGACGTCGGCGTGGCCGGCTCCTTCGCCAACACCCTCGCCTTCTACGCCGCCGCCAGCGGCGACACCGAGGCGCAGGCCGCGGCCAAGGGCCTGCTGGACGCCATGTGGTTCCACATGGACGACATCGGCATCGCCACGACGGAGGTGCGCGAGGACTACGAGCGCTTCGACGACGAGGTCTACATCCCGGCCGGCTTCAGCGGCACCATGCCCAACGGTGACCAGATCCAGCCGGGCGCGACCTTCGAGTCGCTGCGCACCTTCTACCACGACGACCCGAACTGGCAGAAGGTCGAGGACTACCTGAACGGCGGGCCGGCGCCCGAGTTCGAATACCACCGGTTCTGGGCGCAGTCCGACATCCTGGTCGCCATGGGCGTGTACGCCGACCTCTTCGGCGAGTGACCCGGGCGACCGGTCGTCCCTGGCTCCTGATCGACAACTCAACATCGCAACCGAAGAGCGCAACTGAACATCGCAACCGCATACACAACAGAACAACAAAGGACGCACACAACAGAAACACACAACAGAAAAGGGTGAGTTGAGGGCAGGGGCCCCGGGGCGGACGACTCCGGGGGCCCCTGTCCACCTGCGTGTCGTCCGTTTCTGTTCTGTGAGCTCCGCCCCTAAGGTGTTGCCGAGACCCAGCCCCCGCAGCGCTTGCGCCGTACTGTCCCCCCACCGAGAGACGCGCTCAGCCGTGGATTACTGCATAACCTGCCGGCGCCATCTCAATGGCGCCCTGATGTGCCCCGGATGCGGGGCCGTGGCGGCCGATATGCCGCCCCTTCCGGCACCTGCCGGACAGCCGGCGGAGGACGACCGCCCCACCCTGCCGCTCGCCGCCCAGCCGGCGGACGGCGCTGCCGCGGACCCCGCCGGCCCCGCCGGCCCCGGCGCCGGC
>NZ_WTLH01000359.1 GCF_011421595.1 Streptomyces sp. YIM 98790 | reverse complement strand
AGGGCGACGCGCCCGGCGCGGCGCGCGCGGCCCCGGCCCGTGACAGCCGCGGCCCCGGGCCGCGGACGAGGCCCGGAGAACAGGCCCGGGACGGGTGAGCGACCGCATTCTGCTGACGTGCCGCCGTCGCGCCCCTGCCGTCCCGAGTACTGTCCTGTCTGACGGTCATGACGCCTCCGGGTCCCGGACCGGTTGCCGCGCCCCGCAGGCGGCATCCGGCCCGGCCGGCGACCGGCCCGGGCACGCACGGAAGGGAAGAGGAAACACGCGATGAGCGCAGCCGACGAGGGCCGCAGCCTGGGCACACTGATGGCCGCGGCCGGCAATGAGGCCGGCGCACTGATGCGCGACGAGATCGCCCTGATCAAGGCCGACCTCTCGCGCAACGCCAAGCTCCGCACCATCCCGGTGCTGGCCCTGCTCACGGCGGGTCTCCTGGCCCTGTTCGCCTTCCTGGCCCTCACCATCGGCCTTGCCTACTGGCTGCACGCCTGGTGGGACGTGCCGCTGGCGGTCGCCTTCGCCATCGTCGGCGGGCTGTACCTGCTGGCGGCCGGCGCGCTGGTGGCCTTCGCGATGCTGTCCTTCAAGCGGATTCCCAGGACCGATGTGGGCGCCTCGATCAAGGAGTCGGCCGGGGTCATCCTCTCCGCCCTCAAGCCGCACCCCAACGGCAGCGGCGGTGCCTCCCGGTGAACGGCACGGAGAACGCGGAGGCCCGCGGCCCGGTCGTGCGCCGCGACGGCCCCTGGACCCACCGCGATGTCGCCGCCAACGGTGCCCGCTTCCACATCGCCGAGATGGGCGAGGGCCCGCTGGTACTGCTGGTGCACGGCTTCCCGCAGTTCTGGTGGACCTGGCGCCACCAACTGCCCGCCCTGGCCGGGGCCGGCTACCGGGCGGTGGCCATGGACCTGCGCGGCACCGGCGGCAGCGACCGCACCCCCCGCGGCTACGACCCGGTCAATCTGGCGCTGGACATCACCGGCGTGATCCGCGCCCTGGGCGAGCCGGACGCCGCGCTGGTCGGCCACGACCTGGGGGGCTATCTGTCCTGGACCGCCGCGGTGCTCCGCCCCAAGCTGGTGCGCCGGCTGGCGGTCGTCTCCATGCCCCATCCGCGCCACTGGCGGGCCTCGTTGCTGCGCGACCCCCGGCAGACCGCCGCCAGCTCCTCCATCTGGGGCTTCCAGCGCCCCTGGCTGCCGGAGCGGCGGCTCCAGGCGGAGGGCGCCGCGGCCGTGGCCGATCTGCTGCGCGACTGGTCAGGGCCGCGCCAGCCGGAGCCGGAGGACCTGGAGATCTACCGGCGGGCGATGTCCATCCCCTCCACCGCGCACTGCTCGATCGAGCCCTACCGCTGGCTGGTGCGGTCGCTGCTGCGGCCGGACGGCATCCAGTTCAACCGGCGGATGCGGCGTCCGGTGCAGGTGCCGACGCTGCATCTGCACGGCGCGCTCGATCCCGTGATGCGCACCCGTTCCACCGCCGGCTCCGGCGAGTATGTGGAGGCGCCCTACCGGTGGCGGCTGTTCGAAGGGCTGGGCCACTACCCGCAGGAGGAGGACCCGGTCGCGTTCTCCACCGAGCTGATCGACTGGCTGCGCGACCCCGAGCCGGACCGCTGACCGGCCACCCGGACGGTGCCGGACGGCGCCCGCCGCCCGCCGTCCGCCCCCGGGCCGCTCACCGGCCGCCCGCGCCGGCCGGCCCGCCCCGGGACTTCCGGCCCCCGGGCGCCCCGCTTATGCCCGGTCGCCGCGCGTAACGGCGGGGCTATTGTGGCGCCGGTCGGCACATGTGCCGGGCGCATGGGCCGATTTCGCTCGTCCCGCGGCGGTTACCGACCTTGCACCCCGGGCAGGGACGTGGGTATGAGCTGGACGCACGACTTCCGTGACGTGACGGGCGGTCGTGGCGGCAAGGGCGCCGCCGGCCGCGCACAGGGAGCCGCCAGAACCGGTGGCATCAGCAGGCTCCACGCCGGTGCCCGCGAGATCGGCTTTCCCCAGATTCTGCGCCGGCGAGCGCGCTGGGTGGGCACCCGGCTGCGTCATCCCCGCGGCTGACCCCGGACCGCCCGCCCGCCCGCCCCGCCGCGGCCCGGCCCGGCCCGGCCGGCGCCGCT
>NZ_WTLH01000358.1 GCF_011421595.1 Streptomyces sp. YIM 98790 | reverse complement strand
CGGGCCGCCCGCCCGGCGGCCGGCGCGGCGCCGGGTCAACCGGGCCGGATGCGGCGGGGCGGGCCGGGCTGGTGCACCGTTAGGCTCGCCCCATGTCTCGTATCGATGGCCGTACCCCCGACCAGCTTCGCTCCGTCACGATCGAGCGCGGCTGGAGCAAGCACGCCGAAGGCTCCGTCCTCGTCTCCTTCGGCGACACCCGGGTGCTGTGCACCGCCAGCTTCTCCGAAGGTGTCCCGAGGTGGCGGCGCGGCAGCGGCGAGGGGTGGGTCACCGGCGAGTACTCCATGCTGCCGCGCGCCACCCACAGCCGCGGCGAACGCGAATCCGTGCGCGGCCGGATCGGCGGCCGGACGCACGAGATCTCCCGGCTCGTCGGCCGCTCGCTGCGCGCCGTGGTGGACCTCAAGGTACTGGGCGAGAACACCGTCATGCTCGACTGCGACGTCCTCCAGGCCGACGGCGGCACCCGCACCGCTGCCATCACCGGTGCCTACGTGGCGCTCGCCGACGCCATCGCCTGGGCCGGGCGGAGGAAGCTGGTCAAGCACAGCGGCAAGACCCTGACCGGCTCGGTGGCCGCGGTCAGCGTCGGTATCGTGGGCGGTGTGCCGCTGCTCGACCTCTGCTACGAGGAGGACGTGCGCGCCGAGACCGACATGAACGTCGTCTGCACCGGCGACGGCCGGTTCGTCGAGGTGCAGGGCACCGCCGAGGGCCAGCCCTTCGCCCGTGACGAACTTACCGCCCTGCTCGACCTGGCCGTGTCCGGCTGCGAGCAGCTTGCCGTTCTCCAGATGGAGGCCTTGGAGCGATGAGCCCCGTGAAACAGCCCGCCCGACTGGTGCTGGCAACCCGCAACAACCACAAGGTCGGCGAACTCCGCGCCATCCTGGGCCGCGCCGGGCTGGGGGTCGAACTGCTCGGCGCCGACGCCGTCCCCGACGCCCCCGATGTCCGCGAAACCGGTACCTCCTTCGCGGAGAACGCCCTGCTCAAGGCGCACGCCATGGCCCGGGCCAGCGGCCTGCCGGCGATCGCCGACGACTCCGGGCTGTGCGTGGACGTGCTCGGCGGCGCACCGGGGATCTTCTCCGCCCGCTGGGCCGGGCGGCATGGCAACGACCGGGAGAACCTGGAACTGCTGCTCGCGCAGCTGGAGGACATCGAACCGCCGCACCGCGGCGCGCACTTCCTGTGCGCCGCCGCCCTGGCCCTGCCGGACGGCACCGAGCGGGTGGTGGAGGCCCGGCTGCGCGGCACGCTGCGGCGCAAGCCGGTGGGCGGCGGCGGCTTCGGCTACGACCCGATCCTGGAGCCGGAGGGCTACACCCGCACCTGCGCGGAGCTCAGCCCGGAGGAGAAGAACGCCATCAGCCACCGCGGCCAGGCCTTCCGCGCCCTCGTCCCGGTCGTCCGCGAACTGGTCGAGGACCGGCCCGCCGCCGGGGGAGACGGCGCTCAGCCGGTGAGGTAGGCGGAGACGACGACGTTGGCGGAGTAACTGTCCTCGACGGGGTCGAAGCTGCCGCCGCAGGTGATCAGGCGCAGCTCGGCGTGCTCGGTGTCCGGCGAGCCGTACACCAGCCCGGGATCGAAGTCCTGACGCTCCACCACATCCACCCGCTCCACGGTGAACTCCGCGGTGGAGCCGTCCTGCCGGGTGACCGTCACCTCGCTGCCCGGCCGGACCGTGCTCAGGCCGTGGAACACCGCCGGCTCGGTCTCGGTGTCCACATGGCCGACCAGCAGCGCGGTGCCGGCCGCACCGGGCACCGGACCGTCCGCGTACCAGCCCGCCACATCCGGGACCTCGTAGGGCGGCGGGTCCACCGCGCCGGCGGCGTCCAGCCCGCGCGGCACCACCTCGGCGCGTATCCCGGCCGAGGGGATCTCCAGCAGCGCGGGCGGGGAGTCACCGGCCAGCGGCCGGGCGGGCGGCGGCAGCAGCGCGCCCGATTCCAGCCGCACCGCACCGCCCCCGGTCGTGCCGCCGGGCAGCGGCCGGCCCCCGGTCAGGTCACCCGCCCACAGCCAGAGTCCGAGCAGCAGCACGGACCAGGCAAGCACGGGCAGCAGCCGGCCGGGGGCGTCGCGGCCCGGGGCGGGCGGCTCAGCGCGGGGCATCGGGCTTTCCGG
>NZ_WTLH01000357.1 GCF_011421595.1 Streptomyces sp. YIM 98790 | reverse complement strand
GGGCATCGGGGCCTCGCGCTGCAGCGTCGCGGTGGCCGGTCCGCCCCCGCGGCCGTCGGGCCCGGGAGGCGCCCCCGCGGGAGTGCGGGCGGCGCCGGCCTGGGCGCCGGGCTTGCCGTTCCGGCCGCCCTGGACCACCTCGGCGGGCAGCATCACCAGGGCGGTGGTGCCGCCGGAGTCGGAGGGGCGCAGCTGCACCCGGATGCCGTGCCGCAGGGACAGGCGGCCGACCACGAACAGGCCCATCCGGCGGGAGACCGACACGTCCACGGTGGGCGGGTTGGCCAGCCGCTCGTTGATCTCGGCCAGGTCCTCCGGGGAGAGGCCGATGCCGGTGTCGTGGATCTCCACCAGCACCCGGCCGTCCGGCAGGGCGTGGCCGGTGACCTTGACCTTGGTCTGCGGGGAGGAGAACGANGGTGACCTTGACCTTGGTCTGCGGGGAGGAGAACGAGGTGGCGTTCTCCAGCAGCTCGGCCAGCAGGTGCACCAGGTCGTTGACCGCGCGGCCGGCCACCTCGGTCTTGGGGACGGCGGACAGTTCGATCCGCTCGTACTGCTCCACCTCGGAGGCGGCGGCCCGGAGCACGTCGACCAGCGGGACCGGGCGGGTCCACCGGCGGCCGGGCTCCTCACCCGCGAGCACCAGCAGGTTCTCACCGTTGCGGCGCATGCGGGTGGCCAGGTGGTCCAGCTTGAACAGCGAGGCGAGCTGGTCCGGGTCGGCCTCGCGGGACTCCAGTTCGGAGATCAGCGACAGCTGCCGCTGGATCAGGCCCTGGCTGCGGCGCGAGAGGTTGGTGAACATCGCGTTGACGTTGCCCCGCAGCTGGGCCTGCTCGGCCGCCAGCCGGACCGCTTCTCGGTGCACCTCGTCGAACGCCTGGGCCACCTTGCCGATCTCGTCCCGGGTGTAGACACCGACCGAGACCACGGAGGTGTCCACCTCCTCCGGGTTGTCGGCCTCGGACATCTGCTTGACGACCTCGGGCAGCCGCTTGTGGGCGACTTCCTGGGCGGTGTCCTGCAGCCGGCGCAGGGTGCGGACCATGGAGCGGGCCACCACGAAGGCGCCCACCAGCGAGATGCCCAGCACCAGCAGGATCATGGCGCCGTTGAGGATGGCGTCCCGCTGGGCCTCGGTGCGCAGTTCGCCGGCCTGCTTCTCCATCTCGTCGAGCAGCTCGCGCTCGATCTTCTCCATCGCCTCGATCTTGGTGCGATCGAGTTCGAACCAGTCCAGGTAGGTCCGGAACTGGTTGCGGATGTTGTCTTCCTTGGTGAAGACGGCCTCGGCCAGCTGCTCGGCGGCGACGATGTTGACGATGCCGCCGGAAATCGGCTGGAGCAGTTCCTGGGAGCGGTCGTTGTTGCCGTAGAGCTCGCGGAAGCTGCGCAGGTCGGCGCGCTCGTTCTCCATCGCGGTCTTGCCGAACCGCCAGTCGGAGGGGGACAGCGCGGCGCGGCCGCCGTCCGTCTCGGCGCGTGCGAAACCGGCGGTGATCATGGCGCGCTGGATGGAGGCCTGCTCCTTGGCGGAGGAGAACGCGGCCAGCGCCCGGGTGGAGCGGATCATGTCCTGGTTGGACGTGGCCTGGGCCATGTCCTGGGACAGCGACAGCAGCGACTCGATGAGCTGGTTGTAGGCGCTGACCGTCTGCGAGATGTACGCCGGGTCGTCGTAGGCGTCGTCCCGGATGGAGGTGATCTTGTTGAGCTGCCGGCCGATCTCCAGCACGGCCGCGTTGATGCCCGCCAGCTCGTCGTCGTTGGGGTCGATCGACAAGGTGGCCTGGGCGAAGGCGCGGCGGGCCGCGTCGGTGGCGTCCCGGGAGCTGACCACGTCGTCGTGCTTGGCGGTGCGCCCGCTGACGATCGGGCCGGCGGAGCGGTCGCGCTCCTCCTGCAGCGCGGCGGCCAGCAGGGTGGCGTGGTGCGTCATGTCGGTGAGCAGACGCATGTTCTCCAGCTGGTCGATGTTCTCCATCGACTCCTGGATACGGAAGGCGCCCAGCGAGGTCGCCGCGACCACCGGCAGGGCGATCAGCGAGACCAGCCGGGTGGAGATGCGCCAGTTGCGCAGCGCCAGCCGGGAACCCGCGGGCGTCGGCCTGGCGGGGGCGGCCGGGGTGCCGGCCGCCTGGCCGGGAGCGCGGTCGCCGGTGGCGGC
>NZ_WTLH01000356.1 GCF_011421595.1 Streptomyces sp. YIM 98790 | reverse complement strand
GCGCTCACCGCGCCCTCGCCCCCGCCGCTGCCGCCACCGCCGTCCGTGCCGGCGGTGGGCTGCGGCCCGGGCGCGGCCGGCTCCTCGGCCGGCGGCTGACTCTCGCGGGCCAGCGTCCACCGGCGGTTCAGCCGGGCCACTTCCCGCTCGTCGGCACCGCACATCCCGGCCAGCAGTTCCACCAGCTGGAAGTCGGGCGGCACCGCCTTGCCGGTGCAGTAGCGGTGCAGTGCGGAACGGCTGACGTTCAGCCGGACGGCAAGGGTGTCATAGCTGTGCGGGGTCCGCTCCTTGAGTTCCCGCAGCGCCTCCGCCAGCGCCTTGACGTGGTCCTCGACCCGCATATCGGACATGGCTCTCTCCCCCGGAAGTTCCCCCGTGCGAATCCTCGGAGGACTCTACAGTGTCGTGACTTTCTCCCTCCCGTGAACGAGGGGGATTCGCACGGCTCGCGCTGTGAGGGTTTCTCCTTCATCGCCGGCCGCCCGCCCGGAGTCCTCCGTCGAGGTCTTGCACCGTCTCCACAGACCGTCACCGCCGGCCGGAAGGCTGCGCGCCGCGTTCACGTCCCGGTCATGGGCCGTGCCACGGCTGCGGCACGGCCGGGTGCGGACCTTCAGCGGCATCTGCGGCCCGCAGGGTGCCGCAGCCCACCTCGCACAGCAGGGAGACGTACCAGCGCCCCGCCGCGGCCTGCGGCACCAACACCGTGCGCGGGGCAGGGAGGCGCCCCCGCCCCGCCCGAAGGCGACGGGTCTCCTCAGAGGTGATGCGATGAGCACCGCCCACACCGGCCTCAGGGGATCGACACCAGGCAGTCACCCCAGTCACCGAAATCCTCCGTCCGCGACCAGAGCCGGTGGGCCGCCTCGATGTTCCAGACCGGGTCCAGGGCCTTCGCGAGCGTGCCGCCGAGCTCCGCGATCTGCTCCTCGGAGAGCTGGAAGACGCCCCAGGTGCGGGGCATGCGCAGACCCGACAGTACATACAGCGGATCGAGCAGCGACCGGCAGTCGGCCCTGCGCACCGCCTCCTCCGGGTCCTCGGTGAAGACCTCCCGGATGCGCTCGGCGACCCGCTCCCGGTCCCAGGTGGCCAGCGAGACACCGCCCCGGTAGAGGGCGCGTTTGGTGTCGTCGTCCACGATGCCGTTGGGCCGTACGNGGTAGAGGGCGCGTTTGGTGTCGTCGTCCACGATGCCGTTGGGCCGTACGCCGGCCAGCACCTGGAAGGCCTGCACCCGGCGCAGGGTGTCGTGGACGAAACGGCCCTCGGTCCCGACACCGACCGCTCCGGCCGCCCGGAGCAGGCGCTGCAGTTCGCGGACGCACTCGCCCTCCGCGCCCAGCCCCACCGGCCCGGAACAGGCGTCGGAGAGCAGCAGGCCGCGCGGCTCCTCCTCGGAGCCGCGGGCAAGGGACACCAGCAGCGCCCCCGCGACGAGCAGCAGCACCGCGGCGGCAGCCGCGGCCGGGCGCAGGGCCCGCCGGGCCGCCGGGCGGTTCACCGGCTCCGGCTCCGGCTCCGCGGCCGGTGCCGGAGGTGCCGGGAGGGCGGCGTCCCCGCCGGACGGGGCCTCACGGCCGTCGCGGGTGCCGGGCGCGGGCGACGCCGCGGGGCGGTCCCCGGTCGCCCGCGCCCACACCGAGTGCAGCGTCAGCAGCCGTTCCCGGTCCGCACCGCAGACCTTGGCGAAGCGCTCCACGGGGGCGAAATCCGCGGGCACCGACGCGCCGGTGCAGTAGCGGTGGAGCGCAGAGCGGCTGATGCCGGTGCGGGTGGAGAGCGATTCGAAACTGAGCGCCGAGCTCTCCTTCAGCGCACGCAGCTCACGGGCCAGTTCGGCATCCCGGCCGTGGCCCATCCGCAGCCGACCTCCCACGCATCCCGGCTTTCCCAGCCATGATGCTAACCGCCGCGGGGAGCGGCGGCCGGAACGGCTCGTGTTCACAGGGGTTCACAGACTTCTGACGAGACCTTCCCTTCTGTCCGCCCGCCTCCGCACGGACACCGGCGGGCGGCGGGCCGGACCCTCCCGGGTCCCGCCGTCCGGGGCCGCACGGGCGGGCAGCCGTGCCGTGCCCCCGGCGGCGAGCGGGACCGGCCCCTGGGCGGAAGCCGGTCCGGAGCCTTCTCCGGCCGCCCGGGCCGGGGCGGTCGCCGGGGCCGGGG
>NZ_WTLH01000355.1 GCF_011421595.1 Streptomyces sp. YIM 98790 | reverse complement strand
GGCGCCCGGCGCCGGCAGCCGCACCGGCGGCGGTGACGGCGGGGGCGCGGGCGGGGCCGCGCAGCGGGCGGACGACGGAGACGGTGGAGCGGGCCGGAGGACGGGCCGGCAGCGGTTCTTCCGCGGCCGCGTCGTCGTCCAGCAGCGAGCGGTAGGCGCGTTCCAGCGGCGCCCCCGGGGCCAGGCCGAGTTCGGCCGACAGCCGCCGGCGGTAGTCGTCGTACACGGCCAGGGCCTCGCTGCGGCGGCCGCACCGGTGGAGCGCCCGGAGCTGCGCCACCCGGAGCCGCTCGCGCAGCGGGTGGCGGGCGGCCGGCTCCGCGATGGTCGCCGCCACGGCGTCCGCGTCGCCCTCGGCGAGCCGGGTCTCCGCCCAGGACTCGTAGACCTCCAGGTGGCGTTCGTGCCACCGGTCCGCCGCCTCCCGCAGCAGCGGTGCGTGGTCGGCCAGCGGGGCCAGCGGCTCGTGCCGCCACAGGTCGAGTGCCTGCCGGTAGCGGACCGCCGCCCGGCCGGTGTCGCCGGAACGGGCCAGCGCCGCCGCCTCGCGGGCCAGCTCCGCGAAGCGCAGGGAGTCGCACTGCGTGGCGTCGAGGCGCAGCAGATAGCCGCCCGGGCCGTACTCGACCAGCCGGCCCCCGCCGGGCCCCAGCATCCTGCGCAGGGTCGAGGCATAGACCTGGAGGTTCTTGCGGGCCGTGCGGGGTGGTGCGTCCTGCCAGATGGTCTCGGTCAGCAGTCCCAGCGATACCGCCCGGCCGGGACGGGCGAGCAACGCGGCCAGAAAGAGCTGCTGCTTCAGGGGGCCGGGCGCGATGGTGCGCCCGCCGACCCGGATGCCCAGCGGTCCGAGCATCGAGATCCACAGCCCGGAGCCCTCGGGGGCGCCGCCCGGGGCGGCCGGCGTGGGGGCGACGGTGTCAATGAGCTTCCCCATGGCGCCTCAGCTTCCGCCCCAGCCGGTGTCCTCATCGGTCCTTGCCCTGCCGTCGGGCCGGTGTGCCGCACGAGAGGAGCCGTCCATGAGTACACCTCCGGATTGACGTGTTTTCTCCAGTTCTGCAGGGAATCGCGATGTTGGCCTCACTGTCACCGGCTGATCCGCGGTCGCGGGTACCGGCACATCCAGAGTGGCCAGACGGTCCGCACCGCAACAGACGCGGGCGCGTGTACGTTGCTGCATGCAGCAACGCCCCTCCGGTGCACAAGCGGTGATTCTTCGTCAAACCGGCCAAACCCAGGCGTGGGGCAACCGTCTCTGAAGCGCCGCCGAACCGTCTCTGAAGCGCCCGGCCGCACCGTGGTCCCCCGGGGTCCGCCCGGCCCCCGGCCCCCGGCCCCGGTGGAGGGAACGGCCATGGAACTCGGCGAGCTCATCGCGCTGCGCCCGCAGCCCGCGGCGGGCCTGCTCATCACGCTGACCCGCCGCTGCCCGCTGCGCTGTGCCCACTGCTCGACCGCCTCCGTGCCCGGCGCGGAGGACACCCCGGCACCGGAACTGCGCCGGTTCGTCGGCGGCTTCACCACCGCGGACCGGCCCGAGGTGCAACTGCTCACCGGCGGCGAGCCGCTGCTGCGTCCGGGCCTGGTGGCCGGCCTGGCCGCCGCCGCGCGCCGTGCGGGCACCCGTACCGCGCTGCTCAGCGGCATGTTCTTCGCCGGGGACGACGGCGCGCTGCCGCCCGCCGTCGCCCGCGCGGTGCGCTGCCTGGACCACTTCTCGGCCAGCCTGGACGCCTTCCACGAACGGGAGGTCCCGCGCCGCGGCGTCTTCCGCGCGCTGCACCGCATCCGGGACCTGGGCATCGCGGTCAGCCTGCACATCACCGGCCGCACCGCCGACGATCCCTATCTGCGGGAGGTCACCGGCGCCGTGCGCCGGGAGTTCCGGGACTCGGTGCCGATGCTGGTCACCACCGTCCGCCCGGTGGGCCGGGCCGCCGCCTGGGCCGCGGCGGGGCCGGGTGCGGCGGACGGGCCGGAAGCGGCGGGCGGGGCCGGCCCCGAGCCGTGCGCGATGGCCGCCTGGCCCACCGTCGCCTTCGACGGCACCGTGCTGGCCTGCTGCAACCAGCACGCCGTGGACCGGCGGCCCGTTCCCGGACATCTGCGGCTCGGCCACATCGCCGAAGACCCCTGGCACGTCATCCGCCGCCGCTGCCGCAACCACCCCGTGCTCCGCGTCATCCGCACCGCCGGCCCCGGCCGTCCGGTGCGCGGCGGGCCGCCCGCCGGTGCCCCGCCCTGCACCCGGTGCCGCGCCCTGTCCGCCGACCCCCGC
>NZ_WTLH01000354.1 GCF_011421595.1 Streptomyces sp. YIM 98790 | reverse complement strand
GGTGGCGGCCGGTGCCGGCGGGCCCGCGCCACAGGCGGACATGCGCAAGCAGCAGCCCTCCCGCTCGCCCTGGGCGCCGCCGCCGCCCGGCACCCCGCCGCAGCGGCCCCCGTCCGAGCCGCGCGGGGTGTGGCTGGGGGCGCCCGTGCTGCTGGCCGCGATCAGCAGCGGCGTGGTCGTCTCGGGGCTGTTCTGGAGCAGCCGGCCGCTGGGCACCGCCCTGGTGTACGGGCTGGCGGCCTCCCTGGCGGTGTTCGGTGTCGGGCTGCTGATCAGCGCGTTCGTCGGACGGCTGGGCGCCGGTACGGTGGCCGCGGCGATGCTGACCGGGCTGCTGCTGGTGGGTGCCTCGGCGCTGCCGGAGTCGATCAGCACCGAGTGGACCGATTCCCGCTGGCAGCCGGAGACCGCGGCCGAGGTCCGCGACACCTATTCCATGGGCAGCGGGCGCGGCACACTGGATCTGACGGAGCTGGACGTCTCCGGCGAGGACCGGGTGCGGACCGTGCTGACGGGCGGCGCGGGCCAGCTCAAGATCCGGGTGCCGTACGACGTCACGGTCCGGGTCGCGGCCGATATCGGCCTCGGCGGCTATGTGTACGAGGAGCAGGGCGAGGGCGGCCGGCCGGTGGCGGCCGGCGGCGGGCTGGGCGCGGACTGGTCCGGCAGCTTTCCGCCGCCGGACGGGGTGGAGCCCGGTGGCGTGGTGCAGCTGACCGTGCACCTGAGCGTGGGGCAGGTCGTCATCGAGCGGGAGGCGGTTCCGGAGGGTGCGGGCCGGACGGCGCAGCCGGAGCGGGAGACCCCGGAGCCGTCGGCCGCACCGGACGTGCAGGACGCACCGGCCGCACCGGCCGCACCGGACGTGGACGGTCAGGACGGTCAGGCCGGGCAGGAAGGTGAGGAGGGACCGGGATGAACCGCGCGAGCGGCATGAGCGGTACGCACGGCGGCGCGGCCGCGGTCCTGGAGCGGTCCGTGGCCACCGGCGGCCGGTCGGCCGGCCCGGGGTCCTCGACGCCGGGCCGGCGCCGGCGGTTCGACCCGGCCCGGTTCGTCCTGGGCCTGTGCGTGCTGGCGCTGGCCGCCGGCTTCGCCGGGCGTGCCGCGGGCTGGTTCGGCATCCCGCTGTTCGTCCTGGCCGCGGCGCTGCCGATGGCGCTGCTGCTGACCGCCGCGGTGGCCCTGATCGGCCATGGCGTGCGGCGCCGCGCCGACCGGCGCCGCGCCCTGCCGCCGGCGGGCCGGGCGGGGTCCTGGAAGGAGGGCGGCTAGGCGAACACCGGGCGGCTGCGCCTGGCCAGCGCCGCGTCCACGGAGAGGACGCCGCCGCCCGCCATCAGCAGGGTGACGAAGCCGGCCAGGAACGGCAGATCCGCGCCGAAGTAGTACGGCGAGGTGTTCCAGCTGATCACCAGCCAGAAGGACAGGGTGAGCAGCACCCCGCCGAACGCCGCCGGCCGGGTCAGCAGCCCGAGCAGCACACCCGCGCCGACCGCGATCTCCGCCACCGAGGTGGCGTTGAGGAAGAAGCCGGAGTTCTCCAGCGCCAGCTCGGCCAGCCACGACGCCGCCGCGTCCTCCTGCGCGAACTCCAGCATGAACTCCATGGTCTCCCGGTCCATGGTGGAGAACGGGCCCCAGGAGGTGTACTTGTCGATCCCGGCGTAGACGAAGGTGAAGCCGAGGAAGAGACGCAGCGGCAGCAGCGCGTAACGGGCCGCGAAGTCCCGCAGGCCGCCGCCGGGGCCGCCCGTGCCGGGCAGCGGTCCTCGCGCGGCCGGGCCGCCCAGTTGTTCCGTCACCGACATAGCCGCTGCTCCTGCCGTCTGCCGCGGCCCCGGACGGCCGCCCGGGGGTGCGGGCTCGCTCACTGCCGGCCTGCGGCGGGCTGTCCGCCCGGCCGGTCCTCGCTCACAGTCTGCCAGCAGTCCCCGGCCACGCGAAGGGTGTGCGCACGTCCGGGGGAACGAAGGGACGGACGGTGCTCGTTCGCGGGCCGGCACCGGCCGTGGCTAGGCGGGGCGGGTTGCGGCGGAGAACGGCATGGAGTCCACCGGGGCGTAGCGGACCGGGGCGCCGGGCCGCGGGGCGTGGACGATCCGGCCGTCGCCCGCGTACAGCGCCACATGGGACAGGCCGGAGTAGTAGAAGACCAGGTCGCCCGGGAGGAGCTCGTCGTGGCGCACCCGGGTGCCCGCGCCGACCTGGCGGTAGCTGGTGCGCGGCAGGGCGACCCCGGCGGCGGCCCAGGCGGCCTGGACGAGGCCGGAGCAGTCGTAGGCGTCCGGGCCGGTGGCACCCCAGCCGTACGGCTTGCCCAGCTGGGCGCGGGCGAAGGCCAGGGCCGCGGCGGCCCGGCCGCTGGGTGCGGCGGCCGCGGACCGTCCCTGCGGGCC
>NZ_WTLH01000353.1 GCF_011421595.1 Streptomyces sp. YIM 98790 | reverse complement strand
CGGCCACCGCGGCCAGACAGCGCGCGGCCGGGGCCTCCCGCCACTGCGGCGGGTCGAGAAGCTGCCCCTCGGCGACCCAGCCGAGCACCGAGGCCACGCTCCAGCCGGGCTGCGGGCGCGGCGGGCGAAGCTGGCGGCGCCAGCGGTCGAAGGCGCCGCTCTCCAGGGCGCGCCGGACCCGGGCGCGCTGGGCGGGGCGGTCCGGATCCTCGGCCCAGATCCGCCAGGGGCGCGGCTCGAAGGCGTCCCGGGCGGCGGCGCCGAGCGCCGCCTCCCCCTCCGGGGTGGCCGGGAACCGCTCCAGGACGCCCGGGCCGAGCGCGCGCAGTCCGCGGTCGTCGTCGCGCACCGCCAGCTCGTCCAGGGCCCAGCGCCAGTTGGCGCCGGAGAGCGCATAGCCGCGCAGCAGCTCCAGGGCGCGGGCGTCACCGTAGGAGACCAGATGGCCGAGCACGGACAGGGCCAGACCGGTGCGCTCCTCTGGCACGCCCTCGCCGGTGAGCGGATCGCCCGCGGCGGCGTCGTCCGGATGGCCGAGATGGGCCGCCATGCCGGACAGGCCGGCGCCCAGCTCCGCGTACAGCCGGGCGTAGTACAGCGAGCGGTGCTCCACCTGCCAGTCCCGCCGGGGGTCGTGCAGCACGCAGTGCTCCACCGCGGCCACGGCCTCGGGACGCGGGGCGGCCAGCGCGTGCAGCGCGCCGTCCCCCCGGCCGCGCTGGAGCAGCCCGAGCAGGGAACCGCTGGGCGCTATGTCTGTTTCGACTGGACTGGCGAACATATGAGTCAGCATCCGGGGAAGGGGTTGCGCTGGCAACGGGATTTCCGCCACCGGTCACCGGGCGGGCGTTCGGCACGGCGGTCCGGGCGGCTGTGCGGCCTCACCGCCGTTGATCACGACAGGGCCACTGAGCGGCCGAATCCCTTACGGTCCCGGGCGCGCTGTGCCAGAGTCGGTTGTCGTCCGCCCGGGCCGGCCACGGCCCCGGCCCGTTTCGCATCGGGAATCGTGATGCCCTCCTCCCAGCACCCTCAGCACTCGGCTCCGCACCCGCCGGAGGAGCCGCCGGGCGGCGCCCCCGGCCGGGGGGCGCTTGAGGACCTTATCGCGCGGACCCGTGGACTGCGCCAGACCGCCGAGGCGGTCCGCGACGCGCACGCCTGCGGCGCACGGGACGAGGACCGGGTGCGGCGGGCGCTGTGGGGGCTGGTGCTGCGGCAGCTGGACGACGCCCGGGAGCGGCTGGAGCAGCTCGCCGGGCTCGCGCCCCCGGCCGCCGGGCAGCCGGCGCCGGCCGGGCGGGCCCGGCTGGGCGGGCGGATGGGCACCGCGGAGTGGAGCCTGCTGACCGACGAGGTGTCCTGGACCGACGAGCTGCTCGCCATGTTCGGGCGCACCGCGCAGCAGGGCCCGCTGACTCTGGACGAGCTGCCGTCCTGCCTGGTGGAGGACGACCAGCCGGCCCTGACCGGGGTGGTCACCCGCTGTCTGGTGGACGGCCAGCCGGCCGGCTGCGAGTTCCGCGTCGTCCGCCCGGACGGTTCCCGGCGGATTCTCCAGCTCGCCGGGGAGCCGGTGCTGGACGAGGCGGGCGGGACCGTGGCCATGTGGGCGCTGGTGCGGGACGTCAGCCAGCTGCGGGAGGAGCCCGCGGTGCCGCGCCAGGGCGGCGGACGGGGCCGGTCCGCGGAGGGGCACGGCCGGCTGCGCGGGCCCCAGGAGCAGGACCGGGCGGAGCACCGGCTGGCGATCTCGCTGCAGCGGATGACGGTCGCGCCCTGGCTGGCGCTGCCGGAGACGGCCGGCCGCCCGGCCGGGCCGGGCGCGCTGGACCTGGCGGCCCGCTATCTGCCGGCCGGTGCCGGCACGGTGGCCGGCGGCAAGTGGTTCGACGCCATGGACCTGCCGGCCGGCGGCATGGTGCTGACCGCGGGGGATCTGTCGGGACGCGGCCTGGCGGCGGTGTCCGGCTCGGCCATGGCGCTGGGCGCGCTGCGGGGCATCGCGCTCACCGGTGCGTCGCCCGGCGCGGCGCTGGGGCACCTGGGCGAGCTGCTGGACAGCGGCAGCCATCCGGTGCTGGCCGCCGCGGTGTGCTGCCGCTACCTGCCGGAGACCCGGACGCTGACCTGGGCCCAGGCCGGCCACCCGGCGCCGGTGCTGTGCCGGGACGGCGCCGGCAGGCCGCTGCCGCGCCCGGCCGGGCCGCTGCTGGGCTCGCTCACCGGTGCGGTCTACCAGGAGCGGGAGCACCGGCTGGAGCCGGGGGACGTCCTGGTGCTGCACACCGACGGGCTGTTCCCCGGGGGCGCACCGGCGGAGCGGGACGGCGATCCGCGCCTGCTGGCGCTGGCCGCCGAGCTGTCCGCCGCGCACAGCGCGGCGGAGGCCCTGCGGCTGATCGGCGAGGCCTGCGGCGACGACCCGGGCGGACGCCACGACGACGCCTGCGTCCTGGTCGCCCGGGTCACCGCCTGAGCACCGCGCGCCCCGCCGGGCCGGCGCCCCCGGGGAG
>NZ_WTLH01000352.1 GCF_011421595.1 Streptomyces sp. YIM 98790 | reverse complement strand
GTCCGGCGGCGGGTCCGGCGGCGGGTCGGGCGCGCCGGGCAGGTGCAGGGTGGCGACGGTGCCGCCGCCCTCCGCCGGGGTCAGCCCCACCCGGCCGCCGCATTCGCGCACCGTGCGGGCCACGATCGACAGCCCCAGCCCGGAACCCGGCAGGCCGCGGGCGTCCGGCGAGCGCCAGAACCGTTCCCACACGTGCGGAAGCTGCTCCGGCGGGATGCCCGGCCCGTGGTCGCGGATGCGCAGCACCCCGTCCCGCAGGGTCACCTCCACGCTGCCGCCGCCCGCGCCGAACTTCACCGCGTTGTCCAGCAGATTGACCACCGCCCGCTCCAGCGCGGCGGGCTCCGCCCGCACGAACCACGGATCGAGCTCGGTGCTGATCACCAGCCCGTGCGCGCGCAGCCGGGCGCGGGCCGCCGCCCGCTGGGCGATCTCGTGCAGCCCGGTGATCTCCCGCGACCGCCCGGTGCGTTCCGGCCGCGACAGCTCCTGGAGGTCGCCGACCAGGGTGGCCAGTTCGCTCAGCTGCGCGGTGACCGAGTCCATCAGCTCCCGCCGCACCTCCGGGGCCAGCGGCCGGCCGGAGGTCTCGCTGCGCGCCAGCAGCTCGATGTTGGTGCGCAGCGAGGTCAGCGGGGTGCGCAGCTCGTGACCGGCGTCCGCGATGAGCTGCTGCTGGAGTTCCCGGGACGACGCCAGCGCCGCGGTCATGGAATTGAAGGCGCGGGAGAGCCGGGCGAGTTCGTCGTCGCCCTCGGCGGGGATGCGCACCGACAGGTCCTCGGTGCGGGCGATGTGCTCGGCGGCGTGGGTCAGCCGGTCCACCGGCCGCAGCCCGGCCCGGGCCAGCAGCACGCCCACTCCGGCCGCGCCCACCACGCCGCCCGCGGCCACCGCGGTGAGCACCAGGGCGAGTGCCCGCAGCGGGTCGTTCACCTCGTCCATCGGGCGGGCGACGGAGAGCGCGACCGTGCCCTGCAGCAGGCCCTCGGCGTTCAGCCCGGGCAGGAACCGGGTGAGGACCCGGTATTCGGCGCCGTCCGAGCCGGTCACGGTGTGCAGGACGGGGGGCCGCTCGTCCGCCGCCACCGCCCGGTCGGCCTTCCCCACCTCCAGGGTGACGTCTCCGAAGACCACGCAGCTCGCCCCGCGTCTGTCCACGAGCTGGGCGATGTCGCCGAACGGGTTGGGGCTCGGCAGTTCCGGGGTCCCGGAGTCCCCGGCGGCGCAGTCACCGGTCTCGACCCGCTCGATGAGATCGACCGGGATGCGGCTCTCCTGCAGCCGCTCGTCCAGCGAGGAGATCAGCTGGCCGCGCACCAGGAACCAGGCCGCCAGGGCGCAGGCGGCCACGGCCAGGGCGACGGCGGCGGCGGTGAACGCGGCCAGCCGGGTGCGCAGCGGCAGCGCGGAGAGTCTCACCGGCCCGGCGCCCCTCCACCGGGCCGCCCCGGGGGCGTTCCCCGGCCCGGGCCGCCCGCCCCCCGCACCGGCACCGGCGCGGGCTCGGGTGCGGGCGCCGTTCTCGCGGGGCTCATCGGCGCGGCTCCCGCAGGCTGTAGCCGACGCCCCGCAC
Organism: Streptomyces sp. YIM 98790; assembly: GCF_011421595.1. Taxonomy (GTDB): domain Bacteria; phylum Actinomycetota; class Actinomycetes; order Streptomycetales; family Streptomycetaceae; genus Streptomyces. Next base: position 944 of record NZ_WTLH01000352.1, on the reverse strand, counting down.
GGTCTGCACCAGCCGCGGCTCGCCGCCCGCCTCGGTCTTGCGGCGCAGGTACATCACATAGACATCGAGCGAATTGGAGGACGGCTCGTAGTCGAAGCCCCACACCTCGCGCAGGATCTGCTCCCGGGTCAGCACCTGGCGGGGATGGGTGAGGAAGAGTTCCAGCAGGGTGAACTCGGTGCGGGTCAGCTCCACCGGACGGCCGCCTCGGGTGACCTCGCGGGTCGCCAGATCCATCCGCAGGTCGGCGAAGGTCAGCACCTCGGTGCCGGGCGGGCTGCCGGGACCGCCGGCCTCGGGCCCCTGCCCGGCGTAGCCGGAGCGGCGCAGCAGGGCCCGCAGCCGGGCCAGCAGCTCGTCCAGCTCGAACGGCTTGACCAGGTAGTCATCGGCCCCGGCGTCCAGCCCGGTGACCCGGTCGCCCACGGTGTCCCGGGCGGTGAGCATCAGGACCGGCACCCGGTTGCCGGCCGAGCGCAGCCGCCGGGCCACGGTCAGCCCGTCCATGCGCGGCATGAGCACGTCCAGCACCACGGCGTCGACCGGGCCGGCGTCCGGCGGTGCCGGGGCGGAGGCCGAGGCGGAGGGCAGCAGCCGGTCCAGGGCCTCCCGGCCGTCCCGCGCGGTCTCGGTGCGGTACCCCTCGAAGGCCAGCGCCCGGCGCAGCGCCTCCCGGACGGCCGGCTCGTCGTCGACGATCAGCACCCGGGAACGGTCGCTCATGGCATTCAGTCTTGCAGCCGCGGCGGACGGTGGCGCGGCCGGCCGGCCTCCCCCGCTGGACAGGTGTGTGTCCCGGCCATGCCGTCGAGGGTGCGGCAGGCGGAGGAGAACCGTCCGGGAAGCCGCTCCGTCCGTGCCGCGGCCTCGCTCCCCGGCTCCGCCCGGGCACCGCCGCCAGGACGGCGACCGGGCCCCCGGCGCGGCGGCGGCGCCGGCGCTCC
>NZ_WTLH01000351.1 GCF_011421595.1 Streptomyces sp. YIM 98790 | reverse complement strand
CTCGCCCGCCGGGCCAGCAGCCCCCTGCGGTGCCGCAGCGACAGCCGTACCGCCACGAGCAGCACGGCGACCACCGCGGCCAGGGCCGCGGCGGCCGGAATCCAGGCCGGCAGCACGTCCGGCCCGGCGGGGACGCCGTCCTCCTCGGCGGCACCGCCGCCGCCACCGCCGCCGGTGTCCGTTCCGCCGTCCGAGCCGTCCTGCGGCGGCCGCGGCTCGTCCAGCCCCAGCCGCTCGGCCAGAATGTCCAGCGTGGCGGAGACATACGGCTGCCCGGCCACCCGGGAGAACTCGGCCGCGGAGACGAAGTCCTCGCCGCCGGTCACCGACAGCCAGTGCACCCGGCCGTACTCGGGGTCGACCAGGTACACCGCCAGGTTCTGCGTTCCCCGGCCGTCGCCGGCGATGTGCCGGGCCACCGTGGTGTTGTCGGTCAGCGCGTCCAGCCCGAGGTGCGCCTCGGCCACATCGGCCGGCAGGAACGCCACCCGCGCCGGCGGGTCGGCGCTCGCCAGGGACTGGGCATAGGCGTCGATCTGCTCCTGCCCGGTCTCGCCGTCCATGACGGTGGGATGCACATAGACCGCCGTCTCCTCGAGGCCCTCGGCGGCCACCTCGGTGATCTGCGGACCCAGCGCCGCCGCCAGCCGGGCCAGGCCGCCCGGGAGTTCGGCCGGGGTCACCTCGGCGATGCCGGTGCCCGCCACCACGGATTCCAGCGCGTCCACCGACGGCAGCCCGGGGCCGGTGCCGATGTTCACCGAGAAGTCGTCGTCGTACCACTGGATCAGGGCCATCGCCCCGCCCTCGCCCAGGTCCCCGGCCATGGTCGCGGCAATGGCGTCCTGGTCGCCGCCGAAGCCGGAGACCAGGGCCACCCGGAGCCTGGGCACGTCGGCGAAGGTGGTCTCCAGCAGTTCGGGGGTCAGCTCGGGGAACGCCTCGGTGACCGCGGGGTCCACCAGGAACCGCCCCTCGCCGAAATCCGTGGGCACCCGGGCGGTGAGGTCCTGGTCCATGGCGTCGGCCACGCCGAGCAGGAAGTTCCCGTCACCGATGCCCACGTGGGCGATGTCCTCGTCGAAGAGCTGGTCCTCGGTGACGTCGATGCCGGTGGCGTAGTAGCCGTCGGTGGAGTTCGGATAGTCCTCGGTCGGGTTCGGCCACTCGGCATGGACGACGTAGAGGCCGGGCTTGCCGACCTTCTGCGCCAGCTCCCGGGCCGCGGCGGCGCCGTCGGCGACCTCCTCGCCGCTCAGCAGCGCCACCCGGATCGGGGTCTGGGCGCGCGCGTAGCGGGCCCGCATCAGGGCCACCATGTCGGGGCCGATGCGCTCGAAGCCGTCGCCCACCCACACCCCGGGGCCGGAGAGCGCCTCCGCGGCCTCGTCGAGCTGGGAGGCGGCGTGCGCGGGCGGCGCGGCGAGCAGTCCCAGCAGCAGCGGCAGGAGCACCGCCGCCAGCAGCAGGGAAATCCGTCTCCGCCCCCGGACCTGTGTGCCCATCGATCCCCTCCGGCCGTCCCCGCCGGTGCGCCGGACCGGTGTCCGGCACATCCCGTCAGCCCGTTGATGATTGTGCGATCCTATGCCCGCGCGGTGACGCTTCTGCGCGGAGCGGACGACGGTGACGGGGGCGAGGATGGCAGCCGGAGAGGTCCTGCACGGGCGTTACCGACTGGTGCGCAAGCTCGGCGAGGGCGGCATGGGCCAGGTCTGGCAGGCCCACGACGAGCGGCTGGGCCGGGATGTTGCCCTCAAGACGGCCACCGAGGGCGACGACAGCGAACTCGTCCGCCGCCTGGAGCGGGAGGCCACCGCCATCGCCCGGCTCGCCCACCCGCACATCGTCACCGTCCACGACATCCTGCACGGCGAGTTCGGCGGCGGCCCGGCCGTGCTGCTGGTGATGGAGCTGGTGCCCGGCCGCTCACTGGCCGAGGTGCTCCGCGACGGGGTGCCCGAGATGCGGCAGGCCCTGGAGTGGGGTGCGCAGGTCGCCGACGCGCTGGCCGCCGCCCACGCGCCCGGCGTGGACATCGTGCACCGCGATCTCAAGCCCGGCAACATCATGATCACCGCGCAGAACTCGGTGAAACTGCTGGACTTCGGCATCGCCCGGTTCGCCGAGGCGCTCGGCGCCCGGCAGCGCAGCGAGATCACCGCCACCGGCATGGTGATCGGCACCCCCGACTACATGGCCCCGGAACAGTGCGTGGCCGGCGCCGTGGACGCCCGCACCGACCTCTACGCCCTCGGCTGTGTGCTGTTCGCGCTGCTCACCGGGCGCACCGTGTTCCCGCCCGGCTCCACCATGATGCAGCTGCTCTACCAGCAGGTGCACGAGATGCCGCAGCCGCCCAGCAGCCTGGCCCCGCACGTCCCGGAGTCCGTGGACGAACTGGTGCTGCGGCTGCTGGCCAAGCGGCCCGAGAAGCGCCCGCAGGACGCCGCCGGCGTCCGGGACATGCTGCGCGCGCTGGCCGCCGGTGACGGCGACGCCGCGCACGGCGCCCCGGCCGCCACGCCGCCGCCCGGCCGG
>NZ_WTLH01000350.1 GCF_011421595.1 Streptomyces sp. YIM 98790 | reverse complement strand
CCGCCGGGCAGTGCCTGGGTCGGCTCCGCCGCACCGGCCGGGCCGGCACCGGTGCCGGCGCCCGCGCCGGTTCCGGGCACCTTCACCGGCGAGGGGTCGGGCAGCAGCATGCCGCCCACGCCGTAGGCGGCGGTGCGCTCCTGCGGGCCGGCGTAGTCACCGAGCCCGGTGGCCACCACGCGCAGCGCGCGGGCCAGGCTCTCCGCACCGGGCCGCTCGTCCGGGCGCTTGCGCAGGCAGCGGTCGATCACTGTCCACAGCGGGTCGGGCACGCCCTCGGGACGGGACGGTGGCTCCACCAGATGCCGCTGGATCACCTCCAGCGCGGTGCCGCCGGAGAACGGGGTACGGCCGGAGACCAGCTCGTAGAGCAGGACGCCGACGCCGTAGATGTCAACCGCCGAAGTCTGTTCCCGGCCCTCCGCGGTCTCCGGCGCGACATAGGAGGGAGTGCCGATGAACTCGTGGGTCCGGGTGACGCCCGGGGAGTCGGCGAGCCGCGCGATGCCGAAGTCGGTGAGCATCGGCCGCAGCACCTCGCCGCCGGAGGCCGGGTCCCGGTCGGTGGCCAGCAGCACGTTGGCCGGCTTGAGATCGCGGTGCACCACGCCCCGGGCGTGCGCGGCGGCCAGCGCGTCGGCGATCTGCGCGGTGATCAGGGCGGCGGCCACCGGGGTGAGTGCCCCGTTCTCGTGCAGGTAACGGTGCAGGTCCGGGCCTTCGACCAGATCCATCACCAGGGCGAGCAGATCGCCCTCCACGACGATGTCGCGGAACCGGACGATGTTGCCGTGGCCGTCCTGGCCGAGCCGGAGCAGCACCGAACGCTCGCGCAGAAAGCGCATGACCACGTCCGGGTCCTGGGCCAGCTCCTCCTTCAGGACCTTGATCGCCACCCACTCACCTGGGTGCCCCGGCACGGCCGCCTCCTCGCCGGCGGCCTCCCGCCGGCGACCGCGCCAGACGGTACCGGTGGCGCCGCGACCGAGCGGCGGCTCCTCTAGCAGGTACTTGCTGCCGACCGGCCGCACGCGTGCTCCCTGGTGTTCGGTGGTGGACGTGGGTGTGCTGGAGATGGCCGTGGGCGGCCGTGGGACACCCGGTGACCATGCGTGCCGGCGCCCCGGGGTATCGCGGTGAGGTTCCCCCCGGCCGCCCCGGTACCGCCGCCCGGGTGTCATGCCCCCGGCCTCCCTACTGTAATGGGGCCGCGGAAACCGGCGCCGGGGCCGGGCGGCCCTGGCTACGGTGTCCCCATGATGACCGTGCCCCATCCGGACCCCGGTCTGTCGCTGAGCCTGCGCGGCCTGGAGCCGGCCGACGAGCCGGCGGTGCTCGCGCTGTACGAGCGGTGCACCGACTGGTTCCGGCGTGCCACCGGTCTGCCGCCCGGACCGGGTGACGTGCAGAGCCTGTACTACGCGCTTCCCGAGGGCGCCGATTTTGACCGGAAACGGCTGCTGGTGGTGGAGAGCGGCGCGGCGCCGGGGGCACCGGGTGACATCGTGGGGCTGATCGACGCGGTGCTGGGTCATCCCGGGCCGGACGGCTGCGCGGTCGGTGTGTTCCTCGTCGATCCGCGGCTGCGGGGCCGCGGCGTCGGGCGGGCAGTGGCCCGGCGGCTGCTGGAGCGGGCCGCGGCCGGGGGTGTGCGCCGGGTGACGGCCTCGCTGGTGGCGGGCGAGGAGGGCGGGCGCGCGCTGCTCACCGCGCTGGGTTTCCGTATCGTGCCGGGCGCACCCGGCGGGGGCCCCACCGGCGCCAACCGCAACCCGGGTCCGTACGAGGGGCCTGTGCTGCGCGCCGAGCTAACGATCAGTTCCGGTCACATCTGAGCAATCAAGATCATGAAGGGTTGCTTGCGGCGCGGGCTGTCAGTGACTGATGCGAGGATTCTTGAAGCATCAGATGTCGATGCGACCGGGAGGGCCGATGCAGATCTGGTTGACCGTTCTCGGGCCGCAGGGCGGCGCGGGCACCGATGTGACGGTCACCGCTGCCGCCGGCACCCCGCTCGCCGAGGTGCTGGGCGAGCTGGCCGCCGCCGCGGCGCCCGGGAGCGGTGCCCCGGGGCCCGTGTACTGCGGGGCCCGGCGGCTTGATCCGGCCCGCGCGCCGCTCGGCCGCCCCCCGCTGGTGGACGGCGCGGTGCTGGCCTTCCAGCGCCCGGTCGATCCGGTCGAACCGGCCGAGGCGCCCGCCCGGCTGCTGGTGCTCTCCGGGCCGGACGCCGGCGGTGTCCATCTGCTGCACGGCGGCCAGATCCGCATCGGCCGCTCCAGCCGGGCCGATGTCCCGCTGGACGATCCCGACGTCTCCCGTCTGCACTGCGAGATCACGGTCGCCGAGGACGGCACCATGACCGTGCGGGATCTGGGCTCCACCAACGGCACCGCCCTGGTCGCCGCCCCCTGGGCGGCGGCGGGGATGGATGCGGCCCGCCCCGTCCCGGGCGAGCCGGTGCCCCTGCCGCCCGGCGGTGAGCTGCGGATCGGCGAGTCGGTGCTGCGGGTCGCCGCGGATGCCGCCGTGCCGCCCGGCTCCCGGGGCCTCCCGCACCCGGCCCCCCAGGGGCCGGTGAGCCGCCCCGGG
>NZ_WTLH01000035.1 GCF_011421595.1 Streptomyces sp. YIM 98790 | reverse complement strand
CCGGGCGCCGCCGCCTCCGCTGCCCCGCGGGCTGGTTCGGAGGCGGCCGACGCACTGGCCGCCCGGGTGGTGGCCGAAACCGCCCGTGCCGGGGCCCGCCCCGTCAGCGGCGACCCGGACGGCCCGGACGGCCCGTCCGGCCGGGAGGAGGCGGGAGGCGAGGAGGAGCGCAGTTTTCCGCCGCAGCCGCTCCGTACCGGCCGGGAACTGCTGGTGGAGCACATCGCGGCGGCCGTCTGCCGGGCCACCGCCGAGGCCACCGGCGCCCGGGCCGGTCTGGACTGGCTGGACGGCCCGGTGCTGCTGACCGACGGCGAGCGCCGCCCCGATCTGGTGGAACCGGTGCAGGCGCTGGTGGACAGCGGCGATTCCGGCCCGCTGCTGGCCTGGCTGGCCGACGCCGGAGTGCGCCCCGAGGCACTGGTCCGCCTGGCCTGATCCGGCCATTCGGCAGCGAGCGGTGACGGTGCGCTTGCCGTATGTGATCTGCTGTTCCCGGCAGGCAGGGCCACCACGGAGGGACGAAGGGGAGCGGCGGTGGAGGACACCGAGCGGAACCGGCCACCTGTTCAGGGCCCGACGGGGCAGGAGGGGGCGGCCGTGGTCCCGGCCCGGCAGCCGGTTTCCGGCGGCCGGCCCGGCCCGCCCGCACCCTGCGCACCGCCGCCCCCGACCCGGGCCCATGACCAGGACGAGAGCCGGGCCCCGGCCCGGCGTCCGCCGGGGCCGCGCCCCGCCGACGACGTGCACTGCCAGATCAAGGGCTTCGCACCGGGCGGCTGCGTGGCGCCGGGCGGGACCCTCGACTTCCGGATCACCGTCAACCCGCCGCGCCCGTTCACCGTCTCCGTCCACCGGATCGGCCACTACGCGGGCGAGGGCAGCCGCCGGCTGGCGGACGGCCCGGTGCTGCGGGGCACCCGGCAGCCCGATCCGCTGGTGGTGGACCGCACCGTCTCCTGCCACCACTGGTGGCTCTCCTGGCGGCTGCCGGTGCCCGCCGACTGGCCGCCCGGCGCCTACACCGCGGTGCTCACCACCGCGGACGGCGCCCACCGCTCGTACATACCCTTCGCCGTGCGGGACCACCGGGAGGCCGACCTGCTGCTGGTGCTGCCGGACATCACCTGGCAGGCGTACAACCTCTTCCCCGACGACGGGCACACCGGGGCCAGCCTGCACCATGCCTTCGACGACCAGGGCCGGCTGCTGGACGAGGACGAGGCCGCGGTCACCGTCTGTTTCGACCGCCCCTATGCGGGCGACGGGCTGCCGTCGCACATCGGGCACTGCCACGACGTGATCCGCTGGGCCGAGCGCTACGGATACGAGCTCGGCTATGCCACCGCCCGCGATCTGCACGCCGGCCGGATCGACCCGGCCCGCCACCGGGCCCTGGTCTTCCCCGGCCCCGACCTGTACTGGTCGCCGGCCATGCGGCGGGCCGTGGAGGCGGCCCGGGACGCGGGCACCTCGCTGGTCTTCCTCTCCGCCCACACCATGTACTGGCGGGCGGAACTGGCCGCGCTGCCGACCGGGGACGCCGACCGGCTGCTCACCTGCCGCAAACGGCGCGGCCCCGGCCGCCCGGTGATGTGGCGGGAGCAGGGCGAGCCCGAGCAGCAGGTGCTGGGCGTGCAGTACGGCGGTCCGGTGCCCGAACCGCACCCGCTGGTGGTGCGCAACGCCGGGCACTGGCTGTGGGAGGCGACCGGCGCGGCCGAGGGGGACGAACTGCCCGGCCTGGTGGCCGGCGCGGCCGACCGCTACTTCCCGCGCGCCCCGCTTCCCGAGTACCGCAGCCGCATCCTGCTGGCCCACTCGCCGTACCGGGACGGGGCGGGGGCGCGGCGCCACCAGGAGACCTCGCTGTACCAGGCGGCCGGCGGAGCCTGGGTGTTCGCGGCCGGCACCTCCGGCTGGTGCCCGGCCCTGGACCGGGCCGGCCATGCCGACCCGCGCGTCCAGCGTGCCACCGCGAACCTCTTCGACCGCATCAGCAAACGGGACTAGCGCGCCGTGCCGGGGCCGTGCGGGCGCCCCGACCGGCGTGTCGGGCGGTGACTGTGGTCGAATGGAGGGTCATCGCAGCGCATGGTCCGCATGCCCGGTTTCTGCTGTTCCGTCCGTTCCATCCGTTCCGTCCTGCTCGCGAGGAGCCATCGTGCCCGGTTTTGTGGAGAAGCCCGAGCCTGTCGAGGTCCCCGGACTGGAGCATGTGCACACCGGCAAAGTGCGTGATCTCTACCGCACGGCGGACGGCGACCTGGTGATGGTGGCCAGCGACCGGGTCTCGGCCTACGACTGGGTGCTGCCCACCGCGATCCCGGACAAGGGCCGCATCCTCACCCGGCTCTCGCTGTGGTGGTTCGAGCAGCTCGCCGATCTGGTTCCCGCTCATGTGCTCTCCACCGACGTGCCGCCGGGCGCACCCGCCGACTGGGAGGGGCGGGTGATGGTCTGCCGGGCGCTGCGGATGATCCCGGTGGAGTGCGTGGCCCGCGGCTACCTCACCGGCTCGGGCCTGGCCGAGTACCGGCAGGACCGCACGGTGTGCGGGGTCACCCTGCCGGAGGGCCTGGTGGACGGCTCGGAGCTGCCCGCCGCGATCTTCACGCCCGCGACCAAGGCGGAGATCGGCGACCACGACGAGAACGTCACCTACGAGGAGGTGGCCCGCCGGGTCGGCACGGAGACCGCCGCGCTGCTGCGGCAGACCACCCTGGCCCTGTACACCCGGGCCCGGGACATCGCCCGCGACCGCGGGCTGATCCTGGCCGACACCAAGTTCGAGTTCGGCCTGGAGACGGGCGGCCCGCAGGACGCCGGGGAGGGCGAGGGCGGGGAACCCCGGCTGGTGCTGGCCGACGAGGTGCTGACCCCGGACTCGTCCCGGTTCTGGCGGCTGGAGGAATGGCAGCCGGGCAAGGCCCAGAAGCCGTACGACAAGCAGTACATCCGCGACTGGCTGGCCTCCCCGGCCTCCGGCTGGGACCGGCACGGCAACCAGCCCCCGCCGCCGCTGCCGGAGGCCGTGGTGGCCCAGACCCGGGACCGGTACACCGAGGCCTACCGGCTCCTCACCGGCCTGCCCTGGGACTGAGAGGACCGAGCGGGACCGAGGGGGACCGAGGGACCGGGCGGCCCCGGGCACCGTGCGCCGCCCGCCTCCTTCCTCCTTCCTCCTTCCCCCTTCTCCCTGCCCCCTGCCCCTCGGCCCCTGCGGACCGCCCGCTGCCGTTCAGGCGCAGCAGGTGGAGTCGCAGCAGTCCCTTCCGCCGTCGCCGCCGTCGGCCTCGGCCGCGGCCGGCCGGGCCGCCGTGACCTCTGCGGGACGTGCGGTCTCCGCGGCGTGTGCGGGCGCGGGGCCCGCGGCGCCCGTGCCCTGCGCGGCGGGCTTGGCGGCGCGGACGATGACGGAGTGCATGCCCTCGGCCACCTGGTGGGTGGGGGTGAGCGAGATGCCGGTGAACCCGGCGGCGGCCAGCCCGCTGCGGTACTCCTCGAAGGCCAGCGCCCCGGCGACGCAGCCGACGCAGGAGCCGCGCTCGGCCCGCTGCTGCGGGCTCAGGCCGTCGTCGGCGACGATGTCGGAGATCCCGATCCGTCCGCCCGGGGCGAGCACCCGGAAAGACCGGGGACGGTGTCGGACCCTGCCACTACGGTGCCCTCATGACCGAGGAACAGCTCTTCAGCGCCATCGGCCGCACCGTCGTGCTGGTCGACGACCCCGAACCGGCCCTCGCCTTCTACCGGGACGTCCTGGGATTCCGCGTGCTGCACGACCGCACCGCCGGCGGCTACCGCTATCTGCACATCGGCCTGCCCGGCCAGCACCCGGTGGGCCTGTGGCTGATGCCGGCCACCGGCGAGGCCGAACGCGCCCTGATCGGCCGTCAGTGCGGCGACCAGCCCCTGCTCGTGCTCTACACCGACGACCTGGACGCGGTCGCCCGCCGCCTCAAGGCGCACGAGGTCCCGGTGTGGAACGAGCGCCAGGACCCGGACAGCCGCTCCCTGCACTTCGCCGACCCGCTGGGCAACACCCTGATCGCCGCCGGCCTCACCGGCTGACACCGCGCGGCCGCCGACCGGGCCCGCTCACCGGCCGGGGGCCCCGCTCACCGGCCGGGGACGGGGGCGCCGCGGTAGTCGCCGAAGCTCCAGTAGTTGCCCTCGGTGTCCCGGGCGATGAACTCCCGGCTGCCGTAGTCGGTGTTCCGGGGCCCGGCCTCGATGTGCGCACCCGCGGCCCGCGCCCGCTCGCAGACCTCGTCCACCCGGTCGGTGACCACATAGGCGCCGAAGGTGCCCGGCTTCAGCGGCCACTCGTCCTCCAGCCCGGCCTCCCGGGCCGAGCCGAGCATCACGCCGCCGCCCTCCGGCCAGGCGAGCTGGGCGTGCGCCACATGATCCCCCTCCTCGAAGACCACCACTTCGCGGAAGCCGAAGGCCTCCACCAGGAACTGGATCAGGCGCTGGGCGTCATGGGCCCGCAGCGAGGGCCACACCTGCGGAGGCGGCGGCGTATCGGCCATGACGGACGCTTCCCTTTCCCTCGGCATCACGGACGGCCATCAGTCTGCTACGCCACCGGCGGCCACCCCCGCCGCCGCGCCGCGCGGCACGGCGCACGGACGAACCGACGGGCGAGGGAGAGGAGAGGGAGGAGGTGAGGGAAGTGAGGGAAGCGAGGGAGGGGAATGGCGAAGAGGCCCGGTCGGCGGAAACCGACCGGGCCTCTTCGGAAGCNGGTCGGCGGAAACCGACCGGGCCTCTTCGGAAGCGAGCGGACGACCGGGCTCGAACCGGCGACCTCAACCTTGGCAAGGTTGCGCTCTACCAACTGAGCTACGTCCGCAGGAGTGATCCGCGCGGCCCGCCGAGTGGCGTCCCGCGTGAAGCTCCTCCATCATAGCCAACCTTTCTCCCGGGCGATGCGCACCGCCGCATGACGGTTCTCCGCGTGCAGCTTGGCCGCCGCCGCCGACAGGTAGTTCCGCACCGTCCCGGGCGCCAGACGCGCCCGCTCGGCGATCTCCGCGATCGGCGCCCCGTCCGCCGCCAGCTCCAGCAGCTCCGCCTCCCGGTCGGTCAGCGGCGAGTCCCCCACGCTGATCGCGTCGGCCGCCAACTCCGGGTCCACATAGCGGTTTCCGGCATGCACGGTGCGGATGATCTCGGCCAGCCGCTGCGCCGAGACGGTCTTGGGGACAAAGCCGCGCACCCCCGCCGCCAGCGCCCGCTTCAGATCCCCCGGCCGCCCGTGCCCGGTCACGATCAGCACCTGGCAGTCCGGCTGCTCGGCCCGCAGCCGTGTGGCCACCGTCACACCGTCCGCGCCCGGCATCTGCAGGTCCAGCACTGCCACCTGCGGACGGTGCGCCCGCGCCATGGCCAGCGCCTCGGTGCCGGTGGCCGCCTCCGCGACCACCACCAGGTCGTCCTCCAGGCCGAGCAGCGCGGCCAGCGCGCCCCGGATCAGATGCTCGTCATCGGCCAGCAGAATGCGCACCGGCTCCTCCGCGGCCCCGCCGCCGCCGTCGTTCGTCCCCGCCGTCGTCATGAACCCGCTCCGGCCGGTACCTCGGCGGTGAGCCGGAACCGGCCGTCCCCGGTGCGGTCCGTGGACAGCGCGCCGCCCAGCGCGGTCAGCCGCTCGCGCAGGCCGGGCAGCCCGGACCCCGCGGCGGGCCGTCCCTCGCCCGGGGTGCCGTGCGCCCCGTCGTTCTCCAGGGTCAGCCGCACCCGGCCGTCCGCGCTGCCCAGCACGATGGCGCAGTTGGTGGCCTCCGAGTGCCGCAGCACATTGGTGGCGCCCTCCCGGACCACCCAGCCCAGCGTGGCGCGCACCGCCACCGACAGCTCCGTCAGGTCCTGCCGGTGCTCCACCCGGCAGCGGATGCCCGCCGCCTCCAGCACGCCGCGGGCGCCCGCGAGCTCGTTGGCCAGATCCGCCTCGCGGTAGCCGCGCACCACCGCGTGCAGGTCCTGCTGCGACTCCCGGGCGATCCGCTGCACCTCCACCATCTGGTCCACGGCCGCCTCCGATCCGCGCCGCATCAGCTGCGCGGCCAGCTCGCTCTTGAGCGCGATCACCGACAGATTACGGCCGAGCACGTCGTGCAGGTCGCGGGCGAAGCGCAGCCGTTCCTCGGCCACCGCCAGCCGGGCCCGGCTCTCCCGCCCGGCGTGCAGCTCCTCCAGCACCCGCAGCCCCCAGGCGGTGGGGCGGAAGGTGGCGGAGAAGGCGAGATTGCCCAGGGCGCAGCCGATCAGGATGCCCAGCAGCCCGCCCCGGTCCACGCCGGCCGCGGCCCCGGCCAGCAGCGCGGCCCCGGTGATCGCCACGAGCAGCAGCGCCCCCCGCCGCATCGGCAGCACCAGGGTCACCGAGGCGGAGAACATGGCGAACCAGGCGAACACCGGGGCCACTTCCCCCGCCTCCACGACGCCGGCCGCGGCCAGCACCGCGGGCACCGTGAGCGCGCCCAGCGTGACCGCCAGGAACCCGCTCAGCGGCCGCCGGGGGAACGGCTCCTGCCCCAGGTAGTGCCGCAGGCCGGTGCGGATCAGCCGCAGATTGGCCCCGGCGTGCAGCACCGACAGGGCCGCCAGCAGCACCGCCGCCCACACCGGCAGCTTGCTGTCCGTCCGGCCGACCGCCCACAGGCAGATCATGACCAGCTCCATCGGGGCCACCAGATACAGCCCCCAGCGGCTGTACTGGTGGAACTTCGTGTACCCGCTGCCCCTGCGGAACCTCTCCACCGGGCCGAGCACCCGGCTCGCCGCCGTCCGCCCGGCGGCCACCACGGCCTCCGGCCGCCGCCGCCCGGCGGCGGCCGGCACGGCCTCCTCGTTCACTCGCACATCCGCTCGCCTGCTCCATTCCTCTGCGCCGCCGTGCCCGCGGCCCGGGGCCGGACCGGGGGCCGGGCTCCGGGCACGCCTGGGCTCCGGGCACGCCCGGGCCCCGGGCTCACCCGCCGGGGACGGCGGGCCGCCCGGGGCCGCGGGCACCGCTCACTGCCGGGGCTCCCAGCGGAACCACCGGCGTACAGCAAACACCGCCAGCGCCGTCCAGACCAGGGCCAGGCCCAGCGCCCGCAGCAGTTCGGTCCCGTCCAGGCCGCCGGACCAGCCGCCCCGGACGAGCTCCAGGGACGGGGTCAGCGGCATCAGCCGCATCACGTTCGCCAGGGCGTCCGGCATCAGCTCCAGCGGCAGATAGCTCGGCACCACCGACACCATGAACATCGGGATCGCGGTGATCTGCGCGCTTTCCGCGTTGCGGGTGAAGGCGGCGGTCGCCGCCGCTGCCACGGCCATCAGAGCGCAGCCCAGCAGCACGCCCAGCGCCAGGGGCAGCGGCTGCTCGGGCACCGAGTCCGCCATCAGCACGGCCGTCACCGTGACCAGCAGGGCGCACTGCACCAGGGCCAGCAGCACGCTGGGCAGCGCCACCCCCGCCAGGATCTCCGCGTCGTAGAGCTCGCCGGTGCGCAGCCGCTTGAGCACCCGCTCCTCGCGCCGGGCCGCGTAGGCGGCGGTGAGATTGCCGTACACCACCAGCAGCAGCACCATGACCAGCCCGCCGCTGGCCACCGTCACCCCCACCGACAGGCCGCCCTCGGCGAGGTCCTCCTCGATGTCCTGGGAGACCGAGTAGCCGGCGGCCACCATCAGCAGCGGCATCAGCAGGGCGGTGACCAGCGCGGTGCGATTGCGCACCAGCAGTGTCAGCTCGGCCCGGCCCAGGGCGCGCATCCGTGCCCCGGCCCCCTTCTGCATCGGCACCCCGAGCAGCACCGAGGTCGTGCTGTACTCGCTCATCCCGCCCTCACCTGTTCCGTCGGTCCCGTCGGTCCGGTCTGTTCCGCCCGGCCGGCCGTGCCGCCCCCGGTGGCCCCGGTGGCCCCGGTGGCCCCGGTGCCGTCCGGGTCCGTTCCGGGCGGCCCGGCCTCGCCGCCGGCCACCTGGAGGAAGGTCTCCTCCAGGGAGGCGGAGCGCGCGTCCAGACCGGTCAGCCGCACTCCGGCGTCCCGGGCCCACACCAGCAGCCGGGTCAGATCGCCCTGGAGGTCCTGGGTGCGGATCTCCACCCCGGCTCCCTCCTCGGCCGCCCGCAGCCGCAGCGGCAGTTCGGCCGCGCTCACCCCCTCCGGCAGCCGGAACCGGATGCGCGAGGGTTCCGCCGCCGTCACCTCGGCGGGGGTGCCGGTGAGTACGATCCGGCCCTGTCGCATGATCGCCAGCCGGTCGGCCAGCGTCTCGGCCTCTTCCAGATAGTGCGTGGTCAGCAGCACCGTGGTGCCCTCCTCCCGCAGCCCGGCCACCAGCTCCCAGGTGTGCCGCCGCGCCTCCGGGTCCAGCCCGGTGGTCGGCTCGTCCAGGAACAGCACCTCGGGACGGCCCAGCAGCGCCATGGCCAGGTCCAGGCGCCGGCGCTCGCCGCCGGAGAGCTGCTTGACCCGTACCGAGGACCGATGGCCCAGCGCCACCAGATCGAGCGCCTCGGCGGCCGGCCGGGCGCCGGTGGTGCAGCCCGCCCACATCCGGGCCGTCTCCCGCACCGTGAGGTCGGAGGGGAAGCCGCCCTCCTGGAGCATGATCCCGATCCTGGGCCGCACCCTGCCGCGCTGCCGGTACGGGTCCATGCCCAGCACCCGCACCTGCCCGGCGGTGGGCCTGGCCAGGCCCTCCAGCACCTCCACCGTGGAGGTCTTGCCGGCGCCGTTGGTGCCCAGCAGGGCGTAGATCTCGCCGCGCCCCACCGTGAAGTCCATCCCCCGGACGGCCTCGAAGCCGTCCGGTCCCGGCCCCCCGTACCGACGGCGGAGCCCGGTCACCTCGATCACCTGCTCGCTCATGGCCTCATCCTTCCGGGCCCGGTGAACGGCCGGTAGTGCCCGGTGTCACCGGCCGCGGTGACGGCCGTCATCCGGCCCGGATGACAAATGTCAGCTCCGCGGACGGGCGGGGCCGGGCCTGGCGGTGCCGAGGTGAAGGAAGAAGGGGCCCGGTCCTTGCGGACCGGGCCCCTTTCCGGAGCGGACGACCGGGCTCGAACCGGCGACCTCAACCTTGGCAAGGTTGCGCTCTACCAACTGAGCTACGTCCGCATGTCCTCACCGGTACGGACCGGCACCAGCGGTGCGGGATTGTCCGGTGCGACGGCCATCGCGGAAGCGATGACATGGAGCGGGTGACAGGAATTGCACACTGCGCCTCCCCTTTGGAAAAGGGGCGCTCTGCTACTGAGCTACACCCGCATGCCTCCCGGGACATCCCGGCCTTCCGTCCGGTGCGCCCCGCGGCGCGCTCCAGACTCTAGCCGATCACCCGGGGGGAGTGGCAAGTCGCGGAGCCGGGGCGGCCCGGCACCGGTCCCCGAGCCGGTGCCGTCGTCCCCGGCGGTCGTCCCCGCGCCCGCCCCGGTGGCCCCCGACGGCCGCAGGCGGCCGTCAACGGCCGCCTCAGTGCGCCTCGTTGAACGCCTCGTAGACCTTGCGCGGGATCCGGCCGCGGGCCGGCACATCCATGCCGTTGGCCTCGGCCCAGGCCCGCACGGCCTTGGGGTCGGGGGCGACCGCGGTGCGGCGGAAAGCCTTGCCGGTCTTGGTCTGGCGGCGGGCCGCCTGGAGGTAGGGCTCGAAGATGGACCGGAGCTGCTGTGCGTTCTTCTCGCTCAGGTCAATCTCGTACGACTTTCCGTCGAGCCCGAAGGTGACCGTTTCCGACGCCTCCCCGTCATCGAGGTCGTCCCAGAGCGTGACCACTACCTTCTGAGCCACGGATATCGGTCCTTTCGATGACCGCCCGGCGCCCGGCGGAACATCGCCGGGTGACGCACGACGCGGTCCACTGGTTGGGGATCAGGTCATTATTCTTTCTACCCTCCCCGGCATTGTGCGGGGAAGCGTGCCGGCCACGGGAAAACCCGCCGTGTGCCGTCCGAGTGTCTTCCCGCGCCTCCGCAGTCGGGAACACTACGCGCTTTTCCGATTCGGCGCAGTGCTTTCCGGCTCCGATACCGGAACGTGACCGCATGGCTATCTACTCGCGTAGATTTTTCCGCCCGGTAGTCTTGCGGTGCAGCGTCACCCAACACCACCGGGAGTACCAGTGGCTCGCGTCGTAGTCGACGTCATGCTCAAGCCGGAGATCCTCGACCCCCAGGGCCAGGCGGTGCAGCGGGCACTTCCGCGCCTCGGTTACCAGGGCATCAGCGACGTCCGGCAGGGCAAGCGGTTCGAACTGGAAGTGGAGGGCCCGGTCGACGGCACCGTGCTCGCCCGCATCCGCGAGATGGCGGAAACCTTCCTCGCCAATACCGTGATCGAGAACTTCACCGTCCGCGTCGAGGACGCCGCGGAAGCCACCGCCGAAGCCGCTTCGGAGCCGAAGGCCGAGGGAGTCGCCCCGTGACCACCCGTATCGGCGTCGTCACATTTCCCGGTTCTCTCGACGACCGGGACGCACAACGGGCGGTGCGCCTTGCCGGGGGCGAAGCCGTACCGCTCTGGCACCGTGACACAAATCTCCATCAGGTGGACGCCGTGATCCTTCCCGGCGGTTTCTCCTACGGCGACTATCTGCGCTGCGGCGCCATCGCCCGTTTCTCTCCGGTGATGGAGACGGTCATCGAGCAGGCCAAGGCCGGAATGCCGGTGCTCGGCATCTGCAACGGCTTCCAGGTGCTCTGCGAATCGCACCTGCTGCCGGGCGCGCTCACCCGCAACGACCATCTGCACTTCATCTGCCGGGACCAGAAACTGCGGGTGGAGAACGCCGCCACCGCCTGGACCTCCGACTACACCGAGGGCCAGGAGATCACCGTCCCGCTGAAGAACGGCGAGGGCGGCTATGTGGCCGACGAGCGCACCCTGGACGAGCTGGAGGCCGAGGGCCGGGTCGTCTTCCGCTACCTGGACCTCAACCCCAACGGCTCACGCCGGGACATCGCCGGCGTCACCAACGCCGCCGGGAACGTCGTCGGCCTGATGCCGCACCCCGAGCACGCCGTCGAGGCCCTGACCGGCCCCACCACGGACGGCCTCGGATTCTTCACCTCGGTTCTCAAGAAGCTGGTCACCGCATGAGCCCCCGCACCCCCCTCGACACCGTCAAGCACGCCGCCGCCACGCCCGACGCCCGGCAGCCGTTCCGCGAGCTGGGCATGACCGAGGACGAGTACCTGCGGGTCCGGGACATCCTGGGCCGCCGCCCCACCGGCTCCGAGCTGGCCATGTACTCGGTGATGTGGTCCGAGCACTGCTCCTACAAGTCGAGCAAGGTCCACCTGAAGCAGTTCAGCGAGAAGGCCCCGGCCTCCGACGCCCTGCTGGTCGGCATCGGCGAGCAGGCCGGCGTGGTCGACGTCGGCCAGGGCTATGCCGTCACCTTCAAGGTGGAGTCGCACAACCACCCCTCGTACGTGGAGCCCTACCAGGGCGCGGCCACCGGCATCGGCGGCATCGTCCGCGACATCATCGCCATGGGCGCCCGCCCGGTGGCGGTGATGGACCCGCTGCGCTTCGGCGCCGCCGACCACCCGGACACCGCGCGGGTGGTGCACGGCGTGGTCGCCGGCATCGGCGGCTACGGCAACTGCCTGGGCCTGCCCAACATCGGCGGCGAGGTCGTCTTCGACCCCTGCTACCAGGGCAACCCGCTGGTCAACGCGCTCTGCGTGGGCGTGATGCGGCACGAGGACATCCATCTGGCCAAGGCGTCCGGCACCGGCAACAAGGTCATCCTCTACGGCGCCCGGACGGGTGGCGACGGCATCGGCGGCGCCTCCATCCTCGCCTCCGAGACCTTCGACGCCGACAAGCCCAGCAAGCGCCCCGCCGTCCAGGTCGGCGACCCCTTCCAGGAGAAGCTGCTCATCGAGTGCACGCTGGAGGCCTTCGCCGAGAAGCTGGTCGTCGGCATCCAGGACCTCGGCGCGGCCGGCCTGTCCTGCGCCACCAGCGAACTCGCCTCCAACGGCACCGGCGGCATGCGGGTGGACCTGTCCACCGTGCCGCTGCGCGACCACACCCTCTCGCCCGAGGAAATCCTCATGAGCGAGTCCCAGGAGCGCATGTGCGCCGTGGTGGCCCCGGAGAACGTCGACCGCTTCCTGGCCATCTGCGAGAAGTGGGACGTCACCGCCACCGTCATCGGCGAGGTGACCGACGGCGAGCGGCTGGAGATCTACTGGCACGGCGAGCTGATCGTGGACGTCCCGCCGCGCACCGTCGCCCACGACGGCCCGGTCTACCACCGGCCCATGGCCCGGCCCGGCTGGCTGGACGCCCTCCAGGCCGACACCCCGGACGCCCTGCCCCGCCCGGCGAACGGCGACGAACTGCGCGAGCAGGTCCTCTCTCTCGTCTCCTCACCCAACCAGGCCGACAAGTCCTGGATCACCAGCCAGTACGACAGGTACGTGCTCGGCAATACGGTGCTGGCCCAGCCGGAGGACTCCGGCATGCTCCGCATCGACGAGGAGACCGGCCTCGGCGTCGCCCTGGCCACGGACGGCAACGGCCGCTACGCCAAGCTCGACCCGTACGCCGGCGCCCAGCTCGCCCTGGCCGAGGCGTACCGCAACGTCGCCGCCACCGGGGCCCGCCCGCTGGCGGTGACCGACTGCCTCAACTTCCCCTCGCCGGAGGACCCGGCCGGCATGTGGCAGTTCGCCGAGGCGTGCCGCGGACTGGCCGACGCCTGCCAGGCGCTGGGCACCCCGGTCACCGGCGGCAATGTCTCGCTCTACAACCAGACCGGCGATACCGGCATCCACCCGACCCCGGTGGTCGGTGTCCTCGGCGTCATCGACGACGTGGCCCGCCGCACCCCGATGGCCTTCTCCGGGGAGGGCCAGATGATCTACCTCCTCGGCGACACCCGCGAGGAGTTCGGCGGTTCCGCCTGGACCGACGTCGTCCACGGCCATCTCGGCGGCCTGCCGCCCGCGGTCGACCTCGACCGGGAACGCCTGCTCGCCGAGATCCTGGTCAACGCCTCGCGGGACGGCATGATCGACGCCGCCCACGACCTCTCGGACGGCGGCCTGATCCAGGCCCTGGTGGAGTCCTGCCTCAAGGGCGGCCGGGGCGCGCGCCTCGTCGTTCCCGACGGGCTGTCCGCCTTCACGTTCCTCTTCTCGGAATCGGCCGGCCGCGCCATCGTGGCCGTCCCCCGGAGCGAGGAGGTCCGCTTCACCGGCATGTGCGACGCCCGCGGCATGCCCGCCACCCGCATCGGCGTCATCGACGGTGACACCATCGATGTCCAGGGCGCGTTCTCCCTCCCGCTGGCCGAGCTCCGCGAGGCCCACACCCGCACCCTTCCCGCCCTCTTCGGCCACACCCGGCACGCCTGACACCACAGGCGCCGCCCGTCACCCTCCGCCATCCGCCGACGGCCGCCGCGCCCCGCCCCGGGGCGCGGCGGCCGTCGCGGTCACCCAGGCCGCCGGTCCGCGCGCTCGCGCGCGGCCGGCTTCCCGGTCACATTCCCTCACCTGCCCGGCCCGCGGACGGCGAACGGTCACGGTCACGGTCACGGTCACGGCCACGGCCACAGCCACAGCCACCGGCCCGGGCCACCGGCCACGGATTCCGCCTCCGCTCAGGCGGTCAGTCCCAGGGCAAGGGAACCGGCTGCCGGTCCCAGATAGACCAGCGGGGCCGGGAGGTGCGCGTAGCGGCCCGCCCGGACGACGGTGACGGCCGCGCCGAGGTAGTACAGCACCAGGCCGGTACCGGCCGCGACGCCGAGGACGGGCACCCACAGCCCGGTCACCAGCCCGGCGGCTCCCGCCGCCTTGGCCACGCTCAGCCAGGGCCACCACGAACGCGGCACGCCGTAATCGTCCAGGTTCCGCACGACCCAGGACACCTCCAGAAAGCCCACGGCCGCGGAAAAGCAGGCCATGGCGGCGGCGATGATCGTGACGGCGACGTAGGAAGTGGACACCAGAGCGCTCCTCACCCGGATACGGGACCGGCCCTCGCCGGTCGCCTCTCCGACAGCCGGCCCGCCCCGGACGTGACACGGCGGCGGCGGTGCTCAGGCGGCGGCCCACAGCGCCAGGAACCGGCGACGGGGGCCAGATACGGCAGCGGGGCCGCGAGGTGCGGGTAGCAACGCGCCCGCAGCACGGTGAGGAAGGCGCCGGTGAAGTAGAGGAGGAGACCGGTCCCGGCGGCGGCGCCGAGGGGCGGCAGCCACAGCTTCGGCGCGGTGGCGAGCCGCACGTCCCGGGCCGGGAGGCCGCGTGGGCTGAGCGGCGTCCCGGGGGCGTCCCGGGGGCGTGGCGGGGGCGTGGCGACTAGGGTCGGACGGTATGGATGGCGTGAAAACGGACGAACTGCGGGCCGAGGTGCGGCTGGCGGCCGGGGTGCGGGAGGCCTTCCAGAGGTTCACCGAGGGGTTCCAGGGCTGGTGGCCACCGGAGTTCTCCTGGTCCGGGGCCAAGGGGCTGGACCGGATCGGCATCGAGCCGCGCACCGGCGGCGCGCTGTACGAGTACGGGCCCGGCGGGCTGCGCTGGGACTGGGGGCGGGTGCTGGTCTGGGAGCCGCCGCGCCGTGTGGTCTTCAGCTGGCAGATCGGACCGGACCGGGTGCCGGTGCCCCGCGCCGAGGAGGCCACCGAGGTCACGGCGGCCTTCGACCCGCACCCGGACGGCAGCGGCACCCTGGTCCGGGTGCGGCACCGGTACTGGGAGCGGCACGGCGCGGCCGGCACCGGCTACCGCGAGGCGTTCGCCCAGGTCTGGCCCACGGCGCTGGACCGCCTCAGGGCCACGCACGGCGGGTGAGGGAGAGCTGCGGGGGCGGGGCCCGGGGCGGCGGTGCGGGTGTCAGGTCAGGACGGGGGGTTCCGCGGGCCAGACCAGGGCGGAGTCCGGGACCGGGCGGCGCAGGCCGGTGAGGGAGCCGCGGGGCAGCACCCGGGCCTCGTCCAGCAGCGAGCCGAGCAGCCGGGCCACCTCGATGGCGCCGTGGGCCTGGAAGTGGGTGTCGTCCGTGATCCCGTCGGGGTAGTTGGGGTGCTCACCGGGTTCCAGCCACAGGAAGTATTCCTTGGTGGGCTCGGGCCCGAGCTTGTGCCACAGCTCCATCGAGGCGGCGTTGAGGCCGATCAGCGGGACGTTCTCCTCCCGGGCCAGGGCGGACATGGCCGCCGGGTAGTCGCCGAGCGAGGAGTAGGCGGTGCCGTCCGCCCGGAAGCGGCGCCGCTCCACCGGGGTGACCAGCACCGGGTGCGCCCCGCGCTGCCGCGCCCCGGCCAGATAGGTCCGCAGGTATGCCTGGTAGCCGTCGTAGGGTTCCACCCCGCGCGCCGGGTCGTACAGCTTCTGGTCGTTGTGCCCGAAGGAGATCAGCAGCCAGTCGCCCGGCTCGATGTCCCGCAGGATCGCGTCCAGCAGGCCGGCGTCTGCGAAGCTCTTGCTGCTGGCTCCGGACAGGGCCCGGTCGACGACCTCCACCTCCGGCGCGGTGAAGACGGGCAGCGCCTGGCCCCACCCGGCGCGGGGCGCCCGGGCCGACTCGTACACCGCGGCCGTGGAGTCGCCGGCGATGAAGATCCGGAACGGTTCGCCGCTGCCGGTCCGCCGGGCCCCGGGCCGGGGCGCGTCCTGCGGTGCCCAGTCGCCGAGGTGGCCGGCGACCGTGAGGTCCGCCGCGCCGGCGGCGTCGAGCTGCGGGCGCTCCGCCGGATCGGTGATCTCCGCGCCCGGGCCGATGTTGGCGTACTCGGCGAACCGCTGCTGCTGCCAGGGGTGCGCGTCCCGCATATGGGTGTACGGAACGGCGGCGTCGATGCCGGGGCCCATCCAGGTGTCGCGGACGGTCAGCATCGGCCAGGCGTCCGGCGCGGAACTGGGCACCCAGGGCCGGGCGAGCTTGTAGGAGCCGTCCGCCGCCGGACTGGTGATCCGGCAGCGGTGGGCGAGGAAGCCGCGCGGGTTGTGCCGGGCGGTGCTGGGCGCGAACACGAAGCCGGGCGGGGTGACGTCCGTGTCCCTGGCCAGGGTGCGGAATTCGCAGGAGTCGAAGACGGCCGTGGCCCGCCCGAAGACGAAGTCCACATCGCCCTCGATGTAGCAGTCCCGGTAGAACTGCCGGGCGATGAGCTCCGCGGACCTGCTGTCCGCGTACAGGGTGTCCTGGTGACCCAGGAACCGGCAGCGGTGGAAGGCGGAGCGGTCGCCCTGCGCCTTGAGGGCCACCGCCTGGGTGCCCCTGACGCCGGGGTGGTCGGCGCGCAGCCAGTCGTTGGCGAAGGTGAGGTCGCGGGCGGTGAAGCCGTCGGCCCGCACGGTGGTGGTGGCCGAGCCGGAGGTGCCGTAGGTGCCGGAGCCGTCCGGTCTGGGGGTGCCGGCGGCGTTGTCGTGGACGATGATCACGTCGCGCGGGTCGCCGGTGGCGCCGAGCAGGGTCAGACCGGTGCGGGCGGCGGGGATGAGGACGGTCTCGCGGTACCGGGCGGCGGCCAGCACCAGGGTCCAGCCCTCGCCCTCGGCGGCCGCGTCCACGGCGGCCTGCACGGTGGTGTGATCGCCCCGGCCGCGGGGATCGACGTACAGGGTGCGGTCGTCGCGGCGGTCCTCGGGGGAGCCGTACGGGCCGAACGGGCCGCCGTGGGGGCCCGCGGGGCGGGAGCGGGCCGCGGCGGGGGAGGCGGAGGCCAGGCGGGCCAGTCCCAGGGCGGCGACTGTTCCGGCCAGCAGCAGGCCACGGCGGGTGGGGGTGCCAACTCGGTGTCTCGGCAAGGCGAACGCTCCAGGCGACTCGGAAGGAAGAGGGAGGGAGGGCGACGGAGACGGCATGGGGACGGGGCGGAGGCGGGGCGGAGAGGTGCGAGGGGCGCCCAGCACCTTAACCTGCAAACGCTTGCATGGACAGGTGCAGGGAATGGGCGTGTTGAAACGGTGCAGTACCAGTAATGACTGCAAGCGCTTGCTCCGTGAGGATGCCGGGTGGCGACCGGGCCGCCCTGCGGCGCCGCGCGCCCGCGAAGCGGCCGCGCACCCGGTTCCGGCGCACTGCGCACTGTCAGTGGTCCCTGCCATCATCGCCACATGACCGGACTCACCACCGCGATCACGGATTTCTGGGATGCCGCCGCCCCGCGCTACGACGAGCGGCCGGATCACGGGCTGTCGGTTCCCGGTACCGGGCCGGCCTGGGCCGCCCTCGTGCGCCGCCTGCTGTCCGCCAGGCCCGCGCCGGAAGCGCCGGAAGCGCCGGATGCGCCGGATGCACCGGACGTGCAGCAGTCGCCGCAGGTGCTGGAGGTGCTGGACGCCGGCTGCGGCACGGGCACGATGTCGCTGCTGCTCGCCCAGGCCGGGCACCGCGTCACGGGGGTGGACATATCGCCCCGGATGATCGAGCAGGCCCGCGCCAAGCTGGCCGCCTCCGGTCTGGCCGCGGATTTCCTGGTGGGGGATGCCTCGGCACCCCCGGTCGGCGGGCGGCGGTTCGACGTGCTGCTCTGCCGCCACCTGCTGTGGACGCTGCCCGATCCGGCGGCGGCGCTGCGCGAGTGGGCCGCCCGGCTGCGGCCGGGCGGCCGGATGCTGTTCTTCGAGGGGCGCCGCTGGTCCGGCGAGGAGCGGCCGCCCGGGCCGTATGTGGCCGGGGCCGAGCGCCTGCCCTGGCCCGGCGGCATAGGCCCGGAGGAGCTGGCCGGGCTGGTCCGTCCGTTCGCCACCCTGCTGCACGCCGAGCCGCTGACCGACGAGGCGCTGTGGGGCGGCCCGGTCCCCGGCGAACGCCACGCCCTGGTCGCCGCCGTGCCGCTCTGACCGGCCCCGGCGCGGAGGCCCGGAGCGGGGGTGAGCGACGCCGGCCCCGGCAGGGGTCAGCGGCGCGGCTTGGTCTCGTAACGGGGGCCGAGATCCGGGCGGTCGGTGCCCTGGAGTTCGGTGGCCAGCCCGTGCACCACCACCAGGTCGTGCACCAGCAGGCGGACCTCTTCCAGCGGCAGCCCGGCCAGCCGGGCGATCTCCGGCAGGTACACGCCTTCGCCGCCGTGCTCCTCCTCCGCCGCGGACAGCGCCTGGAACACCCGCTCGTGGTCCGGCCCGTACTCCGGCGCGCCGCGGCCGACGAAGGTGTGCCCGCCGGCGGGCGCCGGCTTCGGTCCCCAGGTGGCCTCCTGCTCGGAGCCCTGCTTCCCCCGGTGGACCGAAGCGGTCTTCTCCTCATGGGTGAGGGCCGAGCGGTGCGTCACATGCGTCCGCTGCTTGGAGGCGCCCGTGGTCTCGCCGCGGGAGCTGGGGCGCTCCCCGGCCTTCTCGGCGGCGTGCGCCGCGGCCCGCCGCTGGTCCTCGTCGCCCTCCACCTTCTTGCGCACCATCGGAAAGCTCCCTTCCGCGCTTCCGCGGTCAGCGGTCGAGTTCCTCCTCGACCGGCGGCTTGGGCGCATCGCGCAGCTGCTTGGCCAGCCCTTGCTTGCCGCCCTTGCGCGCCTGCTCGGCGTGCTGCGCCGCGCTGTGGCCCAGATCGGTGTCCGGCTTCAGCCGCACCGACCGCACCACGTCCTCACGATTGCCGTAGTCCTCCGGCGGGATGCCGCGCAGTGCCTTGACCGCCTCCTGGGAGGCGCCCGACACCTTGGCGGCCCGGATCAGCTCGTCCTTGCCCGCCGGGAAGTCCACGTCCTTCACGGCCCTGCGGATGTCGTCGGCACCGGGGTCGCCCCGGTCGCCCCGGTCGCCCGGGCCCGCCATCTTCGCCATGTCCGCACCTCACCTCGCGGCCTGCTGCCGCGCGCCGCCGTTGGGCACATGCCCGGTGCTGCCGGCCAGCAGGACGTTGCACAGCTCGTCCGGCAGGGCCTCGCGCACCTTGGTCATCAGCCCGCCCTGGGTCGCCTCGCCGACCACCTCCATCACGCACCGCGCCTGGTAGACGGCGGCCGGCCCCTTGGCGCCGGAACGGCTGGCCACGCGGTCGAAGAACTCCTGGGTGGTCATCCGCATGCCCGTGTACGGCACGTCTGGTGCGGTTGCCACCCGCCGCATGTGCTCACCGATCTCGTGCGGGAGCTGGGCCGCGATGTTGTCCGCGAGCCCCGCGGGGATGCGTTCGCTGAGCGTCTCCAGGCTGGCCCTGGTGGCCCGCTCGGCGGCACCCCGGCTGTCCAGCCCGGCCTTGTTCTGCACCTCGCCGATGAACTGGTCGTGCTGCATGGTGAAGTCACCTCTTCCCGGTCGTCGGGAAATCGCCTCGGTACGGTTCGACACGGGCCCGGTGACCGTCGCCGGCCGCCGGGCCGGTAGGTCACGGGTGACCGCCGCCGCGTGCCCGAAACGGCCCCCGGCGCCGTACCTGCGCCGGTGCCTGCCCCGGGCACCCCCGCCCGGGGCCGCCCGGGGCTGCACGGGCCGCCGCCGTCCCGGCTAGCGCTGGTAGAGGGCCATCAGGTTGCCGCTGGCCAGCTGCGCCTTGTCCACCGCCTGGTGCACCTGCTGCGCGCTGGCCCTGGCGGGCAGCGGCACATGCCCGGGCAGCGCGTAGAGACGGAAGAAGTAGTGGTGCGCGTCGTCGCCCTTGGGCGGCCGCGGCCCGCCCCACCCCGGCTCACCGAAGTCGTTCTGGTGCGGGGTGCCGTGCTCCGGGGTGTGCCCGGTGCCGACGCCGTCGCTGTGCGGGTCGATGCCCGTGACCAGCCAGTGCAGGAACGGCCCGCCCGGCGCGTCCGGGTCTTCGCACAGCAGCACCAGTTCGGCGGCGTCGTCCGGCACCCCCGACCAGGTCAGCGGGGGTGAGACATCGTCGCCGTCCTTGGTGTAGCGACGCGGGATGATCGCCTGATCACTGAATGCTGAGCTCTTGAGTTCGATTCCGGCCATGAACGCCGGAGTACCCGCCCGTCCCCGCCTGATGCAGCCGGGACACCGGCCCGGCAGCCGTTCCCGGGCCCGCCCTCAGGTGCCGGCGGGTTCGTCGTCGAGCTGGTCCAGCTGCTGGTAGATCTTGCTCTTGAACATCTCCGGGTCGGGCACGTGCCGCAGCGTCATCTTGCCCTGCTCGGAGGCGGACTGGACGGTGAGCGTGCCGTACCGCATGATCCGCTCCCACAGATTGGCGGAGTACGCCACGTCGTTCACCCGGGCCAGCGGGATGGAGCGGCCCGCCTTGGTGAGGAAACCGGACCGCTTGTGCAGCCGCCGCGTGGTCAGCACGTACACCGTGGAGCGCCACTGGAGCATCGGGATCAGCCAGAGCCACAGCGCGGCCAGCACGCCGAGGCCCAGCACCACCCACAGGGCGGTGTCCGCCCAGTCCTCGTCCGGCAGGAACCAGGCGACCGCGCCGGTCACCGCCACGACCAGCAGCAGCAGGACGAACTCGCTGACCAGCGTGGTCCAGTGCTGCCGGGTGTAGTACACCAGCTCTTCGTCCTCGGCGAGGTACCGGTCGGCGATAGGCATGGCCGCATCCTGGCACAGCCGTGCTCCGGTACACCCCCAGGCGGGCGACTTGGTACCCGGTTGTTAAGCGCCACGCGGCGAGCCGGTCGGGAGGCCGTAAGCTCCAGACATGTCCACCGTCCGGCGCAAACCTCGTTCCTACCACCCCGACCGGGTCCGGGACGCGCTGCTCGCCCAGGTGGAGTTCCTGCGGCTGGCCGCCGGGGAGCTCACCGAGGAGCAGCTCGGAAAGCCCTCCGGGCTGCCCGGCTGGGACATCCGGGTGCTCCTGGCGCACCTCGCGGGGCAGATCGACTCCCTGCCGCAGCTGCTCGCCGAGCCGGCTCCGCGCGCGGCGCGCCCCACCGTCGGCCTGGACGCCTGGGCGCTGTCCACGGCCGAGGCGGCGGAGAAGATCGACGCCGCGTCGCGCGCCGACGCCGCCGCCCCGGGCGGGCCGACAGCCGCCATCGACGCCGCCGCGGAGGAGCTGGAGTCGGTCATCGACACGGGGGTGCGCGAGGACGTCCTGCTGCCCCACCCGGCCGGGGTGATGCGTGCCCTGGACTTCACCGTGAGCCGGATCGTCGAGCTGGTGGTGCACAGCGACGACCTGACCCGGGCCACCGGCCGTCCGGTCCGGCTGGACCGGATGGCGCTGGCCACCACCGTGCGGGTACTGGCGGACGCGCTGGCCGCCAAGGCGCCCGGCGCCTCCACGGAGGTCCGGATTCCGCCGTTCGCCGCCGTGCAGTGCATCGCCGGACCGCGCCACACCCGGGGCACCCCGCCGAATGTGGTGGAGACCGATCCGATCACCTGGATGCGGCTGGCCACCGGACGCACCAGCTGGCGGCTGGCCACCGCCACCGGCCGGCTGAAGGCGAGCGGCGAGCGCGCCGCCGGCCTGGAGCAGCACCTTCCCGTGCTCTCCTGATCCCGGCTCCCGGCCCCCGGCCCCGGGCCCGCCCCCGGCCGCCCCGCTCCGCCCGTCGGCGCCCAGGGGCGCCCGGACCTGCGTGTTGCGGTGCGCCCCGGTGCGTGTGCGGGGCGCGTACGCGGGCGCGAATGCCCGGGCGGTGAGCCCAGGGTCACAGCCCCTCCGCCTTCCCCGGTCCGGAACCTGCCCTAGACTCGGTGATGTGCCACGTGGTGACGGTCGACTCAGTCACGATCTCAACCCCGGTGAAAAGGGACCGCGAGACGCCTGTGGCGTCTTCGGTGTCTGGGCCCCGGGCGAGGAGGTCTCCAAGCTCACCTACTTCGGGCTCTACGCGCTCCAGCACCGGGGACAGGAGTCCGCGGGCATCGCGGTGAGCAACGGCTCCAAGATCCTGGTCTTCAAGGACATGGGCCTGGTCTCCCAGGTCTTCGACGAGACCTCGCTGAGTTCCCTCCAGGGACACATCGCGGTGGGCCACGCCCGCTACTCCACCACCGGCGCCTCGGTCTGGGAGAACGCCCAGCCCACCTTCCGCGCCACCGGCCACGGCTCCATCGCCCTCGGCCACAACGGCAACCTGGTCAACGCCGCCGAGCTGGCCTCCATGGTCGCCGACCTGCCCGGCTCCCGCGGCCCCCGGCACCGGGTCGCCGCCACCAACGACACCGACCTGGTCACCGCGCTGCTGGCCGGCCAGACCGGCGAGGACGGCACCCCGCTCACCGTGGAACAGGCCGCCGCCCGGGTCCTGCCCAAGGTGCGCGGCGCGTTCAGCTTCGTCTTCATGGACGAGCAGACCCTCTACGCCGCCCGCGATCCGCAGGGCTTCCGCCCGCTGGTGCTGGGCCGGCTGGAGCGCGGCTGGGTGGTCGCCTCCGAGACGGCCGCCCTCGACATCGTCGGCGCCTCCTTCATCCGCGAGGTCGAGCCGGGCGAGCTGATCGCCATCGACGAGAGCGGCCTGCGCAGCTCCCGTTTCGCGGAAGCAAAGCACCGCGGCTGCGTCTTCGAGTACGTCTACCTGGCCCGCCCCGACACCACCATCGCCGGGCGGAACGTCTATCTCTCCCGCGTCGAGATGGGCCGCCGGCTGGCCCGGGAGGCCCCGGCCGAGGCCGATCTGGTGATAGCCACCCCCGAGTCGGGCACCCCGGCCGCCATCGGCTACGCCGAGGCCAGCGGCATTCCCTACGGCTCCGGCCTGGTCAAGAACTCCTACGTGGGCCGCACCTTCATCCAGCCCAGCCAGACCATCCGCCAGCTCGGCATCCGCCTCAAGCTCAACCCGCTGCGCGAGGTGATCCGCGGCAAGCGCCTGGTGGTGGTGGACGACTCCATCGTGCGCGGCAACACCCAGCGGGCCCTGGTCCGCATGCTGCGCGAGGCCGGAGCCGCCGAGGTGCACGTGCGGATCAGCTCCCCGCCGATCAAGTGGCCCTGCTTCTTCGGCATAGACTTCGCCACCCGTGCCGAGCTGATCGCCAACGGCCTGTCGGTCGAGGAGATCGGCACCTCGCTGGGCGCCGACACCCTCGCCTACATCTCCCTGGAAGGCATGGTGGAGGCCACCACCATCGCCAAGCCCAATCTCTGCCGGGCCTGCTTCGACGGGCAGTATCCGGTCGAGCTGCCCGATCCGCAGCTGCTCGGCAAGGATGTGCTGGAGAGCGGCGAAGGCACCGGCAAGGGAGCCGGTGTGGGAACCGGTGCGGTCAGCGATGTGGACGGCGTGGCCACGCTGCTCTCCGGCCCGGGGGCGGCGGACGCGCTGCGCCGCCCGTGACCGGCCCGGTCCGTCCCGCCCGCGCCGTGCCCGCCCCGCCCGGACCGTGGCGCCGGCCCTTCCGCACCGTTTCCGTTCCCGCCGTTCCCGCCGTTCCGACGAACCGCCCGTCCCGCGGGCGGGCCGACCGAGCCGACCACAGGAAAGACCGCGATGAGTGACAATGCCGCCCTCCAGGCCGCGCCCGCCGCGGCCGGTGCCTCCTACGCCGCCGCGGGCGTGGACATCGAGGCCGGGGACACGGCCGTCGAGCTGATGAAGAAGTGGGTCGCCAAGGCCCGGCGCCCGGAGAGCGTGGGCGGCCTCGGCGGCTTCGCCGGCCTGTTCGACGCCTCCGCGCTGCGCCGCTACACCCGCCCGCTGCTCGCCTCGGCCACCGACGGGGTCGGCACCAAGGTCGCGATCGCCCAGCGGATGGACGTGCACGACACCATCGGCCGGGACCTGGTCGCCATGGTTGCCGACGACCTGGTGGTGTGCGGCGCGGAGCCGCTGTTCATGACCGACTACATCTGCGTCGGCAAGGTGCACCCGGAGCGGGTGGCGGCCCTCGTCAAGGGCATCGCCGAGGGGTGTGTGCTGGCCGGCTGCGCCCTGACCGGCGGAGAGACCGCGGAGCACCCCGGCCTGCTCGGCCCGGACGAGTACGACGTGGCAGGCGCCGCCACCGGAGTGGTCGAGGCGGACCGGCTGCTCGGTGCCGAGCGGGTGCGCGCCGGGGACGTGGTCATCGGCATGGCCTCCTCCGGCCTGCACTCCAACGGCTACTCCCTGGTCCGGCACGTGGTGTTCGACCGGATGGGCTGGAGTCTGGACCGGCGGGTGCCGGAGCTGGGCCGCACCCTGGGCGAGGAGCTGCTGGAGCCGACCCGGATCTACTCCCTGGACTGCCTGGCGCTGACCCGCACCACCGAGGTGCACGCCTTCGCGCACATCACCGGCGGCGGGCTGGCCGCCAACCTGGCCCGGGTGATGCCGGAGGGCCTGACCGCCCGGCTGGACCGGTCGAGCTGGACCCCGCCGCCGGTCTTCTCCCTGGTCGGCGAGGCCGGGCAGGTGGCCCGGCCGGAGCTGGAGAGGACCTTGAACATGGGGGTCGGCATGGTGGCGGTGGTGCCCGAGAACGCGGTGGACGTGGCCCTGACCACGCTGGCGGACCGGGGAGTGGCGGCCTGGGTGCTGGGCGCCGTGTCCGAGCGGGAGAGCGGTGGTGACGGCGGTGCGGCGGTCACTCTGCACGGCGACCACCCGGCGTCGTCCTGAGCGGGCCGGCCGGCCGATGGCCGTCCGGTGCGGCGCGGGCAGCAGAGAAACCGGTCCGGCGGTGAACCGGACCGGTTTCCCACGGGCCCCACGGGACCCGTCTGTATGCTCAGTCCACTACGGCGGTCGGTGCCACACCGGCCGGCCGCTGCGCCGTGCCGCTGGTCGGGCGGCCCGCGCCGGGAACGGGCCGGACGTCAGCGGCGCCGCCGCGCCGACGGCCCGGACGGCGGACCGTCCTCGTCGTCCTCGTCCTCGACGTTGTATTTCGAGGCGTACTGTGCGTACGGGTCGTCTTCCAGCTCGTCATCCGGCTCGTCGAACCGGTCAGCGTCCTCGAACTGATCGCCGTTCGCCGACTGGCTCGCCGCACCCAGCTCGCGGGCCAGTTGCGAAAGATCCGTCCGGCCGCTGTTGTACTTCAGCTGGCGGGCGACCTTGGTCTGCTTGGCCTTGGCCCGGCCGCGCCCCATTGGCTCGACCCCCTCGACGTCGGGGCGCACCGGCCCCAGAGTGTTGGCATGCGTTCATCGGTGGGTGCAGGCTCGGGGAGAGCCCACCACCGAGCTTCAACCGTACCTGCTTCCCAAAGCCTACGGTACGCCGTCCGCAGGACACAGGTGGCGATCAAGCTGCTCGGTGACCCTTTCCTTGCTGGTCAGCGGCGATTTTAACGTCTTTCGGGTGCCGACCCGCCCAATGGACGTGACATGTCTTACGCGCCTTCCGGCAGGTCAACGCCGCGCCGGGCGGCTGCCGCGAAGGCCGGCCCGCCGCCTCCCCGGAGACGGGCCGGCACCGGTTGCGCACCCGGCGCGGAAGGGCGCGGACACGCCCGGCGCTCAGCGCCGCGCCGCCGCCATCCGCTGCTCGGCGATCCGGTCCGCCGCGACCGCGGGCGGCACTCCCTCGCTCGCCGCGCGCTCGAAGATCTCCACCGTGGTGTCGAAGATGTGCCGGGCCTTTGCCTTCGCACGTGCGAAGTCGAAGCCGTGCAGCTCGTCGGCCACCTGGATCACGCCGCCGGAGTTCACCACATAGTCCGGGGCGTAGAGGATGCCGCGGTCGGCGAGGTCCTTCTCGATGCCCGGGTGGTCGAGCTGGTTGTTGGCCGCGCCGCACACCACGCCCGCGGTGAGCACCGGCACGGTCCGGTCGTTGAGCGCCCCGCCGAGGGCGCACGGAGCGTAGATGTCCAGGCCCTCGGTGCGGATCAGCTCCTCGGTGTCCGCAACTGCCGTCACCTGCGGGAACGCCTCCCGTACCCGGTCCACGGCGGCCTGCCGCACATCGGTGATCACGACCTCGGAGCCGTGTTCGATCAGGTGCTCCACCAGGATGTGGCCCACCTTGCCGACGCCGGCGATGCCGACCTTCCGGCCGGCCAGGTCGTCGCTGCCCCAGCGGTGCAGCGCGGCGGCGCGCATGCCCTGGAAGACGCCGAAGGCGGTGAGCACCGAGGAGTCCCCGGCGCCGCCCTGCTCGGGGGAGCGGCCGGTGGTCCAGCGGTTGGTGCGGGCCACCACGTCCATGTCCCGCACATAGGTGCCCACATCGCAGGCGGTGACATAGCGCCCGCCGAGCGAGGCCACGAACCGGCCGTAGGCGAGCAGCAGCTCCTCGGTCTTGTCGGTCTCCGGATCGCCGATGATCACGGCCTTGCCGCCGCCGTGTTCCAGTCCGGCCATGGCGTTCTTGTAACTCATGCCGCGCGAGAGGTTGAGCGCGTCGCGCAGCGCGGCCTCCTCCGGGCGGCCGGTGCCGGGATAGGCGTGGAAGCGGGTGCCGCCCAGGGCGGGGCCGAGTGCCGTGGAGTGGATGGCGATGATCGCCCTCAGACCGGTGGGCCGGTCCTGGCAGAGCACGACCTGTTCGTGGCCGCCCTGGTCGGAGCGGAAAAGCATGTCGAGCACGTCGACCTCGCCCGTGGCCTCTGCGGACGGGCTGTCGGCGCTGACAGCGGGACGTACGTCAGTCACGGTGGTGACTCCTGTATGTCGAGGCGGGTGCCCTCTGCGGGTGGGAGGGCCGGTAGCACGACTCTAAGGCTGCCCCGCGGGGGCGAGGTGCATTACGCAGGTCACAGTCCGCCGGACCCGGCCGCGGGCGCCCGCAGGGCGCCGGTCACCACCCGGTCCCCCCGGTCACGCATGCTGCCGACGGCCGCTCGGCCGCCGCTCGATTCCCCTCCGCCGTCCGCGCCGCCCCGCGCCTGCCCCCGTCCCTGCCCGCCCGCCGTACGGGAACGCCGGTGCCGGTGCGCGCGCCCCTCCGTCACCGGGGCGCGCGATGCGGACGCTACCACCCCGGACCGGGCTCCGGCGGTCCGGCCCGCACGGGTGCGCTTGATCACCCGGCGGGGGAGGATGGTTGATGAACGCAGCGGCCGGGCAGAGAGCGGTCCACGGAGCGATCCGGGAGGGTTTGGGTGGCACAGGTGCCGTACGCGTCCTATCTGCGGGTCTACGAGCCCCTTGCGGCCTTCCCCGAGCCCGAGCGCTCGCACTGGGCGTCGTACGCCCGCCGCGGCCGGTTCCCGGACGCGCAGGAGGAGACCCGGCGGGCGCTGGCCGGACTGGCCGCCACCCCGCCGCTGGCCGCACCCGAACGGGAGAGCCCGGAAGCCTTTGTGCTGTCGGTGCACGGCGTGCTGTGCGTGTGTCCCTGGCGGACCCGGCTGCGCGCCTGGCAGGCGCTGGGGGAGGCCGGGCACTGGATGATGCCGGACAGCGTGCTGGACGCGGCGCTGCCGCGGCCGGTGCGGGAGCGGGCGCTGGCCGAGTACGAGCGGTGGCGGGAGAACAATCCGGACGCCCGGCCGTGGATCCGGTCCGCGCTGTGGCACGTCCCGGTCCGCTGGTTCGTCCTCTTCGCGGACGCCGAACGGCAGTACCGCAAACCCGGGGAGCCGCCCGCCCCGGAGGAGCCGGAGGAGCCGGCGCCCCGGGCCGGGCCGGAGCGTCCGCTGCTGCGCTACCGCACGCCCATGGTGCAGGCGCGGCGGCGGCTGGCACGGGGGCTGCGCACGGTGCGCCGGGAGCTGCCGCAGGGGCCGCTGTCCGAGGCGCTGGTGGAGATCGGCAAGTGGCTTGAGGAATTCCACCCGCGTTCACTGGTCGAACTGGACTACGGAGGTCTGGTGCATACCATTCCCCCTGAGGATCTGGCCGCGGACCACTCGGCCGAGGAGGCGGCCGCCGCGCTGGCGGCCCTCGCCGAGGGCGACATGGAGCGCGCGAACCAGATCTACGAGGAGCTCACCGACCGCTGGCTCTCCGTACGGGAACGCCAGTTCGCAAGCTGAGGACCGAAGTCGGTGCGCACAAGGGGCTAAAGTCCCTCACTCGGGACTTAGGCCCCGAGTCGGGCCAAAGCCTCAAGAGTGATGGATGGCACTCACAGGGAGTCTTGCCCTCAAGTGCCCCCCTCATGTCAAAATAGGACAAGGAGCTCGGGGGCAGCTCCTTCTGTCCGCCAAAGGGGGGACAGATCGGCATTGCTTCTCCTTGGCGGCCTTCATGACATCTTGTCGCAGAGTGACGGATTGTCACGGGCGGATGACTGTCCGTTATGAGCCGGTCCATCCGGCAACCACCGAGGTTGAACACCTGAGAGGGCAATTCCATCGGTTTGGCCGGGCCGGCTGGACGGATGGTGTAGTTGTAGTGCCGAGGACAAGCCGTTCGTCCTATAACCGACTCGACCCGCGCCTACCATTTCGGGCAACGCGGGTGAAGGTGCAAAATTTAAGAGGAAAGAACCGTGATGGTTCGGTTCTCTCGAGGAGGCCGCTCATGACCGCTCGCACCCCTGATGCCGAGCCGCTGCTGACCCCGGCTGAGGTTGCCACCATGTTCCGCGTCGACCCGAAGACGGTGACACGCTGGGCAAAGGCGGGCAAGCTCACCTCAATCCGCACGCTCGGTGGGCACCGCCGCTACCGCGAAGCGGAGGTGCGCGCACTGCTCGCGGGCATCCCGCAGCAGCGCGGCGAGGCCTGAGCACGACCGCGCGACCCGCAACACCGCAAGACCGCACGTTCCAGGCCCCGGAGCCCCCACTCCGGCCCGCTTGGCCCTTGGACCGCACTGGACTCCGCCGGGTCCGGTGCGGTCCTTCTCTGTGCGCCTCCAGGGCCCGTGACGGCCCCGCTACGGCATGGTGACGCCCGGCGGGCGGTCCCCGGCGGCGTTCCGGTCCCCGGCGGGGCCCCGTCACGGGCGGTGTTGCCGGGGTGTCCGGGTGCTGCGGGGACGGTGTGGCCGGCCGGTGCCGACCGTTCGCCGACCGCTCGTCGACCGCTCGCAGATGGGTGCGTACCCTGTTCAGTTGGTGCAATTGCACATATTAAATTGGCGCCGGAAACTCACTGTGGGAACGAGCCCACCGCAGAGGGAAGTTTCGTGACTCCCGTCACAGCATAGACCCCTTGCCCGGGTAATGTGCCTGGGGTAAAAGCGCTTACTGCCGCCGTCCCGGAGGTCCTCGCACGCCACGTGGCCCGCAGCCGTCACAACGCGCGGGTGTGCGCCGGAGCATCGGGCGGAGTGCCGTCAACTCTTGAAGACACCGTGTGCTGCTTCCCGCCGGACCGTGCGCTCCCGTGCACCCCCGGCACTCCAGGCGCCGCCGTCGAGAGTCCGCCACGCCCCGGAGGAGACCCGAAGAGACCCGGAGAGACGGACCCCCGTGCGCAGCGAGACGGGCCCGGCCTTGGCGGCCGGGCCCGTATCCGTCTGCTGGTGTCGAACGTGTCTCCTGACGATCCGACTGAGGCGGTCCTGACGGGATTTGAACCCGCGGCCTCCACCTTGACAGGGTGGCGAGCACTCCAAACTGCTCCACAGGACCTCGCCGCAGCTCACTGCGTGCGTGGTGACTCTACCCCAGGCCGGGCCGGCTAGGCGAATCCGTTCCCTGTGACCCGGGCGACCCCGTCCGGCCGGCCCCCCNTTTGAACCCGCGGCCTCCACCTTGACAGGGTGGCGAGCACTCCAAACTGCTCCACAGGACCTCGCCGCAGCTCACTGCGTGCGTGGTGACTCTACCCCAGGCCGGGCCGGCTAGGCGAATCCGTTCCCTGTGACCCGGGCGACCCCGTCCGGCCGGCCCCCCGCACCCCCCCGCACCCCGCACCCCCCGCCCCCCGCGGGTCCCGCGGTCACGGTGCCGCGGCGTCCACCGCCTTGACGATGCGCTTGTCCGAGACCGGATACGCCGTGCCCAGCGCGTGCGCGAAGTAGCTGACCCGCAGCTCCTCGATCATCCAGCGGATCTCCCGGACCTCCCGGGGCAGCGGCCGCCCCGCCGGGAACTGCTCCACCAGCCAGGCGTACTCGTCCTGCATCTCCCGGACCTTGGCCATCCGCGCCCGGTCCCGCTCCGCGTGATGCGGAAGCTGCTGGAGCCGGCGGTCCGCGGCGCGCAGATAGCGCAGCAGGTCCGGCAGCCGGCCGGCCCCGTGCTCGGTCACGAACCCGGGGCGCACCAGCGCGTCCAGCTGCTCCCGGACGTCCTGCACGGAGTCCCGCAGCACCGGGCTGGTGGTGGCCTTCAGCCGCCGCTCGCAGGACTGCCAGGCCAGCAGCACGTCGCGCACCCCGCGCACGACCGACAGGGTGGTGTCGGCGATCTCCGCCCGCACCGCGTCGAACAGCTTGCGGTGGCCCGGCTCGTCCCAGGCCGGACCGCCGTGCGCGGCGATCAGCCGGTCCGCGGCGGCCGTGGTGCAGTCCTCCAGCAGGGCCTGGACGCCGCCGTGCGGGGAGCCGGCCAGCGCCAGTTTGGCCGGGTTGTCGAGCTGCCGGGCGACGAACTTCGCGGGATCGGCCGGGAGCTGGAGCAGGATCAGCCGGCGGGTGCCGCGCCACATGGCCTGTTCCTGCTCCTGCTCGGAGTCGTGCAGCCGGACGGCGACCGAGGAGCCCTCGTCCACCAGCGCCGGATAGCCCTTGACCGGCTGGCCGGCCCGCCGGGTCTCGAAGACCCGGGGGAGGGTGCCGAGGGTCCAGGCGGTCAGGCCGCCGCGTTCCGGGGTGCCGGCTCCGCTGCTCTCGAAGGCCTTGCTGAGCGCCGCGCGGGCCTTGGGCCGGAAGCGCCGGCGCAGCGTCTCCAGGTCCTTGTCCTCGGACTCCCCGGGCAGCCTGCGGTGCCGGTCGTCCACCACCCGGAAGGTGACGCGCAGATGGCCCGGCACCTTGCCGAGGTCGAAGTCCTGCTCGTCCACCTGCACACCGGCCGTGCGGGTCAGCTCCTGCGCCAGCACCCGGGTCAGCGGCTCGGCCCGGCGCTCCTCGCCGACCCGCTCCAGGAAGCGGCGGGCCACGTCCGGGGCGGGCACGCAGTGGCGGCGGACCGGCTTGGGCAGCGAGCGGATCAGCTCGGTGACCAGCTGCTCGCGCAGGCCCGGGATCTGCCAGTCGAAGCCCTCCCCGGTCACCTGGTTGAGGACCTGGAGCGGGACGTGCACGGTGACGCCGTCCGCGTCGGCGCCCGGTTCGAACTGGTAGGTGACGCGCAGGGCCAGCCGTCCCTGGCGCCACAGATCGGGGTAGTCGTGCTGGGTGATGTCCTGCGCCCGCTCGTTGATGAGCATGGACTTCTCGAAATTGAGCAGGTCAGGATCGTCTTTGCGCTTCTTCTTCCACCATGAGTCGAAGTGCGCGCCGGAGACCACGTGCTCCGGAATCCTGCGGTCGTAGAAGGCGTACAGGGTCTCGTCGTCCACCAGGATGTCGCGCCGCCGGGCGCGGTGCTCCAGTTCCTCGACCTCCGCCAGCAGCTTGCGGTTGTCGTGGAAGAACTGATGGTGCGTGCGCCAGTCGCCCTCCACCAGCGCATGCCGGATGAAGAGATCACGGCTGGTCTCCGGGTCGATCCGGCCGTAGTTCACCTTGCGCTGGGCCACGATCGGCACCCCGTAGAGCGTCACCCGCTCATAGGCCATCACCGCGGCCTGCTTCTGCTCCCAGTGCGGCTCGCTGTAGGTGCGCTTCACCAGATGCCCGGCCAGCGGCTCGATCCAGTCCGGCTCGATCCGGGCGTTGACCCGGGCCCACAGCCGCGAGGTCTCCACCAGCTCGCCCGACATCACCCAGCGCGGCGGCTTCTTGAACAGCACCGAGCCGGGGAAGACGGCGAACTTCGCCCCGCGCGCGCCCAGATACTCGTGCTTGTCCGGCTCCTTCAGCCCCACGTGCGACAGCAGCCCGGCCAGCAGCGAACGGTGGACC
This sequence comes from Streptomyces sp. YIM 98790, assembly GCF_011421595.1. Taxonomy (GTDB): domain Bacteria; phylum Actinomycetota; class Actinomycetes; order Streptomycetales; family Streptomycetaceae; genus Streptomyces. The sequence goes on along the minus strand of NZ_WTLH01000035.1, from coordinate 5,470 downwards.
AGCTCCGGCGCCACCGGCGCGTCCCCCGGCTCGCCCAGGTGGAAGCCCAGCTGCCGCACCACCGTGCGCAGCTGGGCGTAGATGTCCTGCCACTCCCGTATCCGCAGATAGTTCAGGAACTCGCTGCGGCACATCCGCCGGAATGCCGAGGAGGACAGCTCCTTCTGCCGCCGCCGGATGTACTCCCACATCTCCAGGAAGGCCAGGAAGTCCGAATCCTCGGCCGGACCCTCGCGGAAGCGGCGGTGCTTGGCGTCCGCCTGCTGCTGCTGATCGGCCGGCCGCTCCCGCGGATCCTGGATCGACAGCGCCGAGACGATCACCAGCACCTCGCGCAGACAGCCGTTCTCCGCCGCCGCCAGCACCATCCGGGCCAGCCGCGGGTCCACCGGAAGCTGCGCGAGCTGCCGCCCGGTCGCCGTGAGGCGGCGCCGGGCGTCCTTCCCCCCGGCCTGAAGCGCGTGCAGCTCCTCCAGCAGCTGCACACCCGCCTTGATCGAGCGGTGGTCCGGCGGATCGACGAACGGGAACTTCTCGATGTCCCCCAGCCCGGCCGCCGCCATCTGCAGGATCACCGAGGCCAGATTGGTGCGCAGGATCTCCGGATCGGTGAACTCCGGCCGGGAGAGGAAGTCCTCCTCCGAGTACAGCCGGATGCAGACGCCGTCGCTGGTCCGTCCGCAGCGCCCCTTGCGCTGGTTGGCGCTGGCCTGCGAAACCGGCTCGATCGGCAGCCGCTGCACCTTGGTCCGGTGGCTGTAGCGGGAGATCCGCGCCTGCCCCGGGTCGATCACGTACTTGATGCCCGGCACGGTCAGCGAGGTCTCCGCCACGTTCGTCGCCAGCACGATCCGCCGCCCGCGGTGCTGCTGGAAGACCCGCTGCTGCTCGCCGTGGCTCAGCCGGGCGTAGAGCGGCAGCACCTCGGTCGGCAGCACCGCGTCGGCGAACTTCTTGTTCAGCGCCTCGGCGGTGTCCCGGATCTCCCGCTCGCCGGAGAGGAAGACCAGCACATCGCCCGGCCCCTCGGCGAACAGCTCGTCCACCGCCTCCGCGATCGCCGTGACCTGGTCCCGCACGGACCCGTCGCCGCCGTCCCCGTCCCCCTCGGCGCCGTCCCCGGCGTCCTCCGCCAGCGGCCGGTAGCGCACCTCCACCGGATACGTCCGGCCCGACACCTCGACGATCGGCGCCTCGATGCCGTCCCGGTCCCGGAAATGGCGGGCGAAACGCTCCGGATCGATGGTGGCCGAGGTGATGATCACCTTCAGATCCGGGCGGCGCGGCAGCAGCTGGGCCAGATAGCCCAGCAGGAAGTCGATGTTCAGGCTCCGCTCGTGCGCCTCGTCGATGATGATCGTGTCGTACTGCCGCAGCTCCCGGTCGTGCTGGATCTCGGCCAGCAGAATGCCGTCCGTCATCAGCTTGACCAGCGTGTCCTGCCCCACCTGATCGGTGAAGCGGACCTTGAAGCCCACCGCCTGGCCCAGCGGGGTGCCCAGCTCGTCCGCCACCCGCTGCGCCACCGTGCGGGCCGCGATCCGGCGCGGCTGGGTGTGCCCGATCAGCCCGCGCACCCCGCGGCCCAGCTCCAGGCAGATCTTGGGCAGCTGGGTGGTCTTGCCCGAGCCCGTCTCCCCGGCCACGATCACCACCTGGTGATCACGGATCGCCGCCAGGATCTCGTCCCGCTTCTGGCTGACCGGCAGCTCCTCCGGATAGCCGATCTCGGGCACGGCGGCGCGCCGCAGCGCCACGCGCGCCTCCGCCTCCTCGATCGCCGCGGCGATCTCGGCCAGCACGGCGCGACGGGCCTCCGGCTTGCGGATCTTCCGGGCACCCTCCAGCCGCCGGCCGAGCCGCCGCTCGTCCTGCGGCATCAGCGCGGCCAGCCGCTCCGCCAGCCCGCTCAGGGCCGGGACGGCAGGGTCGGACCGGGTCGTTTCCGGGGTGGGATGCGTGGACATACGCCCTCCACAATCTCACCTCCGCCCCCGTGCCAGCGAACGGATTCCGCCCCGTGCCGCACGCCCCGCCGACCGGCAGCCCCCGCCGGCCCGCCGCACCCCCGCGCCGCCCGGCGCCGGAGCGGACCGCACGCGGCAGCACAAAAGCCCCGGCAGACGATCGCTGCCGGGGCTTTTGTGCTGGTGAAGCCGGTGAAGGAAGGTGGCTGGGGCCGGGGTCGAACCGGCGACCTTCCGCTTTTCAGGCGGACGCTCGTACCAACTGAGCTACCCAGCCGGAGCGGTCCTGACGGGATTTGAACCCGCGGCCTCCACCTTGACAGGGTGGCGAGCACTCCAAACTGCTCCACAGGACCAAAGATACTGCAGTGCCCCCAACGGGATTCGAACCCGTGCTACCGCCTTGAAAGGGCGGCGTCCTAGGCCACTAGACGATGAGGGCTGGTGGCCCGCCTGGGCGCTTTCGGCGCCGTCGGGGACAGCAAGAGCATAGGCGAAACNGAGCACTCCAAACTGCTCCACAGGACCAAAGATACTGCAGTGCCCCCAACGGGATTCGAACCCGTGCTACCGCCTTGAAAGGGCGGCGTCCTAGGCCACTAGACGATGAGGGCTGGTGGCCCGCCTGGGCGCTTTCGGCGCCGTCGGGGACAGCAAGAGCATAGGCGAAACTCCGACCGATCGCCAAAACGTTCCCGGCCCCGGCGGCCCGGCGAGCCCGCCGGTGGAGCACAATGGCCGTGTGCTGGAGATGAGCCGAGAGGAGTTCGAGGATCTGGTCGGGCAGGCCCTGGACCGGATTCCTCCCGAGCTGACGCGGCTGATGGACAACGTCGCGGTGTTCGTCGAGGACGAGCCGCCTCCCGAGGACCCGGAGCTGCTCGGCCTTTACGAGGGCACCCCGCTCACCGAGCGCGGCGAGTGGTACGCGGGCGCCCTGCCGGACCGCATCTCCGTCTACATGGGCCCCACGCTGCGGATGGTCGAGCGCGAGGGCGGCGACCGGGAGCTGGTGCGGGACGAGATCGAGATAACGGTCGTGCACGAGATCGCCCACCACTTCGGCATCGACGACGAACGGCTCCACCACCTCGGATACGCCTGAGGCGCCCGTGTTTCCGGTTTCCGAGGGCCTGAGCTGCCTGAGAGGCCCGGGCTTCCCGAGGGCCTGAGGCGCCTGATGCGGCAGATGCGCCTGATCCGCCGGGTCCCGGGCGCGCCCGTCCCGGCCGCCCCGTGCCCGTTCCGGCCGTGTCCTCCGAACGGGTAGGGGAGTTGGGAAGGGCGAAGCCCGCAGCCGTCCCCCCGGAGGTCCCCTCCCGTGCGCCGCGCCCCCCGCCTTTCGCCCGCCGCCTTCCTGCCGGCCGCCCTGCTGCTCACCGGCTGTATGCACGTCCATCCCGAACGCCCGGCCGACCGGCCCGCCGAGGCCGGCTACGCCTCCGAGGAGCCGGCCCCGGAAACCACCCCGGACAGCGGCGAGCCCTGGTCCGGCCGGCCCGAGCGGCAGCAGACCGGCGGGCCGTCCGGAGAGGGCGACGACCGGGAGGTCACCGTCCGCACCCCCGGCCAGGGCGGCCCGCAGCCCGGACAGGACCCGGAACCGGCCGCAGGCGCCGGCACCGACGACCGGGCCCCGGCCGACGGCGGCCGGGACGGCACGGGGCAGCAGGAGCAGCCCTCCGGCGATTCCGCCTCCCCCGGTCCGCAGCCCACCCGGGACGGCACCGAGCCCTCGCCCGACCCCGGCCGTCCCTCGCCCTCCGCGGGCCCCGGCCCGGAGGAGCCGTCCCCCTCCCCGACCGGCTCCGCTCCGGGGGGCGACCCCGAGCCCGACCCGGGCTCGTCCCCCGAGCCGGAGCCGGAGCCCGACTCCAGCCCGGACCCCGGCGACGGCGGGGTGTGACGTACGCCCGTTTGCGCGCGGCACGCGATCCTGCGTAAGCTCGGAGGCTGTTTGCATCCCAGCCCGGCGCGCCTTGATCTCGCGCCGTGTGGCGCGTTCCTTGGCTCTTCCGTAGCGACCGCGGACAGGCGGTTCATGTGACCTGCGGAGTTTTCGGGCGCGTGCCAAAGACTCCGGAAGGTTTGTTTCTGCATGTCTGCACCCACCCATGACCTGGACCAGGACCTCGTCGGCCTGGTGGCACCCGGCGACGACGAGCCCACCACCACCTTCGCCGATCTCGGCCTGCCCACCGCCGTGGTGCGCAAGCTGGCGGAGAACGGCGTCACCGTGCCGTTCCCGATCCAGGCCGCGGCCATCCCGGACGCCCTCGGCGGCCTGGACGTGCTCGGCCGCGGCCGGACCGGCTCCGGCAAGACCCTCACCTTCGGCCTGCCCCTGCTGGCCCGGCTGGCCGGCCGCTCCACCGCCCGCAAGCGCCCCCGCGGCGTCATCCTCACCCCGACCCGCGAGCTGGCCATGCAGGTCTCCGACGCGCTCCAGCCCTACGGCGACGTGCTCGGCCTGCGGCTGAAGGTGGTCTGCGGCGGCACCTCCATGGCCAACCAGATCAGCGCCCTGGAGCGCGGCGTGGACATCCTGGTCGCCACCCCTGGCCGGCTCCGCGACCTCATCGGCCGCCACGCGTGCAGCCTCGACGACGTCGAGATCGCCGTGCTGGACGAGGCCGACCAGATGGCCGACCTCGGCTTCCTGCCCGAGGTGACCGAGCTGCTGGACCAGCTTCCGGCCGAGGGCCAGCGGATGCTCTTCTCCGCCACCCTGGAGGCGGAGATCGACACCCTGGTCAAGCGCTACCTGAGCGACCCGGTGAGCCACGAGGTGGACGCCGCCAAGGGCGCGGTCACCACCATGACCCACCACGTGCTGGTGGTGAAGCCGCGCGACAAGGCCCCGGTCACCACGGCGATCGCCGCCCGCAAGGGCCGCACCATCGTCTTCGTCCGCACCCAGCTCGGCGCCGACCGGGTCGCCGAGCAGCTCCGCGAGGCGGGCGTGCGGGCCGACGCGCTGCACGGCGGCATGACCCAGGGCGCCCGCACCCGGACCCTGGCCGATTTCAAGGACGGCAAGATCCACGCCCTGGTCGCGACCGACGTGGCCGCCCGAGGCATCCACGTGGACGGCATCGACCTGGTGCTCAACGTCGACCCGGCCGGCGACCACAAGGACTACCTGCACCGCTCCGGGCGCACCGCGCGGGCCGGCCAGTCCGGCACGGTCGTCTCGCTCGCCCTGCCGCACCAGCGCCGCACTGTCTTCCGCCTGATGGAGGACGCCGGCGTCTACGCCTCCCGGCACATCCTGGGCCGCGGCGGGCTGTTCGACGACGAGCTGGCCCGGATCACCGGCGCCCGCTCGCTGACCGAGCTCCAGGCCGACTCGCTGGCGCAGGCCGCCCGGCACGCCGACCGCGAGGTGGCCCGGCTGACCCGCGAGCTGGAGCGTGCGCAGGCGCGCGCGTCCGAGCTGCGGGCCGAGGCGGACCGGCTGACCGGCCGGGCGGCCGAGGAGCGCGGCGAGGACCCGGCCGAGG
>NZ_WTLH01000349.1 GCF_011421595.1 Streptomyces sp. YIM 98790 | reverse complement strand
GGAGCCCGTGCCGCTCCCACCTCTCCGCGCACTCGCCACCTTCCCCGTTCCCGTCGTTCCCGTTCCGTGCGGGCGCCCTCGGCCGCCCGGGGACGCCGCCACCCTACTGCCCCGCTCCGGCCACCGCCCGCAGCCGCTCCCGCGGGCGCCGCCGCAGGAACCCGTCCGGCGCGCCGCTCCCGGACCGCCGGTCCCCGGGGCGGGCGGTCCGGGAGCGGCAGGGGCCGGCCGAGTCAGCCGCGCCCGGCGGCGATGGCCTCGTACACCATGGCGACGAGCAGGTCGTCCGCGTCGCGGCGGCCGAACTCCGCCGCGGCGCGGGACATGGTCAGCAGCCGGCCGGGGTCGGTCAGCACCGGGACCACGTTCTCCATCAGCCACTGCGCCGTCAGCTCGGCGTCGTCCACCAGCAGTCCGCCGCCGGCCCGGACCACGGGCTGGGCGTTCAGCCGCTGCTCGCCGTTGCCGATCGGCAGGGGGACGTAGGCGGCGGGGAGACCGACCGCGGAGAGCTCGGCGACGGTCATGGCGCCGGCCCGGCAGAGCATCATGTCGGCCGCGGCATAGGCCAGATCCATCCGGTCCAGGTACGGCACCGGCAGGTAGGGCGGCATGCCGGGCATGTTGTCGGTGGGCGGCAGCTCGTTCTTGGGGCCGACCGCGTGCAGGATCTGGATGCCGGAACGCTGGAGCGTGGGGGCCACCGACTGGACGACCTCGTTCAGCCGGCGGGCGCCCTGTGAGCCGCCGGAGACCAGCAGGGTGGGCAGCGTGGGATCGAGGCCGAACGCGGCGCGCGCCTCGGCCCGGGCCGCCCCCCGGTCCAGGGCGGCGATGGAGCGGCGCAGCGGGATGCCGATGTAGCGGGCGTGCCGCAGCTTGCTGTCCGGGGTGGCCACGCCCACGTAGCGGGTGTAGCGGGCGCCGATCCGGTTGGCCAGCCCGGGCCGGGCGTTGGCCTCGTGCACCACGATGGGAACGCCGAGCCGCTTGGCGGCCAGGTAGCCGGGCAGCGCCACATAGCCGCCGAAGCCGACCAGCGCATCGGCCTTGGTGCGTTCCAGCACCTGCTCGGCGGCCTTGACCGTGCCGCGCAGCCGCCCCGGCACGGTGATCAGCTCCGGGGTGGGCCTGCGGGGCAGCGGCACCGCCGGGATCAGGGCGAGTTCGTAACCGCGCTCCGGCACCAGCCGGGTCTCCAGCCCGCGTTCCGTGCCGAGCGCCGTGATCCCGGTGGTCGGGTCCTGCCTGCGCAGGGCGTCCGCGAGGGCGAGCGCGGGCTCGATGTGACCGGCGGTCCCCCCGCCGGCGAGTACGACATGCACCGAAATTCACCGCTCTCCGGACGGCGGTTGCTTGGCCCGCCGTCTCATCGTGGTCCATCTGAGCCCGGCCGGCTTCTTCTTGCCGGCGGGCCGCCCCCGCGCGGCCAGGGCGGCACGGGCCGCCGGGTCGCTGCGCGCGAACGCGATCAGCAGCCCCACGGCGAACATGGTGGGCAGCAGGGCGGAGCCGCCGTAGGAGAACAGCGGGAGGGGCACTCCGGCGATCGGCAGCAGTCCGAGGACGGCGCCGATGTTGATGACCGCCTGGGCCATGAGCCAGGTGGTCACCCCTCCCGCGGCATACCTGACGAAGGCATCCTCCGTGCGTCCGGCCACGCGGATACCCGCATAGCCTAGAGCCGCGAAGAGACCGAGCACCGACAGTGTCCCGGCCAGGCCCAGCTCCTCCCCGGCGATCGCGAAGATGAAGTCGGTGTGGGGTTCGGGGAGTTCACCCCATTTCTCCACGCTCGCCCCGAGTCCGGAGCCGAACCAGCCGCCGGAGGCGAAGGCGTAGAGGCCGTGCAGCGCCTGCCAGCACTGGTCCACGGCGGTGGGCTCGGCCAGCACGCAGTCCAGGCGCTCCGTCCGGTGCGGCGCGACCGCGATCAGCATCGCCACCAGGCCGCCGGCCAGCACCAGGGCGGCGGCGAACAGCCGCAGCGGGGCCCCGGCCAGCCACAGCAGCCCGAACAGGATGGCGATCAGGATCATCACGGTGCCCAGGTCGCCGCCGAACAGCACCAGACCGGAGATCAGCAGGCCGCCGGGGACCAGCGGGATCAGCAGATGACGCCACTGGACCAGCAGCCGCCGCTCCCCCTTGCGGGCCAGCAGATCGGCGCCCCACAGCACCAGGGCGAGCTTGCCGAACTCGCTGGGCTGGAGCATGAACGGCCCGGCCACCGGGATCCAGTTGGTGGAGCCGTTGATGGTGACGCCGATGCCGGGAACCTGGACCAGGACCAGCATGCCGACGGTGCCCAGCAGGAAGGGGTAGGTGAGCGCGCGCAGCAGCTTCACCGGCATCCGGGAGGCGATCAGCAGCAGGACGGTGCCGAGCGCGGCGGCGGCGAGCTGCTTGCGGAAGTAGTAGGTGGCGGGCAGGTCGTCGGCCAGGGCCTGGATCTGGGAGGCGGAGAAGACCATCACCAGGCCGAGCAGGGTGATCAGCAGGCCGGTGCCCAGCAGCACGTAATAGGCGGTCAGCGGCCGGTCCCAGGCCCGCCGCAGGCGCCCCGCCCAGGTCCGCGGCCCGCGCGGGGGGCGGGCCGCGGCGGCCG
>NZ_WTLH01000348.1 GCF_011421595.1 Streptomyces sp. YIM 98790 | reverse complement strand
GCGGCCCGGCCCGGTGCGCCGGCCGCCGCGCCGGCCGCGCGGGCCTCGGCCGACGCGGCCTCGCGCAGCAGCGGCCAGAAGTAGCGCGAGGTGCCGCTGCCGGTGGCCTCCTCCAGCACTTCACGGACCTGAAGGATGCGGCCCTGGAGGGCGGCCAGGCCCAGCCGCACCTCCAGCTGCGGCAGCCAGTGCTGCGGGGCGCCCTGGAAGCGGCCGTACTCCTCCTGCATGCGGGCGAGTTCGGTCTCGGCGGCCACCAGGTCGCCCCGGCACAGGGCCAGTTCCGCGAAGGCACGGGCGGCCAGCGCCCGGGCGGTGGGGCTCTGCGCGCTGCGCCGCGCCTCCCGGGCCGCCTCCAGCGCCTCCTCCCAGCGGCCCAGGGAGAACAGCGACTCGGACTGGTTGTGGTACATCCAGGCGCGGGAGTCCTGGATGCCGAAGCGGCGGGTCAGCTCGATGCCCTCGGCGCACACCTCCACGGCCTCGGCGGAGCGGCCCATGGTCTCCAGCGCGTCCGGCAGATTGACGTGGCTGCGGGTGATGACGCCGACGTGACCGCTCTCCAGCACCCGGCGGCGGACCGTCTGGTAGTCGGCCAGGCCGGGCCCGGCATCGCCCAGCGCCACCCGCAGGCCGCCCCGGCTGAGCAGGGCGTGCAGCTCGCACTCCTCGTCCCCCACCTGACGGGCCAGCTCCACGGCCTGCTCGGCGGTCTCCAGGCTCTCCGGCCCCTGCTGGTACATGCCGCCCCAGCCCGCCGCCTCCATCAGCACCCGGGCGTGCACCGGGGACGGCGGCCGGCCGCGCAGCAGGGCCTTGGCGCTGTCCAGCTCGCGGCGGCCGTCCCCGCGGGCCAGCTGCCGGATCAGCTTGGACTTCTGCACCCAGAACCAGGCGGCGCGCAGCGGATGGCCCTCGGCGTCCACCCGGCGCAGCGCGCGGTTGACCACCGACAGGCCGCGCTCCACCTCGCCGGCCAGCCGGGCGGCCACGGCCGTCTCGGCCAGCATGTCGAGGAAGGACAGCTCCTCGTCCTCGCAGGCGCACAGCGGGTAGGACTCGGGGGCCTCGGCCGGGCTGAGCAGCCGCGCCTCGGCAGGGGCCTCCTCCCACAGCTCCATGGCCCGCTCCAGGAGATTGAGCTGCTCGGCGTAGGCGTACCGGCTGCGGGCCTGGGCGGCGGCCTGGAGCACGGCGGGCAGCGCCTTGGCGGCGTCGTGCGCGTGGTACCAGTAGCTGGCCAGGCGGGCGGCCCGCTCCTCGGCCCGGACCAGGGCCGGGGTCCGTTCCAGGGCCTCGGCGTAGCGGCGGCGCAGCCGGGTGCGCTCGCCGGGGAGGAGATCGTCGTCCACCGCCTCGCGGACCAGGGCGTGCCGGAAGCGGTAGGTGTCGTCCTCGTCCGCCTGGACGATGTTGGCGCCGATGGCGCCGCGCAGGGCGTCGATGAGCTCGTCCTCCTCCAGGCCGGCGACGGCGCGCAGCAGGCCGTACTCCACCCGGGAGCCGCCCTCGGCGAGGATGCGGACCAGCCGCTGGGTGTGCTCGGGCAGGGCCTCCACCCGGACCAGCAGCAGGTCGCGGACGGAGTCGGAGATGGAGCCGGCGGCGCGGCTGTCGCCGTCGCAGCAGGCCAGCTCCTCGACGAAGAAGGCATTGCCGTCGGAGCGGCGGAAGATGTGGTCGACCAGCTCGGGGCGGGGCTCGCGGCCCTGGATGCCGGCGATCTGGCGGCGCACCTCGTCGCGGGTGAAGCGGGACAGCTCCAGACGGCGCACGGTGCGGGTGCGGTCCAGCTCGGCGAGGAAGGGGCGCAGCGGGTGGCGGCGGTGGATGTCGTCGGAGCGGTAGGTGGTGAGCAGGACGATCCGGCCGAGCTGGAGGGAGCGGAAGAGANCGGGTGGCGGCGGTGGATGTCGTCGGAGCGGTAGGTGGTGAGCAGGACGATCCGGCCGAGCTGGAGGGAGCGGAAGAGATAGCCGAGCAGCTCGCGGGTGGAGCGGTCGGCCCAGTGCAGATCCTCCACGATCAGCACCAGGGTGCGGTCGGCGGCGAGGGACTCCAGCAGGCGGGTGGTCAGCTCGAAGAGGCGGGCGCGGCCGTCCTCGTCGCGGGCGCCGTGCTCGGCGGCGCCGGGCTCGCCCAGCTCGGGCAGCAGCCGGGCCAGCTCGCCGCCGCCGGAGCCGCCGGCGGCGGCCGTGAGCTCCTCGCCGAGCTGGCGGTGCAGCGAGCGGAGCAGGGCGGAGACGGGGGCGAAGGGCAGGCCGTCCGCCCCGATCTCCACGCAGGCGCCGAGCGCGACCAGGGCCCCGGACGCCTCGGCCTGGTGGCCGTACTCCTCCACCAGGCGGCTCTTGCCGACCCCCGCCTCGCCGCCGAGCAGCAGCGCCTGCGGCTCGCCGGCCGCGGCACGCTCCAGCGCCTCGGTGAGCCGGGCGCGCTCCCTCTCACGGCCGACGAAGACGGGGCTGACGGTGCGGCTCTGCATGTCACGAAGGATCGCACAGGGGTCTGACAGTCCCGAAGGAGTTTTCGCCCCCGGCGGAGCAGACCGGACAGCCCGGGCGCCCGGCCCGGGCGCGGCGGCCGGGGCCGGGCGCGCGGTCATGCCATCAGCCGGAAGCGCCCCGGCCGGCGTCCCCGCCGCTCCTCGCCGGGGG
>NZ_WTLH01000347.1 GCF_011421595.1 Streptomyces sp. YIM 98790 | reverse complement strand
GGCCGGGCACGCCCGGCGGCGGGGCCGCGGCCGAGCGGGCGGCGCGGGGCCCTGCGGGTGTCCGGGACGGAATCGGGCGTGCTCATCGCGGGCACACTACCTGGCTGCCCCCGGGCGCCCGGGGTACCGCCCCGCACGCCCGCGTCGCGGGTCGCCCGGCCGTCCCGGCGCCCTTCGGCCATCGGTGTCACCGCGGCCCGTCGCGTTGCGGACACCGGGGCGTCGTGTGCGTCGGGCATATCCGTTTCCGGTAGCCACACTGCTGGGCGCCAGGCGAGAGAGGACGGCTGACACCGTGACACTGCCGGGGACGACCACCGCACCGACGAGACGGCTCCCGGCGCCGCCCCGGCCCGTGCTGCGCCGCATCGCCTGTCTTCTCCCGGTCGCCCTGGTCGTGCTCTGGTCCGCCGGGAACTGGGCGGTGATCACGGACGGCCTCGGCCAGCTCCGGGCCGCCGACCGCGGCTGGCTGCTGGCCGCGGCGCTGACCACCGGCCTGTGCTGGGTGGCGGTCTGCTTCGCGCGGCAGGGCACCGTCCTGGAGCCGCTGCCCGCCGGCCGGCTGCTGGCCACCCAGTTCGCGGCCGGCGCCGCCAACGACCTGCTGCCCGCCGGACTCGGCGCGCACCTGGTCACCCTGCGCTTCTACCGCCGCTGCGGGGTGCCGCTGGCCCGGGCCACCGCCTCGCTGGCGCTCTACTCGCTCGCCCTGCCGCTGGGACGGCTGGTTCTGCTGCTCGCGCTGCTGGCCCTGACCCCGGGTGCGCTGCGGCCGGGCGCGGCGCTCCCGGCCGGCCGGGGCCTGCTGATGACGGTGCTGGTGCTGGCCGCGCTGGCCCTGGTGCTCACGGTGCTGCTGACGGTCCGACCGCTGCGCGGCGCGCTGCGCGGCTTTCTGCGCACCGCGCTGACCGACGCCCGCGCGCTGCACGCCCGGCCGGCCAGGACGGCGGCCCTGTGGGGCGGCGCGCTGGCGTTCCCGGCGCTGCAGGCCGGGGTGCTGGTGACGGTGGCGCTCGCGCTGAACGCGCCGCCGTCGTGCCTGCATGTGGCGATCGCCTATCTGGCGGCCTGTGCGGCGGCCGGCTTCATCCCGACACCGGGCGGCCTCGGCTCGGTCGACGCGGCGCTGGTGGTGACGCTGGTCGCGGTGGGCACGCCGGTGGCCACGGCCACCGCCGTGGTGATCGGTTTCCGCGCGATCACCTCCTGGCTGCCGCTGCTGCCCGGTGTCCTCACGCTGGTGGCGCTGTTCCGCTGGCGCGTGCTGTGAGACCTGCCGGCGGCGGGCCTCGGCCAGGGCCGCCGCCAAGCAGGGTCCGGGGCCGGCAGCGCGAAGAACCGGGCGTTGCCGCCGGCGCACCCGTCCGCACCCGGGGCGCCGCACCGCCGCAGCCGCACCTCACCGCCGCGCAGCAGCACGCACACCCCGGCGGCCACGGCGGCCACGGCGGCCACGGCGGCGGGCGGCGGACGGCGGCCCGGCCGGCAGGGCGAGCAGCAGGGCCAGGGCGAGCCAGACGTAGGCGTTGCCGCCGGCGAATCCGTCCACGCCCGAGCCGTCGGACCGCCACAGCCAGACCGCACTGCTGCACAGCAGCACATAGGCCCCGGCGGCCCCGGCGGCAGCCGGAAGGCGGCGGCCCGGTGGGCGGGCGGGCACGGCCGCGGCCAGCACGGCCAGCGCGGGCAGCAGCCAGACCAGGTGGTGGACCCAGGTGACCGGGCTGACCAGACAGGCGGCCACACCGGTCAGGGCCAGTCCGGCGGCCGGGCTGCCGGCGGCCTCGGCCCGTCGTACCCGCAGGGCCCAGACGGCGAGGATCAGCACCGCTCCGGCCGCCCAGGCCGCCTGCTGCGCCATGCCCGGAGCGGCGGAGTCCGCCAGCCGGGCCACCACGCCCCGCCAGGACTGGTTGGAGATGTAGGCGAGGTCGCCGATGCGTCCGGTGTCCCACAGCGCCCCGGTCCAGTAGTCGCGGGAGGCACCGGGCGCGGCGCAGGCCGCCAGCAGGGTGGCGGTGCCCGCCGTGGCGGCGGCCACGGCCGCGGCACGGCGGCGCCCGGCCAGCAGCAGATAGCCGATGAACAGGGCCGGGGTGAGCTTGACCGCGGCGGCCAGTCCGGTGCCGACGCCGGCGAACCGGGCGGCCCGGCCGCCGCGCGCCGCCGACAGCCGGGCATCGGCCAGCACCAGGGCCAGCAGCACCAGGTTGACCTGGCCGAGGCTGAGCGTGTCCCGCACCGGTTCCAGCAGCAGCACCGCACAGCCGGTGACCGCCAGCGCGTACCAGCGGCCGCGCACCCGGCCGCGCAGCACCGGCCCGGCCAGCAGGACCACCACGGCGGCGGTGGCCGCGGCGTTCAGCAGCAGGCCGGCGGCCAGGGCGGCGGGCCAGTCCAGCAGGGCCAGCGGCAGCATGCACAGGGCGGCGAACGGCGGGTAGGTGAAGCCGTAGTCGTGTCCCGGCACCCGGTAGTCGTAGAGCCGGCCGCCGTCGCGCACCCAGTGATGCACCGCCTCGTGGTAGACCTGCAGGTCGAACCAGTGCCGGTGCAGCGGGACGGTGGCCAGGAAGAGGGCCACCGCGGCGGCCGGAAGCAGCAGGAGCAGCGCCCGCGGCACGCGGGGCCGGCGCGGCGCCGGCGTCCGGCTCATCCCGGCTCCGGCCGCGGCATGGTGCCCGGGCCGG
>NZ_WTLH01000346.1 GCF_011421595.1 Streptomyces sp. YIM 98790 | reverse complement strand
CCTCGGCCGCCCGCCGGTAGGTGCGCACTTGCCCTGATTCCAGCGCGGCCACCACCCGCAGCCGCACTACCTCCCGCGTGGCAGGATGCAGCCGACGCGCGTCCTCAACCTCGATCACGCCCTGCCAACGAGCAGGCAACTCAACCGTTCCGGATCAATATCTTGGAAGGCTACAGACGTACATGCAACAAAGCAGACATCTGCGTCCAAGTACAGGTGGGATGTCAGTTCCCGGCGAGCTTCTATAAAGGATTCCAAAGCATCGATGGGGTCACCCTGCACAAGCGAGTCCCAGGAGTCCTCCAAATGAGTCAGAAAGGTCGGCTCTGGTTCTTCCTCGGGCACGTACCTGTACTGTGCCGCAACTCGGCGCTCCTCCGTGGATGTCCACGACGCGGTGTCAAGAGTCGGGGCCTTTTGTTCATCCGCTCCCAGGTATGTGACCTTCTGCATGACACTCATAGTCGTCACATTGTTGAGCAGCTTGTTCCCGCCGAACAGCTTGGACGAGGATCCGCCATGGCTGGCCTTCTTACTCGATCCTGAGCAGGTGTTTTTTGCTGCGTCGCACTTGACGATACCTGTGGCGAGTTCGGTGGGGTCGGAATGGGAAACCGGGGTTGTTGTTGGCGTAGGTGTAGCCCTGCATCTGGTCGGGGTCTGTGGGGTCCATGAGGGGGTCGACGCTGATGAAGCGGCCTAGCCTCGATGTTTCGTGATGGTCCGCCGACGGAGTCGGCGGACCATCACGCGTTCTGTTCCTGAGCCCGGGCAGGTCGGCGGCCCGGCTGTCGCGTCGGGTGGGCGCCGGGTTCCACTGCTCCGGGCTGGGTCCTCTTTTCGCAGGGGCAGGCGAATCCGCTGGTCAGTCGGGAGCCGGCAGGAGTGCGAGCCGTTCGAGGGCGCCGGTGACCGTGTGGGTCCAGGGCCAGTGCCGGGCCAGCCGGAGGATGCGGCGGCGGCCGGTGGTGACGAGTTGTCCGGCCGCGGTGAACAGGCGAAGCCGCAGGCGTCGGGGCTCCCAGAGGCGGGCGGTGCCGGTGAGCGCGAGCATCGGCATCCAGGCCAGCAGATCGAGAGCGATCTGGACGATCTCCAGCCAGATCCGGTTCTGGGCGGTGCGGTGCAGGGGCAGATTGCGCAGGCCGGTGGCCCGGGCGGCGCGGACGCGGTCCTCGGCCCTCGCTCGCAGCCGGTGGCGCAGCTCCAGCTCGGCGATCGGCCGGCCCGAGGTGTTGGTGGCGAAGCAGGTGATCCGATGGCCGTCCGCGTCCGTGAGCCGCAACTGGGCCCCGGGGATGCGGTCTTTCCTTGCGGACGATCAGCCGCATGCCCGCCGGCCAGCCGTGAAGGACGTCACCGGCCAGCTCGGCGACCCAGGCGCCGTCGCGGATCTCGCCGTCCGCCTCGAGGGCCGGAGTCCAGGTGGAGGCCGGGATCTTCAGGACACGCTGGCGGATCGCCTCGGTGACCGTCATGCCGACCGAGTAGGACAGCCACCGCCCGCGCTGCGCGAGCCAGGCGACGAACTCATGGGTGCCGCCGGCGGAGTCGGTCCGGATCAGCGTCCGCCGCCCGCGCCGGTAGCGCTTGGGCAGCTGGGCCAGGGCGAGCTGGACGGTGGTGATGTGGTCGGCGGCCGTGTTCGAGCCGGCGTTCCCGGGGCGCAGGAGGGCGGCGACGGGCCCGCCGGTGCCGCCCGGCCCGTGGTCGACGAAGGCCGTCAGCGGGTGATGGCCGTAGGTCTTCTTCCAGGTCGCGGCCGCGTCCTCCTTGTCCGAATGCGCGCTCACCAGGACGCCGTCGAGGTCGATCGTGACCTGTCCGTCGGTGTTGGGAGCTCGGTCGCCGGCCAGTGACCAGACCCGGCTGNAGCGGGTGATGGCCGTAGGTCTTCTTCCAGGTCGCGGCCGCGTCCTCCTTGTCCGAATGCGCGCTCACCAGGACGCCGTCGAGGTCGATCGTGACCTGTCCGTCGGTGTTGGGAGCTCGGTCGCCGGCCAGTGACCAGACCCGGCTGCGGACCTCGGAGCGTGCGGCGCGGATGGCGGTCAGGGCCTTCTGGCCGGAGGCGGCGAGGGTGTCGATCAGACGGGAGACCGTGGGGTCGGAGGCCACCGGACCGAAGACGGCCGGCTCGGCCCGCAGCATGCCGACATCCGCGAGGCAGTCCCCGCCCAGCGCGACCGCCAGGGCGACATCCAGGAGGATCTTGCCGGGATCGTGGACGGCCCGCGGCTTGCACCACGGTGCCAGGGCTGCGGATATCGCCTGGTCCAGGCCCGTGGTGCGGACTGTCTCCACCAGCAGGACCGAACCGGCCTGCGAGACCACGTGACGGCCCTCCCCCAGGACACGGACACGCGGGTACGACGCGATAGGCTCTCTCACCTGGAAAGTGCTCTTTTCCTTGCAGCCAACAGGACCCTCAGCAAGTCCTATCGTTGCAGGTCAAGAGCACTTTCTGCGTTGCTGATCAACCCCCGGACAGGCCACTTCGTGAAAGCCCGAGGCTAGCCTCGGGCTTTCGCGAGGTGGGCTGTCCGACAGGCGGTCAGGTAAGCGAAAAGTGCCTCTGGCCAGCGAGAATGAGGATTGCTGAGGTCCTTGTTCCCGCTCCCGTCGGAGGCACTTTCCAGGTGAAGCAGCCTACCGGGTCCTACCCCCATGTCCGTGTCCAGGATGACGGCCGAGCCGCGGTCTCCCAGGCCGGTTCGGTCCTGCTGGTCGAAATGGTCCGCAAGACCG
>NZ_WTLH01000345.1 GCF_011421595.1 Streptomyces sp. YIM 98790 | reverse complement strand
CCCCGGCCTCCTCGGCGCGGCGCCGGCGGCGGGCCGAGCGGCGGCTCCGCCGGGCCTCGGCGATCAGGCGCTCGCGGGCGGCCTCGCGGTGCAGGTCCTCGATCCGGCTGCGCACGGCGTAGGGGTCGGTGTGCATGGGGTGCCTCCCGGCGGTTGTCGTCCCGGGCTCTCCCCCGGTGCGTCCTCCACGCTCCCGGCTGAGGCCCCGGCCGGGCATCGGGCACCTCCCCTGTCTTTCCGGCCGCCGCCCTCCTTACCTGCCCGTGGCCCCCTCCTCAGTCGCCCTCCTCAGTCGCCCTCCTCAGACGCCCCCCTCAGACGCCGGCCGCGCGGGCCGGCCGGGCCGGGGCACCCGTGCGGAACCAGCACATGGCGCGATGCCCGGCGTCCGAGGTCTCGCCGGACAGCGGCGGGGCGCGGATCACCGCCGTCTTCCGCCCCCGGCGACGGAAAATTTCGGAGTACAGCCGGAAGTTACGCGGGAGGTGGACGGGCATCAAGGGGGGCTTCGACGGGATTCGCTTACCTGTTGTGGCCACATGGCCCCGGAGAGGCGTAAGTGGCGGGATTGCAGGGGTTGCGGGGCAGAAAGTTTTTCGGTGTCGTTCCGGAAGGATTGACGCGGTGTCGCAAGGGGCCTAGAACAAGCCGGGTCATTCGCAGGGGGCAACGAGAGAAGGGACATCGATGTCCTCAAGAGTGCGCAGGGCCACCGCGGGAGTCCTGATCGGGGCGCTGGCCACCGGCGCCCTGGTCGTGAGCACCGGCGCCGGTACGGCTCAGGCCGCGCCCAAGAAGACTCTCCGGTCCGTCGCGTGGAAGCAGGACCACCGCTTCGTCGGGGTCGCCGTGGCCGACGACAAGCTGAGCGACGAGCAGTACGCGGGCACCGTCCGCAAGGAGTTCAGCAGCGTCACGCCCGAGAACGTCATGAAGTGGGAGACCATCGAGCCCGCGCCCGGCGAGTTCAACTTCGAGCCCGGCGACCGGCTGGTGGACTTCGCCAGGAAGAACCACCAGCTCGTCTACGGTCACGTGCTGGTCTGGCACAGCCAGCTTCCCGCCTGGGTCCAGGACGGTGACTTCACCGCCGAGGAGCTCAGCGACATCACCGAGAACCACATCACGGAGGTGGTGAGCCACTACAAGGGCAAGGTCCAGCGCTGGGACGTGCTCAACGAGGTCTTCAACGAGGACGGCACCTTCCGCGAGACCAAGTTCTACCAGACCCTCGGCGAGGACTACATCGCCGACGCCTTCCGGGCCGCGCACGCCGCCGACCCGAAGGCCAAGCTCTTCATCAACGACTACAACACCGACGGCATCGGCCCCAAGAGCGATGCCATGTACGAGCTGGTGAAGGACCTGCTGGCGGACGGCGTCCCGATCCACGGCGTGGGCATCCAGTCGCACATGATCCTCGACCTGTACGACGCCGAGAGCTACGAGGCGAACATCCAGCGCTTCGCGGATCTCGGTCTGGAGGTCGTGATCACCGAGCTGGACATCCGCATGGAGATGCCGGCCACCGAGGAGAAACTCGCCGCCCAGGCCGAGCAGTTCCGCGCGGTCACCCAGGCCTGCGTCAACGTGGACGGCTGCACGGGCATCACCGTGTGGGGCCTGCGTGACAACGACTCCTGGGTGCCCGGATGGTTCGAGGGCCAGGGCGCGCCCCTGCTGTTCAACGAGGACTACTCCAAGAAGCCCGCGTACCACGCCATGTACGACGCCTTCAAGACCAAGAAGAAGCCCTGCTGGTGGGGATGGCACCCCGGCAAGGGCTGGGGCAACTACGGACGCGCCGCCTGACACCGGCCGCGTCCGCGGGACCTGAGGGATCAGGGTGAGACGGCCGGCCCCGGGAGGAGACCCCTCCCGGGGCCGGCCCGCTGCCGCCCGGCGGTCCCGGCCGGGATTCCCGGGCCCCGGTCAGGCGGGCGGTGTGGTCGTGCACCGCGTCGCCGGCCGGGCAGGCCGGCGATGGTGGCCGGGGCCTGCGCCGGCCCCTCGGCCAGCGGCCCGGGGGGCGGCCACGGCGGCCGCTTCACCCTGTACTCAGGCCGGGGCGCAGGGAACTGAGTAGGAGTACCGATGGCCGCGGCGGCGGCGCGGCGCCATGGTGTGGGGCATGACTCCGGCACCGATCCGCAGACCCATGACCGCCGCGTACTACGTGCAGGCCGTGCTGTCCTTCGCCATCGCGCTGTCGGCGGTGGCCTACGCCATCGCGCAGATGCCGCTCGGCACCTGGGAGCGGGCCTTCCTCGCGCTCGGCCTGGTGTACGTCGTCACCTCCGCGTTCACCCTGGCCAAGGTGGTCCGTGACCGCCAGGAACTCCAGGAGATGACCAGCCGGGTCGACCAGGCCCGGCTGGACAAGCTGATCAACGAGCATGACCCCTTCGACCTGAAGACGCCCTGAGCCTCCCACGCCGTCCCCGGCGGGGCGGCTCAGGGCGCGGGAACCAGACCCAGCCGGTGGGCCACGGCAGCCGCCTCCCCCCGGCTGGAGACCTCCAGCTTGGCCATGATGTTGGAGACATGGACGCTGGCGGTCTTGGGGGAGATGAACAGTTCCTCGGCGATCTGCCGGTTGCTGCGCCCGGCCGCCACCAGCACCAGGACGTCCTTCTCGCGCGGGGTGAGGCGGAAGGACCCGGCGGCGGCAGCGGGCTCCCCGGCGGGCCCGGCCGCCGCCGCCCGGTCCAGGACCAGGCCGCCCCGGGCGGCCAGCCGCTCGACACGGGCCAGCAGCGGCCCGGCACCCAGTG
>NZ_WTLH01000344.1 GCF_011421595.1 Streptomyces sp. YIM 98790 | reverse complement strand
GGGCGGCCGCCCCGGCCGGCGGGCACGGGCCGCGCGAGGTGCCCGCCCCGGCTGCCCGGCGCCCGGCCCGTCCCGTGGTGCCCGGGCGGGTGCTGCACCTGGTGACCAACTCCCCGCCGTACCGGAACGCCGGGTACACCGTGCGCACGCTGGGCATCGTGCGTGCCCAGCGGGCGGCCGGGCTGGACCCGCACGTGGTGACCCGGCTCGGCTTCCCCGTCGCCCAGGGCGTGTGGGACGGGCGCCGGGTGCAGGACCTGGACGGAGTGCCGCACCACCGGCTGCTGCCGCTGCTGATGCCCTCCGGCCCGGCGGAAGTGCTGTCCCGCAACGCCGAACTGGCCGCCCGGCTGGTGGAACGACTCCGCCCCGCCGTGCTGCACGCGGCCACCGATCACCCGAACGGGCGTATCGCCCTCGCCCTTCGCCGGACCTACGGGCTGCCGGTGGTCTACGAGGTGCGCGGCTTCCTGGAGGAGACCTGGCTGACCCAGGCCCCCGGCCGCACCGCCGCGGACCCGGCCTACCGGGCGGCCCGGGAGCTGGAGACCCACTGCATGCGCGCGGCCGACGCGGTGATCACCCTGGGGGAGGAGATGAAGCGGGAGATCGCCTCCCGTGGCGTGCCGCCGGACCGCATCCATGTGGTGCCCAACGCCGTCGACGAGGAGTTTCTCCGCCCGCCGCCCGCTCCCGGGCCGCTGCGCGCCGCGCTCTCCCTCGCCCCGGACGAGCCGGTGGTCGGCACCGTGGCCACGCTCACCCCGCACGAGGGCATCGGGACCCTGCTGCGGGCCGCCGCCGAGCTGCGGCGGCGCGGTACCGCGGTGCGGGTGCTGGTGGTCGGGGACGGGCCGCAGCTTCCGGTGCTGCGGCGGCAGGCCGAGGCGCTGCTCCCGCCCGGCACGGTGCTGTTCACCGGCCGGGTCCCGCACCACGCGGTGCGCCGCCATCTCGCCCTGCTGGACGTGTTCGCCGTCCCCCGGACGGCGGACCGGGTGTGCCGGCTGGTCACCCCGCTCAAGCCGGTGGAGGCCATGGCCTGCGGGATTCCGGTGGTGGCCAGCGCTCTGCCGGCCCTGTCCGAGCTGGTCACGGACGGCGTGCACGGCCGCCTGGTCCGCCCGGACGACCCGGGTGCCTGGGCCGGGGCACTGGACCGGCTGCTGGCCGATCCGGAGGCGCGGCGGCGGCTGGGCGCGGCGGGCCGGCGGCGGGTGGCCCGGGAGCGCACCTGGTCCCGGGTCGGTGTGCGCACCCGGGACATCTACCGCATGCTGGGAGCCGCCTGAGATCAGCACGGCCGTATGACACGTGAGGTGATGCGGCATGACAGTGGATCTTGCGATCATCGGACTCGGATACGTCGGGCTTCCGCTCGCCCGCGAAGCGGCGGCACTCGGCATCAGGGTCGCCGGACACGACCGGAACCCCCGCATCGTGGCGGAGCTGACATCGGGACGCTCGCATGTCGACGACGTCTCCGACGAGGACGTCCGCCGGATGCTGGACTCCGGGTTCACGGCGAGCACCTCGGAGGAGTGCCTGGGCGAGGCCCAGACCATCGTGATCTGCGTGCCGACGCCGCTGTCCGGCGAGGGCGGGCCCGACCTGTCGGCCGTCGTCGCGGCGGCCGAGGCCGTGGGCCGGCGGCTGCGGCCGGGCGTCCTCGTCGTCCTGGAGTCCACGACCTACCCCGGCACCACCGACGAAGTGGTCCGGCCCATCCTGGAACGCGGCGGCCTGCGCGCCGGGCGCGACTTCGCGCTCGCCTTCTCGCCGGAGCGCATCGACCCGGGCAACACCGTGCACACCCTGCACGACACCCCCAAGATCGTGGGCGGGCACACCCCCGAGTGCGCCGCCCGGGCCGTCACCTTCTACGGCAAGTTCATCAAGACCGTGGTCACGGCCTCCGGCACCCGTGAGGCCGAGATGGCCAAACTGCTGGAGAACACCTACCGGCACGTCAACATCGCGCTCGTCAACGAACTCGCCATCTTCTGCCGCGAACTCGGCGTCGACGTGTGGAACGTCATCGACTGCGCGGCCACCAAGCCCTTCGGCTTCCAGGCGTTCCGCCCCAGCGCCGGCGTGGGCGGGCACTGCATCCCCATCGACCCCAGCTACCTGTCCTACAAGATACGGACGCTCGGCCACGAATTCCGCTTCGTGGAACTGGCCCGGGAGATCAACCACCGGATGCCGGACTACGTGGTGCGCCGTGCACAGGACCTGCTGAACCGCGAGGGCAAGCCCGTCTCCGGCTCCCGGGTGCTGCTGCTCGGCATCACCTACAAGCCCGACATCGCCGACCGGCGGGAATCCCCCGCCGAGCCGGTGGCCAGGCTGCTGCGCGCCCGCAACGCCCACGTCGCCTACCACGACCCGCACGTGCCGGAATGGTGCCTGGACGGCACCCCGGTGCCCGCGGTGACCGACCTGCCCGCCGCGCTGGGCGAGCACGACCTGACGATCCTGCTCCAGGACCACCGGGAGTACGACCTGTGGGCCGTCGCCGACCAGGCCCGTCTGCTGTTCGACACGCGCGGCCGGATATCCCGCCCGGATGTCGAGGTGCTCTGATGCATGTACTGGTGATCACGGTCGTCCATCACCCCGAGGACGCCCGGATCCTGCACCGGCAGATCGCGGCCCTGCGCGACCGCGGCCACACCGTCACCTACGGGGCGCCGTTCGCCGCCTGCGGGGCGGCGCCCCGTCCCGGGCTGCGCGCCGTGGACCTGCCCCGCGCCGCCGGCCGCACCCGGCGCCCG
>NZ_WTLH01000343.1 GCF_011421595.1 Streptomyces sp. YIM 98790 | reverse complement strand
GCACCGCCGGCGGCGGTGCCGGCGGCGGGCCCTGCCGTCCCTGCTCCGTCCCGGACTCCGCCCCCGTCTCCGCCCCGGCCGGTTCCCGCACCTCCCGCGGCGCGCGCACGTCCTGCCGCGCCCGCACCTCCGCCGGTTCCCGGACGTCCCGGACGTCCCGGACATCCTGGATATCCCGGGCGTCCCGCGGCTCCCGCGGCTCGCGGGCGTCCCCCGGCGGCTTCAGCGTTTCCGGCGGCAGCGGCGGGGGCGGCGGCTTCGGCGCGGCGGCCGGCATGGGCACCACCTCGGCGGTGATCTGCACCACCGCCTCGCCCACCGCGCCCTTGAGCACCACCGACCCGTTCAGCCGCCCCGGCCGGGAGGTGTCCAGGGAGACGTCCAGGCCGCCGCCCTCCGCCTCGTCCACCGTCAGCCAGTCCTCCTTGGGATGCGGCACGCAGCTTCGCGCCAGCGGCGGACCCAGCAGCTCGACCCGCTGCCGGGGCCGGGGCCCGTGCTGCGGCACCCGGCCGAAGTCGAGCACCGAGGGTGCCGGGTTGACCTGCACCTCCAGCACCGCCCGCCCGGCCTCGTCGGCGATCGAGCGGATGTCGTTCCGCTGCAGTTCCAGCAGCGCGTCCCGGGCCCCGGCGGCGATCTCCAGATCCTCGTTCTCCATCCGGAACCGCAGCTCCGCGATGGCGCCCCGCCGGGTGTAGGCGTTGGGGCTGGTGACCGCCTGCCGCAGATCCTCCGGCAGCGGCCTTGCCCTGATCTTCTTCCGGTTGCTGCGCGCCAGGTACACCTCGCCCTGGAGATCCACGCTGCGGCTGGGCGTCTGGTTCGGGTTCTCCGCCCGCACCCGGTCGAAGACGTACTCGTACAGTTCGTCCAGCGAGATGCGTCCGTCCTCGTCGAGATCGGCCTCGCCCGTCGCGAGACCGTTGACCAGGGCGTGCGTGAAGACGGACGGCTTCGGCGCCGAGCCCTCCGCCAGATCGGCGCCCTCGAAGGCGTACTCCATGGAGTTGGACGCGGTGATCACCGCCCGGCCCCGGCCGCCGCCCAGCTTCTCCCCGCCGAACGCCTCCAGCACCTGGGCGTCGCCCGCCGCCCGCACGCCCACGCCCTGCGAGAAGGCGCCGCCGTAGCAGCAGTCCAGGAAGAGCACGATGGAGCGGGCCCGGCTGCCGCTCATGCAGCGCCGCACGAAGTCCGCCGAGACCGCGGTCGAGGCGAGCCTGCGCGGCATGGTGTTGGTGGCGGCGAAGAACAGCTCCCCGGATTCGCTCTTCAGCCCGTGGCAGGAGAAGTGCAGCAGCAGCGAGTCGCCCGGCCTGCGTTCGGCGAAGAAGTCGTCGATCCGCCGGGAGATCTCGTGCGCGGGCTCGTTCTGCGCCACCTCCACCTGGAAGCCGCCGATCCGCGGGTCGCCCAGCACCCCGGCCAGCGCGGTGGCGTCCTCGGTGGGGGACAGCAGATGCCGCAGGCCCTCGTCACGGTAGTCGTCATTGGCGATGATCAGTGCGCGCCGGCTGCCTGTGGTGGCCATGGCCGCTCACCCGGGCCCTTCTCCCCGCCCTCCCGCACCGCCCGCGGCACCGCCGGCACCGCCGGCGCCGGCACCGTGGTCGCGGTCGCGGTCGCCGGAGGCCGCATGGCGGCTGATGAACAGTTCGTACGTACCGGCCACCTGTTCCTCGGTGGCCTCGGAGATCTCCAGCACATCGCCGCCCAGTTCCAGCCGGATCGTGGGGCGGGTCGCGCGGCGTCCGCGCCAGGAGCGGACCAGGCCGATGATCTCCCGCAGCGCGCCTGCCGACTTGGTCAGCGTCACCAGCAGCGCGCCGATCTCCGCGACGCCGACCGCCCGGGCGCCGGGCGGTGCCGCGCCGCCCGCCAGCGGCACGACGTCCTCCACCCCGTCGGCCTCCAGCAGCAGTTCCTCGCGGAGCTGACGGGCCAGGCTCTCCAGCCGGTCGGCCTCCGCCTCCTCCTCCGACACAAAGATCCGCAGTGGCGTACCCACAGGCTGCCCCTTCCCGTCCGGAGGGCTCGGCGCGGGGCGGAAGCACTCGTCTCACGTCCCTCGTCCCGACACTCCCATACTCGCACCACCTGCACCGATGGCAATCTCACGGCCGGCCGGGGCCCGGCCGGCGCAGTACGGCCGAAAGGGGCGGTGCCGCCGCGCCGGCCATTGACCCGGCGGGCGGCGGAGACCCATGGTGGGGGCAGATCACCCCATCTCGGGAAAAGGAGGTCATAGTGACCATACGTATCGATCAGCCCCGGGAATTCGACCTGGTGGGCGATCCGGTGCGGATCGGCGGAGTGGGAACCGGCTTCGAGGCCGTCCTCAACTACCGGATTGCGGACGGCCACGACGAGGTGACCGGCCACTTCTCCGTCGGCGGCGGCACCGGCGAGCACGACCACTTCCAGGTCCGGGCGGACGTCTCCGGCGCCGCGTTCACCCTGGACCGCCTGTTCGTCCAGGTCTTCGAGGTCAGCGCCAGGGACGGCAGCGAGATCAACAAGGTGACGGTTCCGGTCGTGCACGGACCGCGCATCGTGCCGGGCTATGTGGGCTACCGGGAACACACCGTGGTGCCCGGTGACACCCTGTCGGCCATCGCCCGCACCCACTACGGCGACTCCTCGCTCCACACCCGGATCGTCCGGGCCAACCCGCAGATCACCGATCCGGACCTGATCCTCCCGGGCCAGGTGCTGCGCATCCCGGTCGGCGCCTGAGCGGTCCCCCGCCCGGCCGGGTGGCACGCCGCCGTCCCCGTCCCCGGCCCGTCCCCGTCCCCGGCCCGTCCCCGTCCCCGGCCCGTCCCCGTCCCCGGCCCGTCCCCGTCCCCGGCC
>NZ_WTLH01000342.1 GCF_011421595.1 Streptomyces sp. YIM 98790 | reverse complement strand
TCCCGGGCCGGCCGCAGCGCCCGCGCGGCCCCGGACCGGTCCCCGGCCGCCAGCAGCGACTCGGCCCAGCCCGCCCGGGCCACCGCCAGGTAGTACGGCACGGACAGCGGCTCCAGCGCCCGCACCGCCTCCGCCCAGTCCCCGGGCGTGTCCCGGCCCCGCGCGGTGCGCAGCTCGGCCTCCACCAGCCTGCCGAACGCCGCCCACATGGGCTGCGCGGCCGGCACCTCCCCGACCGTGCGCCGGATGTGCTCCAGCGCCTCCTCCCGGCCCTGTTCCGCGCCCGGCAGCCCGCGCAGCCGGGCCTCCGACTCGGCCCTTGCCGTCACCGCCAGCAGTTCCCAGAACAGCGTGGTGGCGAACGGCACCCCCACCAGCGGCATGGCGTCGGAGAACGCCCTCCGGGCCGCCGCCACGTCCCCGTCCGCGACCGCGATGTCCACCCGCAGGCGGGTGGCGGCGAGCGAGAAATCGGACAGCAGACGGCCGCCGGTGAACGGCGTCACGGCCTCCGACAGCAGTTCCCCCGCCCGCTCCGTGTCACCGTCGCGCAGCACCGCCAGCACCCCGGTCAGCAGCAGCGCGCTGGCCCGGGTCCGGACCACCCGGTGGCGGCGCACGGCGATCTGGAGGGACTCCTCGGCCGCCGGCCACCGCCCGAGCATGAACTGCACCCAGGCCCGGTTGGTGGCCAGCCACGGCAGCGCCTCGTCCAGCCCGTGCCGGCGGGCGAGTTCCTCGCTCTCCCGCGCCATCCGCTCGGCCTCGGCGAGCCGGCCCACCCCGCCCAGCGTCGCGGTGAGGTTGACCATGGAGCGGCCCAGCAGCGAGATGTAGCCGCACTCCAGCACCCGGTCCAGCACCGCCCGCATCTCCGCGGTGCCCTCCTCCACCGCCCCCGACTCGGTCTTCAGCGCGGCCAGGGTGTGCCGGGCGTACAGTTCGGTGCTCTCGGCGCCGACCGAGCGGGCCAGCTCCACGGCGCGCAGGGCGACCTCGAAGTTCTCCGGTGTGCGGGTCTCCTCCTGCAACTGGGCGGCGGCCAGGGCGAACACCTGGGCGTGCACCACCGTCGGCGGACGGCCGCGCAGCAGTTCCTTGGCGCGGCGCAGTTCGGCCATGCCGTCCTCCCGCATCAGGCCGTCGCCCTTCATCCGGGAGCGCTGCATCCAGAACCAGGCGGCGCGCAGCGGATCGGCCCGCTCGTCCAGCAGCTTCAGCGCCTGCCGGCTCAGCAGCTGGGCGCGGTCGGACTGGTCGGAGAGCACCGCGGCCACGGTGGCCTCGGCCAGGACGTCCACCTGGTCGGCCGGGTGCGACGGCTCGGGGACGGGATAGGCCCAGACGGTGTCCACCGGGCGCAGTGCGGCCAGGGCCTCGGGCGGCGCGGCGTCCCACAGCTCCAGGGCCCGCTCCAGCAGCCGGAGCTGCTCGGCGAAGGCGTGGCGGCGGCGGGCCTGGACGGCGGCGTCCAGCACCGCGGGCAGCGCCTTGGACGGTTCGCCCGCGTAGTACCAGTAGCCGGCCAGCCGGGCGGCCCGCTGGTCGGCGCGGACCAGCTGCGGGGCGGCCTGCAGTGCCTCGGCGTAGCGCCGGTTGAGGCGGGCGCGTTCGCCGGGCAGCAGGTCGTCCATCACCGCCTCCCGCATCAGGGCGTGCCGGAAGCGGTAGCCGTCGCCGTCGTCGGTGGGCACCAGGATCTGGGCGCCGACCGCGGCGCGCAGTGCGGCCAGCAGCTCGGGCTCGGGGCAGCGGGCCACGGCGGCCAGCAGGCCGTGCTCCAGGGCGGAGCCGCCCTCGGCGACGATCCGCAGCACCTCCTGGGTGTCCTCGGGCAGCGCCTCCACCCGGACCAGCAGCAGATCGCGCAGCGATTCGCTCATCCCGCTGCCCGCGCACTGGGCTGTCAGCTCCTCGACGAAGAAGGGGTTGCCCTCGGAGCGGGCGAAGACCGTGCGGGCCAGGTCGGGGGCGGGTTCGCTGCCCTTGATGCCCGTCATCTGCGCGGTCACTTCGGCCTGGGTGAAGCGCCGCAGCTCGATCCGGTGCACGCTGCGCAGCCGGTCGAGTTCGGCCAGGAAGGGACGCAGCGGGTGACGGCGGTGGATGTCGTCGGTGCGGTAGGTGGCCAGCAGCACCAGGCGGGCGTCCTGCACGCCGCGGAAGAGGNCGTCCTGCACGCCGCGGAAGAGGTAGCCGAGCAGCTCGCGGGTGGAGCGGTCCGCCCAGTGCAGGTCCTCCACGGCGATCACCAGCGTGCGGGCGGCGGCCAGCCGCTCCAGCAGACGGGCGGTGAACTCGAAGAGCCGGGCCCGGTCGGCGGCGATCTCGCCGGAGGACGGCGGGACGCTGTCGCCCAGGCCGGGGAGCAGCCGGGCGAGCTCGGCCTCCCGGCCGGCCGCGGCGTCCGTCAGCTCCTCGGGAAACTGCCGGTGCAGGGAGCGCAGGATGGCGGCGAACGGAGCGAACGGCAGGCCGTCCGAGCCCAGTTCGACGCAGCCGCCCACGGCCACGGCCGCGCCGGCCGCGCGGGCGCGGGAGGCGAACTCCTCCAGCAGGCGGCTCTTGCCGAGCCCGGCCTCGCCGCCGATGACTGCGGGCTGCGGCTCGCCGCTCGCGGCGCGCGTCAGCGCCTCGGTCAGGGCGGCGAGTTCGGCACTGCGGCCGACGAAGACGGGGCTGACACTCTGCGGGACCACGTCATCGAGGATCACACGCCGCGCCCCGGATGCGCAGCGTCCGTTTCCCCGGGAACGGACGCGGACCGGCCGGCCGGCCGGTGCCGCAGGTGGCGGTGGCCGTCCGGCGCGGCCGGCCCGGGCGGAACGGAAGGCCCGGCCGCTCCGCCCGGCCCGGCCGG
>NZ_WTLH01000341.1 GCF_011421595.1 Streptomyces sp. YIM 98790 | reverse complement strand
GCGCCCGGGCCGGCCGCCGGTGCCCGCGGCCCGCTGCCCCGGCGGCTGCGCGCGCACCGCTCCCGGATCGGCACGGCCGCGGTGCTGCTGCTCCTGCTCACCCTGCCCTACTCGGCCCTGGACATCCCGGTGCTGCTGGACGGACCGGTCAACTCGGCCGGATCGCTCCAGCTGTTCGCCCTCTGCCTGGTCTTCGCCGGTCTCGCCCTCAGCTACGACCTGCTGTTCGGACGCACCGGGCTGCTCTCCTTCGGGCATGCCCTGTACATCGCCGGCGGCGCCTACGGCACCCAGCTCGCCATGTCCGAGCTGGGCCTCGGCCTGGTCCCGGCCGCCCTGCTCACCCTGGCCGCGGGCAGTGCCGCCGCCTGCCTGCTGGGTGCCGTCTCGCTGCGGACCCTGGCGCTGGGCGGCATCGGTTTCGCCATGGTCACCCTTGCGTTCGCGCAGGCCGGTTCCATCTGGGTGCAGCGCAACCCCGGCGGCCTGACCGGCGGCGAGGAGGGCCTCCCGCTGCGCGCCGACGCCGTGCCGGACGCCTTCATCGGCGTCGCCAACACGGTCAACGTCTACTGGCTGGCGCTGGGCTACCTGGTGCTGACCGCGGCCGTGGCCTGGACCGCCGCAGCCTCCCCGGCCGGCCGGGTCTGGCAGGCCGTGCGGGACAACGAGCAGCGGGTCTCGGTCCTGGGCCGCGACCCGTTCCGCTTCAAGCTGGGCGCCTTCGTGCTGGCCTCCGCACTGGCGCTGCTGGGCGGCTCGGTCTACCTGGTGGTCACCGGCGGGATCACCCCCGGGGCCAGCACCCCGGACTTCACCCTCACCCTGCTGGTGATGGTGGTGCTCGGCGGAGCCGGCACCCGCTGGGGTCCGGTCATCGGCGGCATCCTCTTCGTCTACCTGGACCACCGGCTGGGCGCCCTGGGCGTGTCGGACGCCGTGGCCGGGCTGCCCGAGTGGCTCTCCGCGCCGCTGTCCGAACCCCTGGTCGTGCTCGGCATCCTGTTCGTCGCCGCGGTCTACCTCTTCCCCGGCGGCCTCACCCAGGCAGGGCACGCCCTGCGCCGGCGCCGCGCCACCGGCCGCGGCACGACGGAGGAAGGAGCAGCCGCATGACGGGCACCGGCACCCGCGAGCTGCGCATCCCGGTGGCCGGCGGCGAACTCGCCGTCACCCACTGGCCCGCCGCCCCGGCCACCCCGGCCGCCCNCGTCACCCACTGGCCCGCCGCCCCGGCCACCCCGGCCGCCCTCGCCGGGCGGGACGCCGCGGAACCGGTGATCGCGCTGCACGGCATCACCGCCAACGGCCTGGCCTTCACCGCCCTGGCCCGCGAGCTCACCGCCGCCGGGCACCACGTCTACGCCCCCGACCTGCGCGGCCGGGCCGCCAGCCGGGAGCTCCCGGGGCCGTACGGGCTGGCCGCCCATGTGGCCGATCTGCTCGCCCTGCTCGACTGCCTGGAGCTCCGCTCCGCACCCCTGATCGGGCACTCCATGGGCGGTTTCGTGGCCGCGCTGGCCGCCGCCCGGCACCCCGCCCGCTTCCCCCGCGTGGTGCTGGTGGACGGCGGCATCGGCTTCCCCGCCCCGGCGGGCACGGACATCGACGCCCTGCTGGAGGCCGTCATCGGCCCCGCCATGCGGCGGCTGGCCATGACCTTCCCGGACCGGGACGCCTACCGGGCGTTCTTCCGCGAGCACCCCGCCCTGACCGCGCACTGGGGGCCGGACGTCCAGACCTACGTGGACCGCGACCTGACCGGCAGCCCGCCCCGGCTGCGCAGCAGCTGCGTGCTGGACGCCGTCCGGGCCGACGGCTCGGACGTGCTGGCCGACCCGGAGACCCTGGGCGCGGCCGGCCGTCTCACCGTCCCGGCCACCCTGCTCCACGCCGAGCGCGGTCTGCTCGACGAACCCAGCGCTCTCTACGACGCCGGGCGGCTGGCCGCCAGCCCGGTGCCCGTCACCCCGGTGCCCGGCACCAACCACTACTCCATCCTGCTCGCCCCCGAGGCCACCAGGGCCATCGCCCAGGCCCTGGACACCCTCGCCGCCGCCCGCCCGCACGCGACGCACCAGCCGACCACCGACCAGGCCGGGGACCACGCATGACCAGCACCGTCACCAACACCGACGCCACCACCGGCCGGCCCGCCGGAGCGCCCGATCTCTCCGGCCGCACCGCGCTGGTCACCGGCGCGGCCAGCGGCATCGGCCGGGCCTGCGCCCGCCATCTGGCCGCCGCCGGCGCCAAGGTCCGCGCCGTGGACCGGGATGCCGGGGGCCTCACCTCGCTCGCCGCGGAGATCCCCGTCGAGACGGAGGTGTTGGACCTCACCGACCTCGACGCCGCCGAGCATCTCGCCGCCGGGGCCGGGGCGGACATCCTGGTCAACAACGCGGGTGTGCAACTGGTCCGGCCGCTGGAGGAGTTCCCGGCCGACGCCTTCGAGCGCATCCTGCGGCTGATGCTGCACGCCCCCTTCCGGCTGATCCGCGGCTCCCTGCCGCACATGTACGGCCGGGGCTGGGGGCGGATCGTCAACATCTCCTCGGTGCACGGGCTGCGCGCCTCGCCGTACAAGGCCGCCTACGTGGCCGCCAAGCACGGGCTGGAAGGGCTGTCCAAGGTGGCCGCCCTGGAGGGCGCCGCGCACGGCGTGACCTCCAACTGCGTCTGCCCCGCCTATGTCCGCACTCCGCTGGTGGAGCGGCAGATCGCCGACCAGGCCGAGGTGCACGGCATACCCGCCTCCCGGGTGGTCAGCGAGATCATGCTGGCGGACTCCGCCCGCAAGGAGCTGATCGAGCCCGCCGAGGTGGCCGCCGCCGTGGGCTACCTCTGCGCCCCCGAGGCGGCCGGCATCACCGGGATATCCCTGCCACTGGACGGAGGCTGGACCGCACACTGACCATGAGCACCATGACCCCCACCCCCGACCCGCCCGCATCCGGCCGGCCCGGCCCGCCCGGCCGGCAAGGACGGCCCGGACCGCCGGCGCCCGCTGC
>NZ_WTLH01000340.1 GCF_011421595.1 Streptomyces sp. YIM 98790 | reverse complement strand
CGCGCAGCCGGAGGAGCCGGAGGGCGGCGAGGAGGCGGGCGGGGCCGGGCAGCCCCAGCCGGGCGGCACGGCCCCGGTACCGGTCCGCAAGGCGTCGCGGACCCGCCGCGGCGCACAGGTGCTGCGCCGGGCCGCCGGGGGCAGGCACGCCGGCGGCTTCTTCGAACTGCTCGCCGTCGCCCTGCTGCTGGGCGGCACGGTGATGCGGAACATCCTGGCGATGGGCGCGGGCTGGCTGATCGCCTACTGGGCGCCCCGGCTGAGCCGTACCGAGGCCAAGATCGCGGTGTTCGGCGGCCTGGGCGGTGTCTTCGGCGGCTATACGGTCTGGCTGTTCGGCCGGATCAACGGCTACTGGGGCGAGCCGGTGCGGGACGACGCCATCCGTGCCGGGCTGGTGGAGAACTTCCCGGTGCTGCTGCGGCTGGCCGCGGTGGCCAGCGCGCTGTTCCTGCTCTGGCGCGCCCTGCGCCGCCCGCCGGCCAAGGGCTGAGCCCCGTGGCCGGGGCCGGCGCTGCCCGCCCCCCGGTCACTTACTTGCCGCCCGGCTAGTGAGTACAATGGAAGCCACCCGAGCGATCGACCACATGGCGATCGACGCGACGAGGAGCGCCACGCCGATGGTCACCACACCGCAGCCGCGCCGGGGCAACACCCGCCAGCGCATCCAGGACATCGCCCTGGCCTTCTTCCTGGACCGGGGCTACGAGAAGACCTCGCTGCGCGAGATCGCCGACGAGCTCGGCGTCACCAAGGCCGCGCTGTACTACCACTTCAAGACCAAGGAGGACATCCTGGTCTCCCTGTTCGCCGAGGTCGGCGAGAAGGTGGACCGGCTCATCGCCTGGGGCGGCGAACAGCCGCGCACCCGGGCCACCAAACGGGAGCTGCTGAGCCGCTACAGCCGGATCGCCAACGACGCGGCCCCGCTGTTCCACATCCTCCAGGAGAACCAGGCCACGCTGCGCGATCTCAGTGTCGGGCAGGAGTTCAAGCAGCGGGTGGGCGCCCTGGTCGCCCTGTTC
Organism: Streptomyces sp. YIM 98790; assembly: GCF_011421595.1. Classification (GTDB taxonomy): domain Bacteria; phylum Actinomycetota; class Actinomycetes; order Streptomycetales; family Streptomycetaceae; genus Streptomyces. The sequence goes on along the minus strand of NZ_WTLH01000340.1, from coordinate 2,021 downwards.
AAGGACCCGGGCGCGCCCATGGACTCCCAGGTGCGGAGCGTCAGCGCGCTGCTCTGCATGCACCTGGGCACCTTCTCCCTGAAGGGCATCGAGGGCGACCCGGAGGAGAAGCGCCTCGCCCTGCTGGCCGCCACCGAGGATCTCCTCGACACCGCCTACCGCTCCTGACGCGCCGTCCCCGGGCGGCCGTGCCGGCCGGCCGCCGCGTCACGGTGACCCTGGCCGTGCGGGCCTCCCCGGGGCGGTGCGGGCGGTGCGGGCGGGGCGGTGGAGAAGGGCACCGGCATGCGGGGGAGACTGGTGGGCATGCAAGATCAGAACGGACTGACGGTCGGCTTCGATCTCGACATGACGCTGATCGACTCCCGGCCGGGCATCCGGGCCACCTATCTGGCGCTGGCGGCCGAGACCGGGGTGCGGATCGACGCGGACCTGGCCGTCAGCCGGCTGGGGCCGCCGCTGGACCACGAGCTGGCGCACTGGTTCCCGGCCGAGCGGGTCCCCGCGGTGGCGGAACGTTTCCGCGAGCTGTACACCGCACATGCCGTGGCGCCGACCCGGGCCATGCCCGGCGCCCGGGAGGCGATCGACGCGGTGCACCGGCGTGGCGGCCGGGTCATCGTGGTCACCGCCAAGTACGGGCCCAACGCCCGGCTCCACCTCGACCACCTGGATCTGCCCGCCGACCACCTCACCGGATGGCTGTGGGCCGAGGGCAAGGCCGAGGCGCTGCGCGCGCAGCGCGCCGCCGTCTACGTCGGGGACCATGTGGGCGATGTGCGCGGCGCCGCCCTGGCCGGCGCCCTCTCGGTCACCGTTCCCACCGGGCCGATCGGCGCGGACGAACTGCGCGCGGCCGGCGCCGATGTGGTGCTGGACGGCGGCCTGCCCGACTTCCCCGCCTGGCTGGACGGCTGGCTGGCCGCCCGGCGGGACGGCCCGCCCGCCGTCGCCGGAGGGCCCGGTTCCGGGCCGGGCGCGGAGCCGGACCCGGCGCCGGGGCCCGCCCACTAGCCTCCTGAGCCGCCCGGCGGGCGGAGGAGGAGGTTGCGTGACCCTGCCGGGCGGCCCCCGGCGTACGGGACGAGTGAGCCGTCCTCCTCGTCGATCCAGTGCACCGTATAGCCGAGGCCGCCGGACTCCGCCAGCACCTGCTCCATGGCGGCGTCCCGCAGCGCCTCCATCAGGATCACCGGCCGGTCGCGGCGGATCAGCTCCCGCGCCCCGGCGAGCACCCGCGGCTCATGGCCCTCCACATCGATCTTGAGCAGATCGACCGGGGTGTCCCGGAACTCGCCGTCCAGGGTCACCAGCCGGATGCGCTGCACGCTGCGGCCGCCCGGTACGTCCGCCAGCCGGTCCAGCGAGGCGCCGGTGGAGAGCAGACTGGAGGAGAACCGGACGGTGATGTCCGCCCACTCCTCCCGGTCCGACACGCCCGCCTGATGGCGGACCAGGTTCTGGATGTTGTTGGCGCGCTGGTTCACCGCCAGCCGGGCGTGGATGTAGTCCACCGGCTCGAAGGCGTGCACCGTGGCCCCGGGGGCGGCCAGGGCGGCGATCAGCGAGAAGTAGCCGACGTGCGCGCCCACGTCCACCACCGTGCGGGCGGCGGCGGCCAGCCGGGACCAGGCGGCCAGGGTGCCCGGCTCGTAGCGGAACTCCCCGTTCCACAGCGTGTCCAGGGCCACCGCGTCGTCGTTGCCGCAGAACACCACGAAGGGCGCGCAGTGGGGCGAATCGATCTCCACCCAGCCCTTGTAGGGGTACTTCTTGCGGTGGACCTTGATGATCTCGGAGGTGGGAACCGGGCGCACCACCGGAGCACGGGCGAGCATCCGGGTGTTGGCGGCTTCCAGATCGGCCAGTCGCATGGCCGAACTCTGCATCCGCTCGGTGTGCGGCAGGCACCCGCCCGGTGAAATCCCGATGAACCGGATGGGCCGGCGGGCGCCCGCGGGGGCGCGCCCGGGCGGTCCCGCGCCGTCAGCGGCGCTACCGGCCTCCCGCCGCGCCACGGG
>NZ_WTLH01000034.1 GCF_011421595.1 Streptomyces sp. YIM 98790 | reverse complement strand
CGTGGCCCGGCGCCGTGGCCCGGCGCCGATGTCCCGCCCGGTGCCCGGACCGCCCGTGCCCCGGGCCCGTGCCGAGCGGCGCGGGCCCGGGGCGCACGGCACGGGCGGACGGCTCAGCTCATGCGGCGGAAGGAGAGCGTCTCCCCCACCGCCCCGCTGCGCCACACGTCCTGGCAGGCGTCGGCCATCTCCTCCAGCCCCTCGACCACCTGGCCCCAGACGATTCCGGGCACCCAGCCGACGTCGGCGTTGAGCAGCAGATTGTTCCGCTCGTAGAACAGCGCCAGATCGACCACCGTGGGCCCGCTCCGGTCCTCCGCGGCCCGCTCGTAGCCGTGCGAGCTGGTGGCCAGCGCGGTGCCGGAGAAGGTGAAGTAGCACAGGTCGCCCGGGATCGGGGTGACCGTGGGGTTCTCCAGCGGAGGCTCCGCCGGGGCGAAGGGCGGCAGCAGCGTGTAGATCTCGTTGCGGGCGTATTTGGCGTGGTACACGTCCCCGCTGAGCGGCAGGGCGTTCCACACCGCCTCACAGGTGAGCGGGGCGCGGTCGTCCAGAAGCCTGGCGGCACACCGCACGCCCCGCTTGTCCAGTGAGACCTCGATCAGCCGCGTACCGCCGTGCGATTCGGGCATGACGCCTCCTTTCTTTCCCGATCACGGACCCGGCAGGAGACGACACTCTATAACGAAATCCCCGAATCTGCACATAAACTTTTATATGACATGAATTCCCGAAACTCCTGCCCCCCGATTTCCCCCTGCCACAATGCACGCAAAGGCGGCGCCCGTTGCTCCCCTACCCGAATAGCTCCGCACAATTGCGCCGCTTCCCGTGCGCCGGGGGAGGCACATTGCGGGAACCGCCGCGGGACCGGCGCCCACCTGCCCGGACGGCCGCCGCCGGAGCCTTCTCCTCCGCATCCGATCCCCCGCCCGCCCGGCTTCCCCCGGCCCCTATCCCGCGGAGCCGAACGGCGGATACTCCGGTGCGCCTATCGCATGAGACGAAGGTAATTGGGTAGCAGGGCCCTCATGGCCAACCACAAAACAGAATCAAACGGACAAAGAGTTCGGAGACGGCATGGTCTAAGCCGGCGTGCGGTCCTCGCCGGAATGTCGGCACCCCTCGTCCTGGGCGCCGCGGGCTGCGCCAGGATCGACACCCGGGCCGCGGAAGACGGCGGTGACCTCCTGGAGCGGCTGCGCGCCCAGGGATCCGTACGGCTCGGGATCGCCAGCGAGATCCCCTACTCCTATATCGACACGGACGGAAACCTCACGGGCCAGGCCCCGGCGATCGCCAGGGTCATCTTCGGCCGCCTGGGCATCGACCGGTTCCAGCCGGTGCTCACCGAATTCGGGTCGCTGATCCCCGGCCTCAACGCCCTGCAGTTCGATGTGGTGGCGGCGGGCATGTGGATCAACCCGGAACGCTGCCAGAAAGTCATCTTCTCCGACCCCGACTACGTTGCGAAGGACGCCTTCATCGTCGCCGAAGGCAATCCGCTCGGGCTGGAGAGCTACGCCGACATCGCCGAGACCGGCGCCCGGGTGGCCACCGGGCCCGGCTGGTTCCAGCGCGACTACGCCCTGGGCAACGGCGTGCCGGAAGGCAACATCGGCACCTACCCCGACCAGCTCGCCGGCCTCAACGCCGTCCGGCACGGGCGGATCGACGCCTTCTTCGGGACCGCGCCCACGATCGTGGCCGCGGCCCGGAACGCCGCCGGTGTGGAGGCCACCACCCCGTTCACCCCCGTGGTGGACGGCGAGGAGCAGATCGGCGCCGGCGGCTTCGCCTTCCGGCCGACCGAGACCAATCTCCGGGACGCCTTCAACGTCGAACTGCACAAGCTCAAGGACAGCGGCGAGCTGCTGGACATCGTCTCTCCCTTCGGATTCACCGAGGAAGACATGACGGACCTGACAGCAGAGGAGCTCTGTGCCGAATGACCTGGGGTCTCTTCACCAGCTGGATCCTGCCCGGCCTGTGGGTCACGGTACAGGTCACCGTCTTCAGCGCCGCCCTGGCACTGGTCGTCTCCTTTGTCATCGGCACCGCGCGCACCGCCCGCTCCCGCATCGTGCGGATCCTGGCCGGCACCTACTTCGAACTCTTCCGCAGCACCTCCGCGCTCGTCCTGCTGTTCTGGCTCGCCTTCGCCTTCCCGCTCATGTTCGGCTACCAGCTCATGCTGATGTGGGCCGGCGTCCTGGGCCTGGGACTGACCTACGGCGCATACGGCTCGGAAATCGTGCGCGGCGCCCTCGCCGCGGTACCGCAGGCACAGCGCGAGGCGGGGATCGCGCTGAGCTTCACCCGGTTCCAGCGGCTCCGCCGGATCGAGATCCCGCAGGCCTGGCCGGAAATGCTGCCGCCGTTCAACAACCTCTCCATCGAACTGCTCAAGGGAACCGCGCTGGTCTCGGTGATCACGGTCGCGGACCTCGCCTACGCGGGGAACGTCATCCGCATCACCATGCAGGACAGCGCCCCCGTCTACACCCTGCTGCTCGTCATGTACTTCATCCTCGCCTTCGCCATCACCCGCGGCATGCGGGTCCTGGAGCGGCAGGCCAAGGCCGGGGTCGGACGCCCGGTGGAAAGACGCCGTCGCACCTGGCGCAACCTGGTGCCCGTCGCCACCCGGATCGCCCCCGCTGACACATCCGCCACCGGAGGTGCCGCCAAGTGAACTGGGACTGGGACGCTGCCCAAGACTTCCTGCCCGACCTGTGGGACGGGCTGCTCGTCACCCTGCAGGCGCTCCTGTGGGGCAGCCTCATCGCCTTCAGCCTCGGTCTGGTCTGGGCCATGGCACTGCGCGGCCCCCGGGCCGTCGGCTGGCTGGTGAGCGGGTTCACCGAGTTCATCCGGAACACCCCGCTGCTGATCCAGCTCTTCTTCCTGTTCTTCGTGCTCCCCGAATGGGGCCCGACCCTGTCGCCGCTGGTCGCCGGCTCGATCGGGCTGGGACTGCACTACTCCACCTACACCATGGAGGTGTACCGGGCCGGCATCGACGGCGTGCCGGTCGGGCAGTGGGAGGCGGCGCGGGCGCTCAGCTTCTCCACCGGGCACACCTGGCGCCTGGTGATCCTGCCCCAGGCGATCCGCCGCGTGGTGCCGGCCCTGGGCAACTACGTGATCGCCATGCTCAAGGACACACCGCTGATCGCCACCATCGGCGTCCTCGACATGCTGGGCACCGCCCGGGCCTTCAGCACCGAATCGTTCAGCTACATCGAACCGTTCACCCTCGTGGGCATCGCCTTCATCGCCATCGCCTACCCGGCCTCCGTGCTGGTCCGCTTGCTGGAGCGCCGCCTTGCCAGCTACTGACCACCACCCCGAGGACCCCGGACACCCCCAGAACGCGGAGACCACCATGGACACGGACAACACCAAGGACGACACCACCAAGGACGACACCGCCAAGGACGCCGCCGCCCCGTGGGAGACGGGGACAGAGCTCATCCGCTTCCAGGACGTCACCAAGAGATACGGGCAGCAGGTCGTGCTGGACGATCTCTGCTTCTCCGTCTACGCGGGTAAGCACGTCACCCTGATCGGGCCCTCCGGCTCCGGGAAGACGACCATCCTGCGGCTGCTGATGACCCTCATCAAGGCCGACGAGGGCACCATCCGGGTCGACGGCGACTACCTCACCCACGAGGAACGGAACGGCAAGCTCGTCCCGGCCGGCGAACGGCACGTCCGCGAGGTGCGCAAGAAGATCGGCATGGTCTTCCAGCAGTTCAACCTCTTCCCCAACATGACGGTGATGCGCAACATCACCGAGGCCCCGCTACGGGTGCTCGGCCTGTCCAAGGACGAGGCCGAGCAGCGTGCCCGGGAACTGCTGGAGATGGTGGACCTGACCGAGATGACCGCCAAGTACCCCAGCCAGCTCTCCGGCGGCCAGCAGCAGCGGGTGGCCATCGCCCGCGCCCTGGCCATGCGGCCCAAGGTCCTGCTGCTGGACGAGGTGACCTCGGCCCTCGACCCGGAACTCGTGGCCGGCGTCCTCGACGTCCTCACCGACATCGCCCACCACACCGACATCACCATGCTCACGGTGACCCACGAGATGAACTTCGCCCGGGACATCTCCGACTGCGTGATGATGTTCGACCGGGGCAAGATCCTGGAGGCCGCCACCCCGGAGAAGCTCTTCAACGAACCCGACCACGAACGCACCCGCGAATTCCTCAACGCCGTGCTCTAGAACCGCACAGGTCCGGAGCCGCACCGGGGATCGGGACAGGCGGACGAACCGCACAGCATATGCCGTCTTGTCCCGCGCCCTCCCACGGCAGCCCCGCCCCGCTACGCTGTACGAGTCATCTGCTGACGGCGAGTAGCGGCGAGTACCGGTGGAGCATGGTCCGAGGAGGACGTCGTGTCGCTCAGTCCCGGGGTGACCACCCCCTTCTACCCGGTGCAGTACGCGCTGCGGCTGCTGGAGGCCGTGGTGGAGCGGCCGGACGGCATCCCCGAGGGCGAGCTGGCCCGGCACACCGGCATGCCGCCGGGCCGGCTCGCCCCGCTGCTGGCCATGCTGGCCGGCGAGAACTACCTGCGCCGCCGGGACGACGGCTCCTGGTCCGCCGGCGACTCCCTGCTCCTGCTGGGCACCGCCGCGTCCCGGCCCGCCGTCCGCGAGCTCCGCCTCCGCCGGGCCCTGGACGAACTCCGCGCCGAGATCGGCGCCGCCGTCTACCTCGGCCGCTACGAGGACGGCGAGCTGTCCATCCCGCACATCTCCGCCGCCCCGGAGACCCCGGCCGTGCACCAGTGGGTCGACTTCCGCACCGCCGCGCACGCCACCGCGATCGGCAAGTGCCTGCTCAGCCAGCTCGACCACGACGGGCGCCGGGACCACCTCGCCCGGCACCGCACCGCCCGGCTGACCGCCCGGACCATCACCGACGAACGGGTGCTGATGACCGCCCTGGACCGCCACCCGGCCACCATGCCGGTGCTGGACCTCCAGGAGTACGCGGTCGGCACGCTGTGCGCCGCGGTCCCGCTCACCGCCGGAGCCTGGGTCGGCTGCCTGGCCCTCTCCCTCCCGGTCGGCGAGGCGCACCGGCTCCGCGAGGCCGCCGAGACCCTCAACCGGAAGGTCGCCCCCGCCCTCCTGCCGCTGCTCCTGTGACCCGGGCTCCCCCGGTCGGCACCACCGCCGCACAGCGGGTAGTATTTCCCCGTCGCCACCGCGGTGACCCGAGATGCTTCCCGGGCACGGCGGAGCGCATCAGGCGCCGCTAGCTCAGTTGGTTAGAGCAGCTGACTCTTAATCAGCGGGTCCGGGGTTCGAGTCCCTGGCGGCGTACCCCGCGCGGGCCCCGGCCGGATTCCCCCGGCCGGGGCCCGCGGCGTTCCCGGGCGCCCCAGCCGCCCTCGACCGCACGCCCGTAGCCTTCGCCGACACGGCCGGCGAGACCACCCTCCCGGCCGCCCCGCCCGGAGGAGGCCGCATGACCACCCAGACCGCCCCGACCACCGCAGCCGAGGCCGCCGAGCTGACCCTGCCCGGCACCGACCGGCCACTGCCGGGCGCCGCGCTGCGGGCCGCCCGCGAACGCACCGTCCTCGGCCACGCCATGGCCCAGGCCACCGGCGACGTCGACGGCATACTCGCCGCCTTCCCCCGTGGCGTCGTCTACCGCATCCTGCCGTTCGAGGAGCAGCCCCTGGTCAGACCCGACCAGATACGCGGCTACCTGGACGGGATGCGCGAGGCGTTCCCCGACATGGAGCACCGGGTCGCCGTGGTGCACCACACGGCTGACGCCGTGATCCTGGAGGGCGCCGTCGCCGGCACCCAGGCCGCCGAGTGGCGGGGCATCCCCAGCCGCGGCAAGCGCATGGAGGTCCCGGTCGCGGTCTTCTTCCACTTCGACGGCGACGTCCTGGTCGACGAGACCATCTACTACGACCACGCCACCGCGGCCCGCCAGCTCGCCTGAACCCCCCGCACCACCACGGACCGACGGCCCCGCCGGCCCCCCGGCGACCGCGGGCCGTGGTGGTGCCCCCGGCAGAACAGCTAGCCGGCCGCCTTCGGCCCGGCCTGCTGCACCACCTCGAAGCTCCAGACCTCCGACCCGGACGCCGCCGGGCGCCGCTGCTCACCGCCCGGCCCGCCGGTGTGCGCCTGGCGCATCGGCCCTGCCATCCACGCCTGGAAGTCCTCCTCACTGCGCCACCGGGTGTACACCAGATACCGGTCCGTGCCCTCCACCGGGCAAAGGGTGTTTCAATGTACCATTAGAACATGGACGAAGACCTTGTTCTCAGGGCACATTGGGGCAACTTGGAGGGGACCCATTGGGCCGTACTGGTCCGCCTCTCCACGGATGAGGACGACGACGGACGCCCGGCGGACCAGCGTGGACCGATGACCGGCCGGGACATCAAGAGCACCAAGGAACAGGAACGCGACGGCCGCCGGTTCATCACCAAGCGCGGCGGCAGGTGCGTCTACGTCTATGCGGAGCCGGACACCTCCGCCTGGCGCAAGAAGCGTGTGCGTCTGCCTGACGGCCGCGTGGTCTACCGTGTGGTGCGGCCGGTGTTCGAAGGAGCCCTTGAGGACCTGAAAAGTGGGCAGGCCCCGAACGGGGAGCGGCTAGACGGGCTGATCGTCTACGACATCGACCGGCTCACGCGGGACAACCGCCACCTTGAGGACGCCATCGATGTCGTGGAGCGCTTCCGGCGCCCCATCATCGACATCAACGGTAGCCTTGACCTGCTGACCGAGAATGGCCGAGCCACAGCGAGAGTCGTTGTCGCCATGAGTAACAAGCAGTCCGCCGACACCTCCCGCCGCGTGCGCCGACACCACCGCGCCTTGGAGCGCGAGGGCATCCCCACTGGGGGCGCCCGGCCGTTCGGCTGGAATGCCGACAAGCGCACCCTTCATCCGCAGGAATCCAAGTATCTCCGGGAGGGAATCGACCGGATCTTGGGTGGTGCTCCTGTACGAGCGGTGACGCAGCAGTGGAATGAGAAGGGGATCACCACCCCGCGCGGCAATTCGTGGAACACTACAAAGCTCAAGACACTGTTGCGCAACCCGCGCCTGTGCGGCTACCGCTCACGAAAGGTCCGCATTCCGAACCCCACTACGGGAAGCGAGAACGAGCGCTGGGAAGTCGTCTACGACGACGAAGGAAATTCCGTGATCGGCCAGTGGGACCGCCTTGTCAGCCCCGAGAAGTGGCAGGCCCTGCTTGAGGTCATCGGGGATCACATGCAGCCGGGCACCGGGCACAACACGCGCCGCTATCTCCTCACCGGCACTCTGCGATGCGACAAGAACGAGTGCGGGATGCCCCTGCGCGCGGCCAAGGCCGGACGCAAGGAGAACAAGCCGGAAGGCTTCTTCTACTACACCTGCCCCGACAAGGGGGCAGGCGGATGCGGCGGGGGCACCAAGATCCCCGGTCCGGAGGCGGACAAGGCGATCACGGAACTGGTCATCGCCAAGTACGAGGCCGAAGCAGCCGCCAGGGAGGCCACCGCCGCCCCCAAGACTTGGGAAGGTGAAGAAGAGCTCAAGCGCGTCAGGGAGGACATCGCCGACGCCAAGGAGGCCAGGCAGCTACGCATCCTGACCAAGGACCGCTATTTCTCCCTGTTGCAGGAGTACACGGCAAAGGAACGCAGGCTGGAACGCGACCGTAACCGCTGGATCAAGCAGCAGTACTCCGCGCAAGGCAAGCCCGTGGATCTCCGCGCCGAATGGGATGACCTCACTTTGGCGGAGCAGCGGGCATATGTGGAGCAGACACTAACCGCTGTACTGGTTTCCCCCGCCATCGGGCGGCGGAAGCCCGTTCACACCCGCCTCACGCCGCTTTTCCGGTCGGGAGAGGACGACGCCTAAGCCGCCCGTTCGGGGCGGCGGTCACTGACCCGGATACCGAGTATCGAATTCACCCGCCGCCACTTGCGCTCAGACCAGCGGGGAGCCTTCCGCGCTTGCACCCGCGCCCATCTCCGCAGCTCCTCATCCGGCTCAGCCATGAGGCCCCCGCCCGAATTCCTCCCGGACGACCTCACGATTCCGCGCAAGATCAGCGGCGATCCCGGCCGCCAGCAGCGCCGCCCCCGGGGAGTGCCCCGACCCCGCGTAGCGCCAGTGCTGGACCGTGATCACGGCCGAGCCCCACGGCCGCCGTCCCTGCACATGCGCCGCCCGCTCCGAGCGCAACGCCCGGTAGGTGGTGGAGAACACCCGGGATTTGGTCAGTACATGCCCCCGGAAGCCGAGCTGGTGAGCCCAGGCCCGCAGCCTCAGGCCCGCCAGCTCAGGCAGCGCCCCCAGTCGCCAGCAGGTTCCCAGCAGCGCCCGCACGTGTGCCGACACCGGCAAAGCCTTGATCATTTCCGGGCCGGTCACCGGCCGCGCCAGGCCCGCCCACCCGCCCGCCGCCGTGGTCCCGCCGCCGGACTTGGTCACATACTTCGCCACGTAGGAGGCCACCGCGTCCGCGTCATCCCCGCAGCCGTCGCCGATCTCACGCACGTCGATCTGATCGCCCCAGCGCAGGATGCGCTCACCCAGCGCCGCACACTCCGGCCCGGACAGCGCCACCGCCGCAGCCGCCCCGCGCACACAGTCGGCCAGCAGTGCGGCGTCCGCCCCGGCCGGAGCAGCCGAGCCCGGACCGCCCGCACCATCGAGCCGGACCACCGCATGCAGGTGCACCGCGCCCCGCCGCTGGTACTCCGCCACCTTCGCATACGAGACCCGCGCGGCCTGCCGCAGAGCGGAGCGCGACATGCCCAGCGCCGCCGCCAGGCGCGCCCACAGGTTGTCCGTGAACGCCTTCCACAACCGGCCCACCGAGGCGTTCCACAGCACATGCCCCGCGTAGTCGTAGCACTCGCCGCACACCGGCTGACCGATCAGCGGATCATCCCCGCCGTGATCCCCCGGACAGACGAGCAGACGGCCATGCCGACATCTGCCCAGGTCAGCCCTATGCCGGCCGCCGGGGCGAGGCTGCCCCGAGCGATGCACCGCCCCGAAGGACGGAGCCGTCAGCGTCACGAACAGCCGGGGCGCTGAGCGCACCTGATCCGGCACGCCCTTGCCGCCGAGCAGCCCGGCACGGACCAATTGCCAGGTATCGCCCGCGTGCAGCCACGAACACGGCTCACACACCGCCCGCCGCCGGTTCCCGCACCGCACCAGCAGCCGCTCACCGGGCTCACTCGCGGTGTCATAGTGCGACAGCACCTCACCGGTGCCCGCATCAGCATCCGTGCGCCAGCCGTTCAGCGCCACCGGATGCGCACACCCACCCGTGGCCCGCACAAGATCAAGCCACCGGGGAAACGCCTGGTCACCCGCCAGACGCACCACATCATCAACCGTCTCGGACACACGCCGGGTATCAGCCCGCGCCTCCGAGCCTGCAAGAGTCCAATCCCAAGAAGAACACCGAGCGCGCACCGTGGCGCACCTCCCACAACAGCCAACGGACAGGGGGGTCACGGCTGGCCATGGAAACCACCTCCGACACTCAGGCCGACGAACCGTCAGCAGCGGACCACGCAGAATCCGCACGGAAACCTGTGTCCTCACAGTGTGACACCGGGCAGTGACAATACCCCCAGCCCCAAGCGCCCAAACCGCCCTGCACTGCCCACCGTTGGCCGCTCCCGGCGAAGCCGTCGAAACTCTTCTCTACTCACTCAAGAGGGCGCGCCGCCCGGCGCGCCCGCGCCTCCCGGCGCCCCGGCCGGGCATGCGGCCTCCGGCCGGTCCCGTCCGGGCGCCCCCGCCGCTCCCCGCACCGGACCGGCGCACACACGACCCGCACGAACAGCCCGACATCCCGCCACCGCCAACCCCGAGTGCTCACCGGCCGACGGCCTCCAGGACGCCGGGCAGCCCACCACCCGGAGACCATCCGCAAGGCCCACCGCCCGGCGCCCCTCCGGCCGGCGGCAGCCCCCGGCCCACCACCGAAACCACCACCAGCCCAACCGTCGCGCTCCCGCCACAGCAAAGCGGCCCGGTCCCCACGAGCCACCGATGGGAACCGAGCCGCACCCGGCCGGGCAATCCCGGCCGACCCCGGGGCAAGGGAGAACGCAGGCCCGCCCCGAGGAGTCTTGGTCAGTCAGGCATTACCCCGCCTCATTCCGCGCCCGGTCGTGCCGTTCGTCCATCTCCGCGTCGTAGTACGGGTTGCCCGGCGCCGGTTCCACCACCCACGGCTGAGCCGTGCGCAATGTGAACCGGCGATGCGAGGGATTCAGCCCAGTGTGCTTGATCGCCCACACCTCCACCGACAGCGACTCATCCGACCCCGGCAGCGACACCATCCCGCACTCCAGGCACGCCGCCCTGTACACGATCCGGGGCACATCCGGGGACTCATCCAGAGACAGCGTCCACTCCGCTGTCTTGATCACGGCCCGGCTCACCTCGGCACCCCCCAACGCGAGCGCCGGTTCTCCACCGCAACCCGCACACGCAGCGATTCGCGGGCATCAAGGACCGTGACGCGCTCCCGGTCCGCATCCCACTCACGGCCGCCCGCCAGCGGACGCAACTGCACCCGCCCGCCAACGAAGTCCATCACCTCACCGACCTGATCACGCGCCGTGTCCCGAACCAGTTGCCCCCGCTCCAGTCCCGGGAGTTCTTCGCTGTTCACGCCTGCCGCCTCCCCCACACCCGCGACGCCAGCCGCGCCAGCACCGGCAGGGACTCACGGTCGCTCACCCGATGGCAGCACCGCACGTCCGTCCGCCAATGCCGACCCCGTCCCTTGACCGGCCGCAGCACAACAGCCGTACCCAGCACCTCAACGACCTGTCCGAGCTGCCGCACCCGCCCGTCACGCACCACCGCACCGGGCTTCATCCACACGGGAGGCATCAGCGCCACCCCCGCGCGACCACCAGCACCCGACGCCGGGGCCGCACCAGACCCGGAATCCGGCGCACGTACGGCCGTACCCGAGCCCAGCCCCCACGCTCCGGCCACACACGCGGCAACACCATCGTCGCCGCATCCACCACCGGAACCGCAGCGCCGGGCGGCGGCACCAACTCGCCTCGGTCACAGCTCAGGCGTTCCGGCTGTTCCACCAGGCCGGAACCCGGCCTTACGCTCCTCGGCCCCGACCTCCGGGCGTTACTCTTCATGCGTCAGCGCTCCTTCCAGCGACTGGCCACGCCCCCGGGCCGCTACCACGGCTGCGGGGGTTCTCGTCTGCTTACAGACAGTTAAATGACGGTGCGGCGAGGTGACTTGCACAGAAGTTGCACAATGCGTGAGGTGACAGGCACCGTGCGGCGTGCCTGAAAGGATGAGAGCATGGTGAGCAGAGCCACAGCACCGAGAGAAGCACGCCTATGGAGACGCAACTAACTCCCGGAGCCAACGTCAAGAAGCTGCGCAAGGACCGTGGTCTGTCGCAGCTCCAATTGGCTCGTAAAGCAAATATCTCAGTGTCCCTCCTCAGCAAGATCGAGGTGGGGGATCGTACCCTCACGCCCTCGGCAGCCGCCTCACTCGGACGTGCCATGGGAGTAACCATGGCTGAAGTCCAGGGACGGGCACCGATCGCTCACGACGAGGAAGCAGTAATTGCCGATCTCCGCAAGGCGATTCGTGATTTCGATCTGCCACGAGTGAAGCCGCCAACACTCGGAGAGATTCATGCGGAGCTGGAACGGGTTGATCAGCTCCGCGACACAGCAAAGATCACAAAGCTGATGCCCATGCTTCCACTGCTCCTCAAAAAGGCCACATCTCTGGCCCACGCCGAGAACTCTGAGGAAAGCTGGGCTGCCCTGGCAGACGTGTACGGGTCGGTCTACTGGATGGCCGCACGCCACCGCTGGATGGACCTGGCAGAGTTGGCGGTATCTCGTCAGCGCTGGGCGGCCGGACAGAAGCACAACCCCTTGAGCGAGGCCGTGGCCGCCAGGGACAGGGCAGGTACCTATCTGAACTTCGGGGACTGCGAAGGCGGTCTGATGGTCGTTGAACGTGCCATCAGCAGGGCTGAACGCGCACTGAGCGGCGAAGAACGAGACATCGCCGTCGGGCTGCTCAACCTGCGCGGGATGACTCTCGCAGGCAGACTGCCCGACGACAAGGAGGCCCGACGCGAAGCCAATCGCCACATTCAATCCGCCCGCCATGCCTCACAGCCGTTCACCAACGACTTCAAGGTACACGGGCTGACATTCGGCCCACGCAACACGTTCGTCCACAACTTGGCCACGCTGACAGACCTGGGCCGCCCCAAAAAGGCCCTGGGCCTGACGGATGACCTGGAGACGGCCACCAGCGGCCTGCCGCCACTGCGAATCGCCCACACCTACATCGCGGCAGCAAGAGCCCAGTTGGACGTGGGTGATGTCTCCGCCTCACTCGACAGCCTTTACCGCGCATGGAATACAGCACCTCAGTTGGCACGACTCAACCCCATGTGGCAAGAGGTTCTGCGCGTCATTGACTCCACGCATAAACGGGCGAATCCGCAATTGGCCGTTCTCCGCCAGGCATCCGGTATCGAGGACTGAATTCCACACACATCGTGTGTCGGGGCGGTCGGTCTCCGGGACTTTTAGGCAGCCACCATGGGGGGAGCCTCGAAGACCGGGCGCCCCATCGGGCTACATACCGGGCAGGCCACAAGCCAGCCCGATTCGCGGAGCCAGCGTACGGGCGCCCGATCTCTCCCCCCATGGCAGCTCCCGCCCAAAAGTCCCTCCGACCGCCCGCGTGATCACGCTCCCGGCCGTACCCTCGAACGGGTTTACCCGCGGCTTGACTAGTGGTACATCGGAACACCTGTTGTGGCCGCAGCAGCTCGAACCACTCGAACCCGTCCGCGCTCTCGACCAGCCCGGCCCGGGCACCGAACCGCTGCTCCAGCACCTCCCGCTGCTCCGCACTCACCGTCAGCACATTGATTTTTACAACGCTAGCCACATGACACCTCTCAAGCGAAGGAAGCCGGGGACGGCCCCTAACCTGGACCGCGTGCGAGCAGTCTCCTACATCCGCCAGAGCAAGCGACGCGAAGACGACTCCCAGGCGTCGCCCATGGCGCAGCACGAACGCTGCTCCTCGCTCATCGCCTCCAAGGGCTGGGAGGACTCCGGTCACTTCGAAGACGTCGGCAAGTCCGGCTGGGACCCCAACACCGTCCGCCCCGGCTTCGAGGAGATGATGAGCACCGTCCGCGCCGGACACGTGGACGCGGTGGTGGTCTTCTCCCTCTCCCGTCTCACCCGCCGGGGCGCACTCGAAGCGATGAAGATCATTGACGAACTGGAGCGCCACGGCGTCCGGCTCGTCTCCGTCGAAGAGCCCTACCTGGACACCTCCACCCCCGTGGGCGTCGGCATCCTGGCCATCATCGCCGGACTCGCCCAGCAGGAATCCGACCTGAAGTCGGACTACATCACCGCCACCAAGGACACCCTGCGCCGCGCCGGAAGCCACGTCTCCGGCATCGCCCCCTACGGCTTCCGGCCCGTCCGCGAAACGCGCGGCAAACTCACCGTCGTCCGTCTCGTCCCCGACCCGATCGAAGCCCCCGTCGTCCGCGACATGGTGCGACTGGCCATGGAGGGCCGTTCCGCCTCCCAGATCTCCAAGCACCTCAACGAGTCCGGTACCCCCACCAAGGCCGCGGCACTGGGCGAACGCGGAGCCGCCCGGATCGCCGCCCGCCGCGCCCGTGGCACCTCCCAGGCCATGGAGCGCCCCGCCTGGGTCTCCTCCACGGTGCTCCGCATCCTCCGTGACCCCCGGCTCGCCGGTTACGCCGCCGTCTGGGAAGGCCGCTCCCCCGCCACCAAGGACGACAACGGCGACGTCCTCAACGGCACCGCCGGAAAGCGGGCCATCCTGCGCGACGACGAAGGCCGCCCCGTCGAGGCGCACGAGCCGATCGTCCCCGCCGACGAGTGGTGGCGACTGCAAGACGTCCTGGACGGCCGCTCCCGCACCGTCGTCCGGACCGGCGAGCGGCGCGTCGCCTCACTTCTCGCCGGCCACGGCCTGCTGTTCTGCGACGTCTGCGGATCGGTCATGGTCTCCGACCGCCGCGCGAACACCCGCTACTACCGCTGCAACCGCGCCGCCGGCATGGTCCCCGGCCACGGTGGTCTGGTCATCAACCGCGCCGAGGCAGACGACGAAGTCACCCGCCGCGTCTGGACCCGCCTCATCTCCCTGGACCCGGACGATCCCGACGACCGGGAATGGCTGGCCGAAGCCTCCCGCCGCTTCGCCCACCAGGAGGACACCTCACAGCGGGAAGCGGATCTTGCCGCCGTCCGTGCCGAGCTGGAACACGTCCGCGAATCGCTCCGCGTGCTCTACGCCGACCGCCAGGACGGTCTCTACGCCGGTTCCACCGGCACCACCATGTTCCGCGAATCCGTCGAACGCCTCACCCAGCACGAGGCCCGCACCGCCGCCCGCCTCACCGAGCTGGAAGCCGCCGCCGAGACCACCGTCACCATCCCGGCCGAGTGGACGAACCCGGAGGGTGACCCCTTGGGCGAAGGCTCCCCGTGGCGTTCCTGGGACCTTGCCCAGCAACGCACCTTCCTCGCCCTCTTCATCGATTCCGTGCGCATTGCCAAGGCCAGCGGCCGAGGCCGCCACGCCAACACCCGCGACCGCATCCTCATCCACTGGGCCACCCGCCCCGAAGCCGACTCCCCCAACGCCGACGAGTAGCCGACCGTCCACGTCTCCGCGCACGGCCCTGCCCACACCTCACACCGCCGGGTCCCCTGCCCCGGCCCGGCAGCGGCCGTGCGCGGAAACGGACCACTCGCCGTCACTCTGCCGGACCTCCAACAACGGCCGATGAAAGAGCACAGCACCTCCCTCCGCGCCCCGCCACTCCTGCGGCCGGAGCACCAGCCGGCCGTTCACCGGTCCACCTTCCGGCAGCTCCACCCTGATCGCCGCCGCAGCACCCGCGAACTCCCACGACCCCGACCGGAACCCGAACACCCCCGCACTCAGGGCACCGCCCAGCCGGAACAGCACGCGCGTGACCGGCAGCGGCCCTCTTCCCTCCCGTGCCCGCCGTCGCCGCTCGTCTGGCAGCCGCGGGCAGCCACAGGGCCTGCCCCGTTCCCCATCGGGCGACAGATACTCGGTGGCGTCGCAGTGGTGGACCAGCCCTTTGGCCGTCCACTGCATCAGCTCCGTCCGGACGCTTCCCCGCCCGCAGAGCTGAACCGCGACGGCCGCCTCCTGCGTGACCACCTCGAAGCCCTCTTCCTCTCCCTCCCGGTTGAGCACCGGTCGGCCGCCCAGTAGTTCGGCCACCGTTGCCGCCGCTGCGGCATCCGGGGTCGTCACACGCCAGGAGGTCAACCCATCGGGACGGTTCCCTATCCGGCGACCGGCCCGGAACCACCCGGCGACTCGCTCACCCATCGGCCCGCCCCCGCTGCTCTCGCAGGACTTCCCGCAACCGGGTCAGGTCATGAGAGATCCCACGGGCCAGCTCCGTCTCTCCGGCGTTGTACCCGGAGCCGACATAGCGCCACTGCGCATCGGTCAGCGCGTCATCACCGAAGGTCTCCCCGCCGCGCCCATGCTCCGCCCGCTCCTCCCGCAGTGCGGCGTAAGTGGTGGAGTAGGCCCGGGACTTGGTCAGGACGTGCCCCCGGAACCCGAGGGTGTGTGCCCAGGCGCGCAGGTTCAGCGCGCCCAGTTCCGGCAGGCCGCCGAGGCGCCAGCACGTCCCCATGAGTGCCCGGACGTGTGCCGAGACCGGCGCTGCCGTGATGTCCTCCGGCCGCCTGATGCGGTGGTCGAGTCCTGCCCCGGTTTCGTCTGTTCCCTTGGTGACGTATTTGGCGACGTAGGCGGCGACCGCGTCATCGGTCAGGGCGTCGCGCTCTCCGAAGGCGCGTAGCGGCCGGGTGTCGAGCTGCGTGCCCCAGCGCAGTTCCCGCTCACCCAGCGCGGGGGTGTAGGGGGTGGTCAGCCGCACGGCCGCCGCCGAGCTGCGGACTGCCAAGGCCAAGGTGTCCGCGTCGGCCCAGTGCGGCGGCCGGCTGCCCGGCCCTTCCCCACCATCCAGCCGGAGCACGGTGTGAAGGTGGATGGCCGCCCGTTTCTGGTATTCGGCGATCTTGGCGTAGGAGATGCGCACCGTCCGCCGAAGGCTGCTGCGGGTGCGCCCGCTGCGGGCGGCAAGGTGGTGGTAGAGGTTGTCGGTGAAGGCTTTCCACAGGCGTCCGGTGTGTGCGTGCCAGAGGACGTGTCCGGGGTAGTCGTAGCAGTCCGGGCACAGCGGTTGCCCGACGCGCGGTTCCTGCGGCGGGTGCTGCTCCCGGCAGGCCAGCGGCCGGCCGTGTTCGCATCGTGTGCTGCCGCGTCGCGGTCGGCAGGGCTGCCGCCCATCTGTGCTCCGGTGAACCGGGCCGTAGCTGGGGGCGGTGAGGGTGAGGAACAGCCGGGGGTGGTCGCGGACGCTGTCGGGGACAGTTTTGCCGCCGGTCAGTCCGGCGCGGATGAGGTGGTAGGTGTCTCCGGCGTGGAGGCGTGAGCAGGTGGGGCAGACGGATGCGCGGCGGTTGCGGCAGCGGATGAGGAGTCGTTCCCCGGGCTCGCCGGTGGTGTCGTAGTGGTGGAGTATTTCGCCGGTGGTGGTGTCGTGGACGGTGGTGGAGCCTGCCAGGTGGATGGGGTGGGCGCAGGCGCCGGTTGCGGTGACTTGTTCCAGCCAGCGGGTGAAGCGGGGATCGGTTGCGAGGCGGATGATGTCGCGTTCGGTGTCGGTGAGGTGGCGCAGGCGCGCCGCCTGGCCGAGTGCGGCGCGCCTGTGGGCCGGGGTGTGCTTGGGGGTGATGGGGTGGGTCCCTTCCGGGGTGGGCCGCCGAGGCGGCCGGGGTGGTGGGGTTGTGGCGCGTGGTCATGGCGATCACCTCTCGTGGTCGGGTTGGTCGGGGTGGTTGTTGGTGTGGTGTGTCAGCGGATGGAGCCGGTGCCCCGGCAGACCCGGCAGCGGCGGCGGCCGGTCCGGGTCCGGCGGGAGCCTTCTCCCTTGCAGTGGGTGCAGCGCACCCGGCGCATGGTCACGGCAGGTTGCCTCTTTCTGTGCCCGGTCAGCCGAGGCCGCCGAGGAGCCAGTTGACGGTGGCGACGACGGCCCAGCCCATCGGGGTCATGGCCAGGTAGAACCCGAACAGGCCGATCAGGACGGCTTCCCAGGCGCGGACGTCGCGGGAGCGGACCAGCAGGACGGTGATGATGCCCAGGACCACCACCAGCGGCATGACCGCCTCCATCACTCCTCACCCCCTTGCCCGTCTGTGTCGGGGCGGAGGAAGGGCAGCCAGGGCTTGCGGGAGGCGTAGCGCAGGGAGGCTTCCTTGGCTTGGGCCGGGGTGGTCAGGTACGAGCGCGCCCGCACCCAGCCGGCCCCGTCCGCTGTGGTGACCGCGACGCCCTGTTCCCGCAGGTGGATCGCCTGAGCCACCGCCACCGCATCCTTGTTCAGATCCCCCAGGACCATTTCGGCCGTTGCGGGGTCGTTGACGCGGTGGCAGATCCGGCCGCCGAGCTGGGCGCGCAGCGCGGTGACCCCCGGCCCCAGGTCGGAGCCGACCCTTTGCCCGGCCACCACCAGATGGATTCCCAGGGCGGCGCCGAGCTGGGCCAGGCGCAGCAGGTAGGTGGAGCACTGTTCGGCTTCCGCCTTCTCCTCCCGGCTGCCGCCGGTCAGATACAGCTCCGCCAGTTCGTCCACCAGGACCACCACCGGGACCGGCCGCAGCTTCTCGGGCAGTTCCCAGATGGAGCGGGCACCGGCCGCGCGGCAGACCTCCATCCGGTCCCGAAGTTCCGTCACCAGTGCGCCCAGCAGCCGCACCGCTTCGGTCCGGGAAGTGGCAAGGGCGGAGAGGCGTTCGGTGAACAGGCCCAGCTCCATGCCGCCCTTGCAGTCCACCGCCACCAGCGCGAGCGGCTGCGGAGCCAGCCGGTCCACCAGGCGGGCCAGCAGGGTGGACTTGCCCGACCGGGTAGCCCCCACGATCAGCCAGTGCGGAACGGCCCGGAAATCGATCACCCATGCCCGGCCGGTCTCCAGCGCACCGACCTCCGCCCGCAACAGCTCCTCTTCCACACCGCCGGTCGGACGCAGCTCCCCCAGCGGATCACGTGCCGTCGCAGTGATCACGACCTCTCCCCGCTCAGGGGAGACGATGCGCACCGCGTGTGCCCGCCAGGCATGGGCCAGCGCATCGGCCGCCGCGAGGAACGGCGCCGGAGTCTGCCCCGGATGCAGCCGCACCCGCAGCTCAAGCCCGTCCCGACGCGGTGCGGGGAAGCCGATACGCGGCGCGGTGGCCCGCAACGGCTCGCCCTTGACCGCCACATCACCCAGCACCCGCCGGGCAGGCCGGTAGGACACCGACAGGTCATTGAGCTGCGCGACCTTCCGCCAGGTGAACACCACCCGCGCGGCCATCACCGGGTAGCCGGTCAGATACCAGTGCCACTCAGGCCGCCGAGCCCGCAGCTCCCGGCCAACCAGCGTCATCCATGCCAGCAGCGCTAAGGCGAAGGCCAGCAGAACGGCTTCCATCACCGTTCACCGCCCTTGGCTCCACTGGTCGCGGGGAGCGGGGTGAGGGCGGCGGCGCGGAAGCTGATCCCGTGCCGCTCACCCATGGACCAGGCGAACGCCTCCAGCCCGGTGATCGCCAGCGCCGTGCCCTCTTCAATGCCCTTGGGTTCGCCGGTCACGGCCACCTCGATCACCGAGGCCCGCCGGCCGTCCTGGCGCACCAGCACACCCACGGTCCACACCGGGTTGCCCTCCCGGTCCTTCTTCACCTCTCCCGTCTCGTAGTTGCTGATCTTCACTTCCGGCGCCACGGCGCACCGCAGCACGCCCAGACGCGAGGTGTCCACAGGGATGGACTGCATGTCGGTGGACCTCCAACCACTCACGGACGCCCCACACAACAGGACGTCACTCGTCATGACGAGTGACGAGTATGCACCCCTTGGAACCGGAGAAGCAACAACTTATGCTGACGAGTGACAACAGCCGTGCCCACATCACAGCGGGAGCCCGCCCATGGCAGAAATCCAGCGCCCCTCAGCGCTCTACAAGCAGGTCGCCGCCGCCCTGCGCCACGCCATCACCAGCGGCGAGTTTCCCCCGGGCACCCCCCTGCCCTCCGAGACCCAGCTCATCGAGCGCTACCAGGTCTCCCGCCCCACCGTCCGCAACGCCATCGCCGCCCTACGCGCCGAAGGACTCATCGAGGTCATCCACGGCAAAGGCAGCTACGTCCGCACCCAGCCCACCGCCACGGCCACCCTCACCCGCGCCATCACCCGCAACCCGGACGGCACCTACACCACCGACCTCAGCGCTCTTGCTCTCGCCGAGACCCCGCACATCTACCGCACCCACACCGACACCCACACCGCCCCATTCCTCGAACTGGACGAAGGGGAAGCGCTCTTCGGTGTGGACCGCCTCTATGCCACCCCGGCAGGCGCCCGCATCGCCCACCGCACCCTGATCCCGTTCGCCACCGCCGAAGGCACCGAACTGGCCGACCACCCCGACACCGACCCGGACCGCATCTACTCCCTGCTGGCCGAAGCCGGGCACTCCCTCACCTGGACCGAGACCACCAGCGCCCGCATGCCCCGCCCCGACGAGCGCACCACCCTGCGCCTGCCCGACGCCACACCGCTGCTCCACACCACCCGCATCACCCACGGCAACACCGGCCCACTCATCCTCGAAGACCTCCACACCAGCGGCGACACCACCCGCGCCACCTACCGCATCACCGCCGACACCGCCGCCCAGAGCTGACCGGCCGAGCTGTCGAAACTCTTCTTCACTTCCTCAAGGGCGCGCCTTGCGGCGCGCCGCCGGCCCGGCGCCCGGGGACGGGCATGCGGCCTGACGGCCGGTCCCGCCCCGGCGCCGCCGGCCACACCAGAGAAGCCGCGCCCCAGGGTCAAAGACATCGGTGGTCACTGCCGGTCGGCTCCACGGCTTTACGCACCTGCCCGGACCGGGACCCGCGTCGGGCAAGCCCAGGGGGCCAATCGGCCGGACACACCGGGCAGGGCTCCGCCCCGCCCGATCTCGCGGAAGCAGCGTACGGCCCCCTGGACATGCCCGACCCCACCCCGGGCAGGACACCGCCCAAACCCGCTCCACCGACCTCACTCGGCATGGGGACCGAGCTCAAGCCACTTGTCAGCGTCGCCCTTTCTGACGTGTACACAGACGAGCGTAAGCGTTGCAGGAGGCTTGAACTCGATAACGAAAGAGGTTACTTCACCAGATATGGCGCTCTGTTCATCGAAATAAGGTTTCACCTTGGTTATATATCGTCGGGGGAGAATGTGAATTGCTCCGGAATCCAGCTCGAATATCAGAGGCGATCCGGGTTCAAACCAGGCGACCCCTGGACCGCCCATGTGTGCACGTGTGAGGGTCAGTGCGGCCCCATCGCCCCTGGCCTGCACACGTCCTTCCCCAGGCGCCCCGAAGGGGTCGAACTGTTCCACGAGGCGCCCATGAGGGTCTATGACTTGATACACCATCCGCAGAGGCAGAGCCTTTTTCGCCTTCCAACGCCTGATTCCGACTAGCAACGCAGCAACGAGGAGAATCCATGGAATGACCTCTGCGGCGACCACTGAGCCTACCCCTTCCTACCGCCCATTGGAGGTGCGAGTATGCCAGTCCGCCGTCGCTCAAGTCACCGTGTGTGCTCAACTGGTCCGCTGCCGCTTCCGCACGATCAAGCCTCCCCGCTCAGTCACCAGGAGCACATAGGTCGCCGTTCACGGCCCGAGCAAGCTTGCAGACCAATGCGGCCGGAAGGCTCAGGTGCAGAAGGCCACCGCCGGTGGGGGTGGTATCGGCTCGGTAGATGAGGGTTGCGGTGTCCCCGAGAGCGGCCAGGGCCCGGCGAAGTTCGGCCGCTGCCTGATGAGCGTCGCGCCAGCCGGCCACGTAGTCGATGCCCGGTGTCCAGAGGGCAGCGTCGGGGTCGAACAACTGGCCCTGGTCCGGTTCGTCGGTGTTCGGGTCGCGCATCGCCCAACTCTCCCTGTGGCGTAGTGACTTGCAGTCAGGGCCGGGAGCGCGGTGTTGATCGTCACGACCGCTGCCCCGGTACCATCGGTACCGGGGTCGTGAGCGATCCCTGCCGGATCACCCCGGAAGCTGCCAGGCGGAGGGGTGGTCCGGTCTTGCGTATGCGGTTGTTGGTGCGGGCCGACTCCCGGCAAGAGCCACGTTGCGGGGAGCCGGCCCGCAGTCACGGCGGAGGGCCTTCCGCCGTCCCCGGCCGGTGCGCGAGGCCGGGGAGTCTTCGGTGGTCCGCTACTCGGCCGGGGTGGCCCGGAGGTGGCCGGTGATGGTGTAGCGGTAGGTGGGGTGCCGGGTGCGGCCGGCGTGGCGCAGGCACCACAGTTCCGGTGCGTCCCTTGATGGGGACGGTGGGGAGGTCTCCGCGCAGGTGGTGCATTCGGCGGTGTGGCTGGGCGGTTCGGCATCGGTGTCGGCCGTGAGTGTCCAGTTCACGTAGCGCATGACGGTTCTCGTGGTCATGGGTGCGGCTCGCTGTTCTGTGGGGGGAGGGTTCCGGGTGGCCTCCCGGCCAGGGGAGATCGGAGGGCGGGAGGCCACCCGTCGACCGGTCCCGAGTCGGGTGCCGGCCGTGGGCCGGAGCAGCCATCCACGCGACCCCAGGGCGCGGCTGCCTGTAGCTGCTCCGGTGTTCGTGGTGCCGGTCATCGGTGGGTGTCCGGCTTGAGGTCGAAGCGGCAGAAGACGCTTTTGCCGCCGTCGTCGCGCGGTGCCCACCACACGGAGTTGGCGAAGGTCTGGACGAGGAAGAGACCACGTCCGCTGTCGGGCAGCAGGTCGTCCGGTTCGGTGGCCGGTGTGCCGGGGTGGATGAGTTCGCCGACCGGGAGCATGGGCGGGGTGCTGTCTTCGTCGGACACCTCGATGAACAGCCACTTGGGCCACGCGCGGAAGGCCACGGTGATAAGCCGGTCGCCGGGGGCGGATGTGGAGCGTCCGTCCGGGGTGGCGTGCAGCACGGCGTTGCCGACGAGTTCGGAGACGCACAGCGCCATGTCACCTGCCAGGTGGGCAAGGCCCCAGTCGGCGGCCGTCTCCCGTGCCATGCGGCGGGCGACGAAGCAGGTGTCGTCGGAGTCGGCGAACAGCAGTATGGAGCGGTAGCGTTCGGCAGCCGCGAGGGTGGCCGGCTCCAGCAGTGCGAGATGCGCGGACGGTGGTCCCTGATCCTCTCTCGGCTCCATGGGGTCCTCCTCGCCATCGGCGAGGCCCGTCCCCGCCGTTGTGGAGAACAGTCCACCGCCCGGAACACGCGGGCGGGAGTGTTCACCAGGGGGTCCATGTGCACAGGGGGGTTCACGGCGGAAGCGGGTGGGGGTTCGTGAGTGAACCCCCTTACGCGGTGCGCCTTCCGTGGCAGGATGAGCACCTAGCGTCATCCCACTGGACGCAGGGGGGAGCATGACCAGGGAGCCGAATACCCGGCTGGCCCGGCTCATGGCCGAGGCCGGAGTGTCGAACAAGGGGCTGGCCAAGCGGGTATGCGATGTCGCCAGGCGACGCGGCGCGCATGTCGGCACGACGCATGTGTCGGTGCAGCGTTGGCTTGATGGCAGCGGGATTCAGCCCCAGACCGCCGGTTTCCTCGCCGAGGCGTTGAGCGAGAAGCTGGGGCGCCGGGTGCAGCCGGCCGATCTCGGCTTCCCCGGCATCCTGCCCGGACCAGCGGTGACGGGGGCCGGTTACGCGGGCACGCTGAATGAGGCTCTCGGCATCTTCGACGGGCTGACCCAGCTCCAGCCGGAGGACGACGCGCAGAGCCGCTTACTTCTGGCCGAGGGCGAGGTCAACTCGGCGGTGCTGTCATGGCTGGTGTCGCGGCCGGACGGGCTACCCGCAGGCAACGGCAGCACTCGCCGCGTGGGCATGCGGGATGTCGCCGCGGTACGTACGGCGGCCGAGATGTTCATGTATCTGGACTTCAAGTTCGGAGGCGGTCACGGTCACCGGCCGCTGCGGCACTACTTCCGCGAGGACGTGCTCCCACTGCTGCGGGCCGACTACAGCGAACGGGTGGGCACGGCACTGTTCGGCGCGGCAGCGGAGATAGCGCAGCTCCTCGCCTGGACTGCCTACGACACCGGCAGCCATACCCTGGCCAACCGCTATCTGCTGGCGACGCTGCGGCTGACACAGGTGGTGGACGACCGGATGATGGGTTCCCGCATCCTGGCCAACATGAGCCACCAGGCCAACTATCTGGGCCAGGCCCCCAGGGCGGTTCGGCTGGCCAGGGCCGCCGTGGAGGGCGGCAAGGGCCGGGCCACGCCCAGGGCCATGGCGCTGTTCTCCGCTCACGAGGCTCGCGCGCTGTCCACCGTTCGCGATGCGTCGGGAGCCGGCCGGGCCATGTACGAGGCCGAACGGTACTTCGACCAGGCAGACACCGGAGACGATCCGGACTGGCTGGCCTATGTGGACGAAGCGGAGATCGTCGGCGAGTTCTGCCACTGCTTCCGGGATCTCGGGGAAGGCCGGAAGGCTGTCGAGTTCGCCCAGCGGGCAGTGGAGCTGACCGATCCCAAGTACGCGCGGACGCTCGGGTTCTGCCGCATGGTGCTGGCCCAAAGCCAGTTGCTCAACGGCGACCTGGACGCGGCCGTGCACACGGCGACGCTGGCACTGGAGGCGGGCGAGGCGTTGCAATCGACACGCTTCCAGCGCTACGTGACCGACTTCCAACGGGAGGTCTCCCCGCACACCGCCAACCCCGCCGTCCGGGAGTTCGGCGACCGGGTGCGCGTCGCTCTCGCCGAGCTGGACGACGAGTAGTCCTGCCGGTCAGGCCGGGTGCCAGTCGCGCGGCGCATCGTCGTCCCGCAGGGAGGCGATACGCCGGGCGTACTCCTGCGCCACCTCCGGACTCTCTGCGACGTTCTGCATGAGCCACGTGGTCATCTGGAACTCCTGGATGCCCCGCAGGACCGGGAAGCCGGGCCAGTCGGCCAGATCCCGCCCGTAGGCGCGCACGAAGTCGGCGTACTGCTCCGGGGTCTGCCACCCCATGCTGTGGTGCTCGGTCGCGGTGACCATCAGATCCCACTCCGGGTGATCGAAGCAGAAGCCCTCGAAGTCGATCAGGACCGGTTGACCGGTGTGATTCACCATGAGGTTCTGCACGTGCGCGTCACCGTGGACGGGGCCGCGCCGTGAGTCGAACCACAGTTCCGCCAGCCGGTCCCGCAACTCCCGGCCACGCTTGCGCAGGAACTCCCGGTCGTCCTCCGGTATTCCGGTGATCCGTTCGACACGCAGATCGGTCCGGGCGAAGGGCTGGACGGGCGGCAGCTCCAGGCCCGCCGGCACCGCCAAGGCGTGCAGATCCCGGAGGACGCTGCCCAGCTCCGCGTACGTCGGCTTGCGGTCCGCCTCCCGGATGAGATGCCAGAAGGTCACCGGGCGATTCTCGACGAGAAGAGGCTGTTCGATGTCCTCCAGGACGCGGGAGGCGGGAAAGCTCTCCCGGGCCAGCCATCCGGAGACCTGGACCTCACGCCGCACCGAGGGCAGATAGTCGGCGGACCGTGCGATGCGGACGATGACCGGGTGCCGGGCCAGGCGGAACAGGGCGTTCTCGCCGAAGCGGATCAGTTCTGCGTCATCGCTGCTCAGACCGGCCGTCCGGCAGGCGTTGCGCAGCACGCGAACCGCCATGGCGGACGTGAATTCCTGGGCATGGTCAGGCGCCACACCGCATCAGCTCCCCACACCTGGTGACCACTCCCCCGGCCACACCGAGGCAGACGGCAGAACCGGAGACATCAAGGAGACGGTACCCACGCCCGGCCATGACGGCAGAAGCGCGGATCGGAGTCCGGCCGCCGTCGCGGTGAACGACGGACGGCGGCGGGTGCGGCAAGCTGGTCAAAGGGACTATGTGGCTGGCTTGACAGTCTCTTTGATCTTCACCACGCTCATGCCGCTCATCCTCTCGCACGACGCCGCCGGGCACGGTGAGGCCCGGGGAGGAAGGGACGGGGGTGGCGGGCGGGGCCGGCGGGCGGATGAGCGTCACTGGCCGGTTCGGAGGTTATCCGGGTGCGGCATATGGGGCATACGTGGCACCGTTCTCGTATACCTGACGGCCGGCGAAGGGTGAGGACGTGAACCAGGGCACGGGAATCGAGGAGCGGGCCGGGGCGGACGCGGAGCCCGCCCCGGGGATCGAACAGCAGGCGGAGCGGCTGCGGGAGGAGATGACGGCCGCCCTGGAGGACGCCGGCTGTCTGCCCGACCCGGCCTGGCGGGCCGCCTTCCGGGCCGTGCCCCGGCACCTCTTCGTGCCGTACTACTACGACCCCTCCGGTCTGAAGATCTCCCGCGAGCGGCGGCCCGGCCTCTGGCTGCGCGGCGTGCACTCGGACAACGCCCTGGTCACCCGCAGGGTCGGCGGCGAGCCCACCTCCTCCAGCTCACAGCCCTCGCTGATGGCGGACATGCTGCACCAGCTGAAGACCGCCGACGGGCAGCGGGTGCTGGAGATCGGCACCGGAACCGGCTACAACGCGGCCCTGCTCGCCCACCGCCTCGGCGACACCGGCGTCACCAGCATCGACATCACCCCCGAGCTCACCGCCGCGGCCCGCGCCCACCTCGCCGGGGCCGGCTACCACCCCGCCGTGCTCACCGGCGACGGCGCGCTCGGCTGGCCGGAGAGCGCCCCCTACGACCGGATCATCGGCACCTGCCGGGTCGACGCCGTTCCCCTCCCCTGGCTGCGGCAGCTCACCGAGGACGGCCTGGTGGTGACCCCGCTGGGCAATGCCGTGGCCCGGCTGCGCCGCACCGGACCGGAGCAGGCCCGGGGCCGGTTCCTCTCCGGCGCCTGGTTCATGCCGCTGCGCAGCACCGCCGCGGCCGCCGGACGCGTCCCGGCCGCCGCCCCCGCCGAGCCCGGACCGGCCGATGCCCGCCCGACGGCGCTGGGCGCCACGGCCATGGACGACGACGCCTTCCGCTTCCTGCTGAGCCTGCTGGAACCGGACCTCGACTGGCGGCGCGACCCCGACCCCGAGGGCACCGCCCCGACCCTTGTCTGCCTGCGGGCCGCCGACGGCTCCACCGCCCGGCTGCACCGCGACGGGCAGGTGGAGGAGGCGGGCCCGCGCCGGCTGTGGGCGCGGCTGGAGGAGCTGCACGACGCCTGGGCCGCCGCCGGCCACCCGGAGCCGCAGCGCTTCGGCATCACCGTGGACGGGCCGCGCCAGACGCTGTGGCTCGACTCCCCCGAAGGCCCCTCCTGGCCCCTCCCGCACCGCTGAGCACATGCGCACACCGCTCCTGCCGAAACCCCGGAACGGCGTGTGACAGGCCACGTTGACGCCGCCGGGGCGGCCTGCCACGCTCATGGGGCCATATGTTCATACCGAGGCGACGGTCCCTCAGGAACCCGGTGCAGAACCGGGGCGGTCCCGCCACTGTGACCGGACGGCACGGCACCGGCATTGCCGGCCAGCCCGACCCGTCCGGAAGCCAGGAACTGACCCGTCGCTCTCCCATCCATGGGGCGTGGAAACCCCAGGAGGAGGTAGGGATGTCCGAGCACACCCTCGACCCGGCCGCCGCTCCGGCCGCTCCCGCCGACGCGTCCGTCCGTTCGGCCCGGGACTGGAGCATCGCGGCCGTCGCCGCCGTTGTCGCCCTGCTCGCCCTGTGGGCGGTCTTCTTCGACAACGGCCAGGCCATCGCCGCGACCGGCGACTATCTGCACGAGTTCTCCCACGACGGCCGTCATCTGTTCGGCGCTCCCTGCCACTGAACACGGGAGAGGACAACCGCATATGACGTCGTCGGCACCGTCCCCGGTGCTGCCCCTGCTCGTCCGCGGCCTGGCCGCGGGCGGGCTGGCCGGGCTGCTCTCGGGGCTGTTCTCGCTGCTCGTGGCAGGACCGCTGCTGGACCGGGCCATCGCCCTGGAGGAGGAACGCCTCCACGCGGGCCGGGCCCTCGCGCTCGCCGCCTCGCTGCCCGCCTCCCTCGCGCATGGCGAGACGGAGGTCTTCAGCCGGGGAACGCAGCACTTCGGACTGGTCGTCACGGCCGTGGTCACCGGGCTGGCGCTGGGCGTCTTCTTCGGCATCGGCTACGCCCTGCTGCACCGGCGGACCGCGCTGTCCGGGGGCGACCACTGGACGCGCGCGCTCGCCCTGGCG
The DNA here is from genome assembly GCF_011421595.1 of Streptomyces sp. YIM 98790. Lineage (GTDB taxonomy): Bacteria > Actinomycetota > Actinomycetes > Streptomycetales > Streptomycetaceae > Streptomyces. The sequence continues at coordinate 11,597 of NZ_WTLH01000034.1, read as the reverse complement.
GGCGCGGGATTCCTGGCCCTGTCCCTGCTGCCGGGGCTGCGCTATCCGGCCAATCCGCCCGGTGTGGGAGACGCCGGGACCGTCGGCGACCGGCAACTGCTGTGGCTGGCCGCCATGTTCCTGGGGGTTGCCGGCACGGCCGCCGCCTGGCGGCTGCACCGGCGGCTGGCTGCCCGCCCGGCGCCGGTGCGTCATCTGGCGGTGGCGCTGGTGCTGCTGGCCACCGTCACGCTGCTGTTCGCGCTGCCCCCCAATCCGGACCCGGTCGACGTGCCGGCCGCCCTGCTGTGGGACTTCCGGCTGCTGTCGTTCGCCGGGCACGCGGTGCTGTGGGCGGCACTGGGCGCGGCGTTCGGCTGGCTGGGCCTGCGCTACGACCCAGCCAGCCGTGCCGCCGCTGATACCGCCCCGGCGGCCGGCTCGGCGACCGGCTCGGCGGCCGGCTCGGTCAGCTCAGCAGCTCGGCGCTCTCCAGGCTGATCGGCACCGCCTTGAGCGCCTTGCTGACCGGGCAGTTCTCCTTGGCCATCTCGGCCGCCTGCCGGAAGTCCTCCTCGCTGATGCCCGGGATGCGGGCCTTGACCTTCAGCACGATGCCGGTGATGCCCTCACCGGGCTGGAAGGTCACCGCCGCCTGGACCTCCAGGGACTCCGGCGGGGTGCCGGCCTTGGCCAGGCCGGCCGAGAAGGCCATCGAGTAGCAGGAGGAGTGGGCGGCCGCGATCAGTTCCTCGGGGCTGGTCCGGCCGTCCGGCTCCTCGGCCCGGGAGGGCCAGGTGACGTCGTAGCTGCCGAGCCCCGACGACTCCAGCTCGACCTTGCCGGCGCCGCCGATCAGGGGCCCGTTCCAGTTGGTAGTCGCGGTGCGCGTGGTTGCCATCGCTCAGTTCCTCCACAGGGAGAGGGAAGTTACAGCCGACGCCCCCACGCTATCCCGCCCTCGCCCTCCGCCACGCCCGGCCCGCCCGGCAAACCGGAAGCCCCGGGCCACCGGCTCCGGGGCTTCCCTGGTGCGGCCGGAGGGATTCGAACCCTCACGGGCTTGCGCCCATTGCGACCTAAACGCAACGTGACTGCCAGTTCCACCACGGCCGCCGCCTGTTGCTGCTGCTCGATGATAGCCGCCTGCCCGGCACCGGGTCCCGGCCGTGGGGAGCCGCGGCCGGGTCAGCCGCCGAGGGTGTGGGTGAGGGTGTGGATGAGGAGGCCGGCCAGGGCGCCGATGATGGTGCCGTTGAGGCGGATGAACTGGAGATCGCGGCCGATGTGCAGCTCGATCTTGCGGGAGGTGTGCCGGGCGTCCCAGGCGGCGACGGTGTCGGTGATCAGGCGGGTGATCTCGCGACGGTAGCCGCCGACCACGTGCACCGCGGCGTCCGCCACCCAGCCGTCGAGCTTGGCGCGCAGCCGGTCGTCCTCGGACAGCCGGCCGCCCAGGGAGAGCACCGAGGCCCGGGCGCGCAGCCGCAGCGCGCTGCGCTCGTCGTCGGCCGCGGTGAGCAGCATGGCCCGCACGGACGTCCAGGCCGAGGAGATGACGTCCTGGATCTCCGGGCGGTGCAGGAGCTCGCTCTTGAGGCGTTCGACGCGCTGCTGGGTCTCCGGGTCGGTGCGCAGCTGCTCGGCGAGGTCGGTGAGGAAGCGGTCCAGGGCGCCGCGGGCCGGGTGGCCGGGCTGGTCACGCATCTCGGCGGTGAAGCGCAGCAGCTCCCGGTAGACGCGTTCGCCGATGCGGCGGTCCACGAAACGGGGGGTCCAGCCGGGGGCGCCGCCCTCGACGGCCTCCATCACCGTGTCCCGGTGGTGGACCAGCCATCCGTGGGCCTTGGCGCAGAACAGGTCGACGGCGCGGTGGTGGCCGCCGCCCGCCACCGTGCGGGCGAGGAGGTCGCCGAGCCGGGGGGCGAACCGCGCGGCCTCGGCACGGCGGGTGATGGCCTCGCCGACGATGGCCTGCACGTCGGTGTCGCGCAGCACGGTGAGGCCGCCGCGCAGTGCGGAGGCGAGTTCGCCGGTGACGCGGTCGGCGTTCTCGGGCCGGGAGAGCCAGTCGCCGAGCCGCCGGGCGAGGTCGACGGAGCGGAGCCGCTCCCGGATCACCTGTTCGGAGAGGAAGTTCTCGCCGACGAAGTCGCCGAGCGATTCGCCGAGCTGGTCCTTCTTGGTGGGGATGATCGCGGTGTGCGGGATGCGCAGGCCGAGCGGGTGGCGGAACAGGGCGGTGACGGCGAACCAGTCGGCCAGCGCGCCCACCATGCCGGCCTCGGCGCCGGCCGCCACGTAGCCCGCCCAGGCTCCGGCGCCGCTGCGTTCGGCCCAGGTGGCCAGGGCGTAGATCACCGCGACGAGCAGCAGCAGTCCGGTGGCGAGGGTCTTCATCCGCCGCAGGGCGCGCTGCTTGGCGCGGTCGCTCTCGGTGAAGGCGTCGGTGAGGCGGCCCCGGCGCGGCGCGCCCCCGCCCCCGCGGTCGTCTCCGCGCCCGCTGCGGTCTCCGCCGTCGTCGGCGGCGCCGGTGCCCGCGCCGGCGGACCCGGCCGTGGGCAGTGCTGCCTGGCCGCCGCTCTCCGGCGGTGTGGTGGTCTGCTTCATCCGTGTCACCTGTCCGGTCTACCCAGGGCGGCCGGTCGGCCGTGCCCGGCCGGATGCCCTGTCTGCCCGTGTCTCCCCTGTCGTTCCCCTGTCTGCATTGTGCGGGGTCGGGCGGCCCGGCGGGGGATGCGACGATGGCCGGGCAGCCGAGGAGAGGCCGGTGCGATGAGACGACGGCACGGCGGGAGGGCGGCCGCGCTGGTGGCCGTGGTGCTGCTCGGGGTGCCCGCCTCGGGGGCACTGGACGGGGGTCCGCTGCCGGCGGGCCGGGACGGGGCGGGGGTGGCGACGCCGCCGGTGGCGTCCTGGCCGCTGGATGCGCAGCGGGTGCCGGCCTCGGAGGGGCCGTGGGTGGCGGCGTGGATGGCGGCGGTGACGCCGCCGCTCGGCGAGGGGGATCTGGAGGAGCGGCTGGAGAATCGCTCCCTGAGGAATGTGGTGTCCGTCTCGGTGGGCGGCAGCGCGGTGCGCGTGGAGGTGTCGAACCGCCACGGGGACGCCCCGCTGCTGGTCTCGCACGCGACGGTGGCGCTGGCCGAGGGCCGTGGACCGGCCGCGCTGCCCGGCACGATGCGCGAGCTGTCCTTCGAGGGCCTGGCCGGGGTCAGCCTGCCGGCCGGGCGCGAGGCGTGGAGCGACCCGGTGCGGCTCGGGGTGCCGGACGGCGCGGGTCTGCTGGTCACCCTGCACACCCTTGAGGTGCCGCGGACGGGCACCTATCACCGGTGGGCCCTGCAGCCGGGCTTTGTGGCGGCGGGCGACCACGCGGCGGACGAGTCCGGCGCGGCGTTCGCCCCGGGAGGCGGGGGAAACGGCGGCGGGGGCGGCGGGGACAGCCGGGGCGCCGGGCGCTGGTGGTTCCTCAGCGAGGTGCAGGTGCGCAGCGACACGGTGCGCGGCGCCGTGGTGGTGCTGGGCGACTCGCTCACCGACGCCGCCGGGGCCACGCCCGGGGCCGGCCGGCGGTGGACGGACGTGCTGGCCCGGCGGCTGCGGGAGGAGCCGGACGCGCCGCGGCTGAGCGTGCTCAATGCCGGGCTCAGCGGCAATCGGCTGCTGCGGGACGCGCCGGTGGACCGCCCGTTCGACGGTGACGGGGGCCTGGCGCGGCTGGCCGAGGACGTGCTGGAGCCGGCCGGAGCGGGCACGGTGATCGTGCAGCTGGGCATCAACGACATCCGGCGCGATCCAGCCGGGGGCGATGCCGGGAAGCTGGTGGCGGGCATGCGCCGGCTGGCCGGGGAGGCCCGGGCGGCCGGGCTGACGGTGGTGGGGGCGACGCTGGCGCCGTGCGAGGGCTCGCGCCTCTGGACCGGGCGGCGGGAGGAGGTGCGGCAGCGGGTGAACGCGGAGATCCGTTCGGGCGAGGTGTTCGACGCGGTGCTGGACCTGGATCTGGCGCTGCGCGACCCGGAGCGCCCGGAGCGGCTGCGGCCGGCCTACGACTCCGGCGATCACCTGCATCCGAACGACGCGGGCCATGCGGCGATGGCGGCCGCGGTGGACCTGTCGGTGCTCGGCGGACGTGTGACGGGTCCGCCGTGACATCCTCGCCGCCTTGAAGGGCGGCGATGTACGGGGCCGGACCGGTGGCGTCCGGCGGCGGGGCGGACCACGTCCGGTTCCCCGACCGCGTCCGCCGCTCCAGGCGGGCCCAGCGTCGGTGGTCCGCGTCGGTGGTCCGCGTCGGTGGTCCGGCCCGTGCTTCGCGGGGCCGGCCGGCGAGGCGCCGCTCGCCGTCGTGAAGCAGTACATCGGGCAGCCGGGCGTTGCCGGGCGTGGCGGTCCCGGCGATGACGGCAAGTAATGACACACTTACAGGGCATATGTACGTTTTATCCCCTTTTGCTGGCCTGCTGGGCCGCAGGGGCCGCCGCGGACGAGGAGTCCGGACCGGGATGAACGACGACCACGAGAGCCCTCGCGGCGGACACCGCCACCAGGACCGGCAGGACGGGCCGGACGGGCGCCCGGACGGTGATCCGCCCGGCGAGGGACGGCCGGACGGCCCCGCCGCCCTCGACGCGGACCGCCCCGACGCGGACGGCCCGGCCCCGGCCCGCCGCCGGGGCCGCCGCCGGCCGTCCGCACGGCAGCGCCGCCGCCTGCGGCGGGAGCACCGCCGGCGCCGCCGTACCGGCTGGCGCCGCCTCCTCCCCACCTGGCGGATGGTGCTCGGCGCCGCGCTGCTGACCGTCGCCCTTGCCGCGGGCGCCTTCGCCGCGGGCTACCTGATGGTGGACATTCCCAGGCCCAAGTCGGTGGCCGCGGCCGAGGCCAACACCTTCCTCTACGCCGACGGCTCGCTGCTGGCCCGCACCGGTGAGGTGAACCGGGAGAGCATCCCCCTGAAGCGGGTGCCGGTCCCGGTCCGGCAGGCCGTGCTGGCCGCCGAGGACCGCGACTTCTACACCACCCCGGCCGTGGACCCCAAGGCGATGATCCGCGCGGGCTGGAACATGCTGCGCGGCGGCGCCCCGCAGTCCGGCTCCACCATCACCCAGCAGTACGTCAAGAACTACTACCTGGACCAGAGCCGCACCGTCGGCCGCAAGGTCCGGGAGTTCTTCATCGCGCTGAAGCTGGGCCACAAGGTGAGCAAGGACGAGATCCTGGAGGGCTATCTCAACACCAGCTATTTCGGCCGCGGCGCCTACGGCATCCAGGCCGCGGCCCGCGCCTACTACGGCAAGGACGCCGACCACCTCACCACCGCCGAGGGCGCCTACCTGGCGGCCCTGCTCAACGCCCCCAGCGCCTACGACGTGCACGCCCACCCCGAGCACCGCGAGCAGGCGCTCGCCCGCTGGAACTACGTGCTGGACGGCATGGCCGAGTCCGGCTGGCTGAGCGAGTCCGAGCGCCGCGGCATGGCCTTCCCCGAGCCGCGCACCGAGGGCGCCCCCGGCCCCGAGGCGGACGCCGACGCCGGGCTCAGCGGCCAGCGCGGCTATCTGGTGGAGACCGTGACCGAGCATCTGACGGCCGCCGGCATCGTGGACCAGGACCGGCTGGACGCCGGCGGCCTGCGCATCACCACCACCTTCGACCGGACCGCCCAGCAGGCCCTGACCGAGGCCGTGGACGCCGAGCTGACCAGCCGCATCAGCGCCGACCGGGAACCGGACGCGGCGGTGCGGGCGGGCGCCGCCTCCGTGGAGACCGCCACCGGCAAGGTGCTGGCGTTGTACGGCGGCAGCGGCTTCACCAAGCAGTTCCTGAACAACGCCACCCGCCGCGACTACCAGGCGGCCTCCACCTTCAAGCCGTTCGTCTACGCGGCGGCCCTGGAGCACGCCTCCACCGACCGCTTCGGCGAGCCGATCGGGCCACGCTCGGAGTACGACGGCAGCAGCGGCCGGGAGGTGGTCAACCGCGACGGACAGGGCACCGGCTGGGCGCCGGAGAACGCGGAGGGCGCCGGCTACGGCACGCTGACCGTGGAGGGCGCCATGAACCAGTCGGTGAACGCGGTCTTCGCGCAACTGGGCCAGGACGTGGGCCCGGACCGGGTGCGGGACGTGGTGGTCCGGCTGGGCATCCCGGCGGACACCCCGGGTCTGGAGGAGGCGGAGGGCAGCATCGCGCTGGGCACCGTCACACCGAGCGTCCTGGACATGGCGCACGCCTATGCCACGCTGGCCGCGCACGGCATGCGGCAGCCGCTGACCCTGGTCACCTCGGTCACCACGACCGGCGACGGCGAGCAGAAGTTCCCGCTGCCCCCGCGCCAGGCGGAACGGGCGATCAGCCGGGCGGCGGCGGACGGCACGACGGCGCTGCTCCAGCGGGTGGTGCGCCACGGCACGGCGACGACCGCACAGGCGGTGGGCCGCCCGGCGGCCGGCAAGACCGGCACCGCCGAGGAGGACAAGGCGGCCTGGTTCGCCGGCTACACGCCGGAGCTGGCCACGGTGGTCATGCTGCTGGGGCAGCACCCGGAGACGGGGGCGCAGCAGCCCCTCTACGGGGCGCTGGGCAAGCCCCGGATCTACGGCGGTGACATCCCGGCGCGGATCTGGGCGCATTACATGTCCGCGGTCCTCGCGGACCGGCCGGTCCGCGACTTCGAGCTGGACTCCACCCACGACCCGGGCGCGGACCTGCCGGACGACTACGGCACCCGGGACGAGGGCTCGCCGGAGCCGGCGGGCACGGACGGCATGGCGGACCCCGCCGGGGTGCCCGGCGCCGGAAACCTCGAGAGCGGCGGGGCCGCGGAGGGCACCGGGGGCTTCGGGGACACCGGGGGCTTCGGGGGAATCGAGGGGATCGAGGGGATCGGTGGTGCCCGGGCTCCGGGTGTGCCACCGGCCCGGCAGCCGCCGGCCGTGCCCTGGTCCGCGCCCGGCCCGGTCCCGCGGGCACCGCAGGGGGACGGCCGGCACACGGGCCCGGAAGGGGCCGGGGGCTAGTCACCCGGGTCACCCGGGACGAGAACCGGGACGGGAGCCCGCTCGGGGCGGAAATGCCCCGCGAGGCCCCGGAAGGCACCGGACAGCCCAGGGCCCGGGAGGCGAGGCGAGCGGCCCGGCGGACGGCGGAAGCGTTCTCCGGGCCGGGTGGCTGCACAGCTACAGGTAGAGGCCGGTGGCGTCCTCCGCGCCCTCCAGCCGCTCGGAGGCGACGGCGTGCAGGTCGCGCTCCCGCATCAGCACGTAGGCGACGCCCCGCACCTCGACCTCGGCCCGGTCCTCCGGGTCGTACAGCACCCGGTCCCCCGGCTCGACCGTGCGCACGCTCTGCCCCACCGCCACGACCTCCGCCCAGTCCAGGCGGCGGCCGACAGCGGCGGTGGCCGGAATCACAATGCCGCCCGAGGAGCGGCGCTCGCCCTGCGAGGTGTCGGTCCGGACCAGCACCCGGTCGTGCAGCATCCGGATCGGCAGCTTGTCGTGGGTCGGTTGGGTGCTCACGTGAAGACCGTATCTCAGTACCGCAGCGCGGCGGCTACCGGCGACGCCGCCGGCTGCCGGCAATCAGCAGCCCGACCGCCGCCACCGCGACCACCGCCACCGGCACCAGCCGGTCCAGCCGCGGCCCGCCGTCCGGGCGGACGAACTGGGTCCGCATCCCGGTGGCCGTACGGCTGGCCACCACGTACGCCTTGGCCGCCGTGCTGTCCACGGCGGAGACCACGCGGCTGCGGGCGTCCCGGACCACCGTGCCCGGCTGCACCCGGACGGTGATCTCCTCCAGGGTCTCCCGCAGCTCCGCGCGCCGGCGCCTGATGCTCTCCTGGATCTCGGCCCGCGAGGGGCCCCTGCTCCGTTCCCTGCCCTTGCCGCCGCCTGCCGGGCTGGCTTCCGACACGGTGCGCCTCCGTGGTCGCGTCCTGAACTCTGGTGGCCAATCTTGTCAGCTCGGCGGTCCGGGGCGTGCGCCGAACCCCCGTTTAGGCTTGACCGGCACCGGCCGGCGCACCGCCGGCACCCGGTCCGACCCTCACGAGGAGCACCGATGAGCGAGCGCCTTCAGCCGGGCGACACCGCCCCCGCCTTCACCCTGCCGGACGCCGACGGCAGTCCGGTGTCCCTGGCCGACTATGCGGGGCGCAAGGTCATCGTCTACTTCTACCCGGCCGCCATGACCCCGGGCTGCACCAAGCAGGCGTGCGACTTCACCGACAATCTGGACCTGCTCTCCGGGGCGGGCTACGACGTGATCGGCGTCTCCCCGGACGCCCCGGCGAAGCTGGCGAAGTTCCGCACCAAGGAGAACCTGAAGGTCACCCTGGTGGGCGATCCGGAGAAGCGGGTGCTCCAGGAGTACGGGGCGTTCGGCGAGAAGACCATGTACGGCCGCAAGGTCACCGGGGTGATCCGCTCCACGGTGGTCGTGGACGAGCAGGGCCGGGTCGAGCGGGCGCTGTACAACGTCCGTGCCACCGGCCATGTGGCCAAGCTCATCAAGGACCTCGGCATTCCGCAGGCGTCCTGAGCGGTTCCCCGGCCCGGCGCCTTCCCCGCATCTGCCCGCACCTGCCCCGCACCTGGCCCAGGCTGTCCGAACGGTCCGGTACGGACCGGCACCGGCCCGCACCGTGCGGCGGGCCCGTGACCCCCGGCGTGCGCCCGCGCGCCCCTTTCGCACCGAAGCTGCCGGCCCGTGCGGCCATGTGCCCCTCCGGACACGGAACCGCCGGGCCCGGCCATGGCGTCCGAGCAGACCGGACGGGGGGATGTCCGGCGCGCCCCGGAAAGGGGCGTGCGGGCGGCCTCGGGCGGGTATCTGACGCTTCGCGGTCGGACGCCCGCCGGACCTGATGATCTGATAGACAGTCAGGTCAGGTCAGGGTTCCGCGATGCGAGAGGAATACCGGGGTGTGGAGCGGAGGAATCCCGCAGGACGGCAACGCGCCCGTCCGCGCCGGGGTCCCGGAACACGGGCGGGTGCCGAAGTACTACGCGGTCAAGATCCGCCTGGACGAACTGCTGGCCGAACTGGGCGAGGGAGAACCGCTGCCCGCCGAACGCGAGCTGTCCGAGCGTTTCGGGGCGGCCCGGGAGACGGTGCGGCAGGCGCTGCGTGAACTGCTGCTGGAGGGCCGGCTGCGCCGCCGCGGCCGGGGCACGGTGGTGGCCGGGCCCAAGCTGGTCCAGCCGCTGTCCCTGGTCAGCTACACCGAGGGGGTGCGGCGGCAGGGGCTGCGGCCGGGCCGCCGGCTGATCGGGCTGGAGCGCTACCCCTGCCCGCCGCGGCTGGCCGCGGAGCTGGACGTGGCGCGCGGCGACGCGGTCTGGCACCTGGAACGGGTGCTGCTGGCCGACGACGAACGGGTCGGGCTGGAGTCGACCTACCTCGCGGTGGCCCGGGCGCCGCGCCTGGACCGGGAGTTCGACCCGGACTCCTCCTTCTACACCTACCTGCGGGACGAGCTCGGCATCGTACTCGGCGACACCGACGAGCGGCTGGAAACGGTGCTGGCCACCCCGCGCGAGGCACTGCTGATCGGCACCCCGCCGGCGCTGCCGATGCTGCTGATCCACCGGGTGTCCCGGGACGGCACCGGGCGTCCGCTGGAGCGGGTGCGCTCGCTGTACCGGGGTGACCGGTTCAGCTTCACCACCCGGGTCACGGGCGACGGCCGCCGGGGCGGCGGCATTCCGGGCCGGTCGGCCGGGTGAAGGCCGGGACCCCTGTCATACGCTGGGATCATCGGTGCGGCACGGCGGGGTGCCCCGCCGGTGGTCCCGTCCCCGTACCCGCTTCAGGCGCGTACCCGCACGGCAGGAGTCCGCAGCAGTGGCAGAGCGCAGGCCGATCGAATCGTGGCTGACCGACATGGACGGCGTCCTCATCCACGAGGGGGTGCCGATCCCCGGGGCGGACAGGTTCCTCAAAAGGCTGAAGGAGTCCGGCAGGCCGTTCCTGGTGCTGACCAACAACTCCATGTACACCCCGCGTGATCTGCACGCCCGGCTGAGCCGGATGGGGCTGGAGGTGCCGGTGGAGAACATCTGGACCTCGGCCCTGGCCACCGCCCAGTTCCTGGACGACCAGCGGCCCGGCGGCACCGCCTATGTGATCGGCGAGGCCGGCCTGACCACGGCGCTGCACGACATCGGCTACATCCTGACCGACACCGCGCCGGACTACGTGGTGCTGGGCGAGACCCGCACCTACAGCTTCGAGGCGCTGACCAAGGCGATCCGGCTGATCAACGACGGGGCTCGGTTCATCGCCACCAACCCGGACGAGACCGGTCCGTCCACCGAGGGGGCGCTGCCCGCGACGGGCTCGGTGGCGGCGCTGATCACCAAGGCCACCGGGCGGGCGCCGTACTTCGTCGGCAAGCCCAATCCGCTGATGATGCGGGCCGGACTGAACGCCATCGGGGCGCACTCGGAGTCCAGCGCCATGATCGGGGACCGGATGGACACCGACATCCTGGCCGGGCTGGAGGCCGGCATGGAGACCTTCCTGGTGCTCACCGGGCTGACCCGTCCGGGCGATGTGGACCGGCACCCGTTCGTGCCCTCCAACGTGGTGGACTCGATCGCCGATCTGGTCGACCGGATCTGACACGAAGGGAGGCCGGGCTGCTCCCGATGGCGTAACCCGGCGCCGCAGCGGATGCGGCCCGCGACAGGCCGGGCGACCTTCGGAAGTACCGATCCGGAGGTCGCCCGATGAGCATCACCCCTTGCCCCCAGCCCTCGAACGAGGCCCCGAACGAGCACTCCCCGCACCACCGCCACCGGTGCTCGCTCCGGTGCGCCGCCGGGGCCGCGCCGGGCTCCGGCGGCCGGAGCATGCGCGGGGTGTCCCTGGCCGGTGTGGCGCTGGTGGCGGTCGCCGGCTGCGCCGCCCTGCCGGTGAAGGCCCACCCGGCGGCCGATCCCAGTCCGCTGATCGAGCTGCACGACGGACAGCACGACGGACAGCACGACGGGCAGCACGTGGAACGGCATGACGGACAGCACGCGGACCGGCATGGCGGACAGCACGGGGAACGGCATGGCGGGGGACATGCCGACCGGCCGCCGGACCGGCCCGGCGGCGGGGATGTGCACATCACGCCCATGGACCCGCGTCCGGGCGAGGAGGTGCTGATCCGGGTCTACAGCTGCCCGGGCAAGCGGGGCACCGCGCACTCCGAGGCGTTCGTGCACGAGGCGCGGCTCTCGCCCGGGACGGACGGGGAACTGATCGGCGAGGCGCGGATCAGCTCCTCGATCGCGCCCGGTGTCTATCCGGTGGACATCTCCTGCGAGGGCAAGCCCAAGGAGCCTCGCGGCCGGATCGTCGTCACCGGCCACGAACACGGCAAGCACGACAAGCACGGCGGCAAGCACGACGAACACGGCAAGGACGGCGGCAGGCACGACGAACACGGCGGCAAGGACGGCAGGCACGACGGGCACGACGGGCACGGCTGGCCGAGTGCGCCGGTCCGGGCGGGAGGCGGCGGCGCCGCCGAGCAGCTCGCCCCGGCCGGACAGGCCCGGCAGGCCGGCGAGGGCGACGACGCGGGCGCGGCCGGCCAGGCCCTGCTCGCCGCGGGC
>NZ_WTLH01000339.1 GCF_011421595.1 Streptomyces sp. YIM 98790 | reverse complement strand
GGGGCCGGTGCCGGTGCCGGGGGACGGGAGCCGCCGGGCCGCCGGCTGTCGCGCCGTCCCGGCGGCCCGCTGGTGCGTGCGGGACGGCCGGTGCGGCGCTCGCTGATCCTCAAGACAGACCCCTCCCCTCGGCGGGCCCGTGACCCGGAGCCCTACTGATCAGTAACAATGCGGAGTGTATGCAGTGGACTACCCACCGGCAAGGAAAGTCCCCCTTCCGGGTGGGGCCCGCCGGGACCGCTGACGCCCGGGGCCCCGGCCGCGGGCGGGCGGTACGGGGCGGCCGGGGACCGGAAGGCCGTATTGTGACCCCCATGCGCGTCTACGTCCCGCTCACCCTTCCGGCGCTGGCCACGCTGCACAGCGCCGGAGAAGTCGGTCCGGCGCCGCTGACGGCCTACGCCGTCACCCCCGGGCTGCGCGAGTGGTACCTCTCCGGCAGCGAGGAGGAGCTGGAGTACGCGGCCATGGGCCGCGCCGCGCAGGCATCGCTCCGGCTGATCGCCGCCGACCTGGAGATTCCCCCGCGCCGGGTGGTGGTCGCCGCCGACGTCGCGGACGGCGCGGCGGTCCCCACCGCCGATCCCGGGCTCGGCCTGGACGCGGTCACCCTGGGCGAGGTCCGGCTCGCCGGGACGATCCCGCTGGCCGCATGCGCCTCGGTGCACGTGGACGGCGCGGATGCCGAGCCCGACATCACGGCCGCCGCCGAGGCCCTGCCCGCCGCCGAGGCCGGTGACGAGGACGCCCGCTTCGTGGTGGACGGCGCCGCCGACCACGAGCTGCTCTGGTACGCCGTCCAGGAGCTGGACACCCTGCTGTAGCGCCGTCCGCCTTGCCGTTCCGGCAACTTTCCTTGGCGTTCTCTGCCATGGGCGCGCACGGTGGCCACCGGAATGGAGGTGGCACCCATGAACGGACAACTGGCGGACAGCCAGAACGGGGCGGACAGCCGCCACGACGTGGCGGTGATCGGCGGCGGCCCCGCCGGGCTGAGCGGAGCCCTGGTCCTGGGGCGGGCCCGGCGCTCGGTCCTGGTGGTGGACGACGGACAGCCGCGCAACGCCCCGGCCGAGGGCGTGCACGGCTACCTGGGCCACGAGGGCACGCCCCCGGCCGAGCTGCTGGCCACCGGCCGCGCCGAGGCCGGCCGCTACGGAGCCCGGTTCCGCACCGGGACCGTGACCGACGCCGTCCGCGAGGACCCGCACGGCTTCCGGCTCACCCTGGCCGACGGCGGCACGGTGCGCGCCCGCCGGCTGCTGGTGACCTCCGGCCTGACCGACGAGCTGCCCGACGTGCCGGGCCTCGCCGGGCTGTGGGGCCGGGACGTGCTGCACTGCCCCTACTGCCACGGCTGGGAGGTGCGCGGGCAGCCGATCGGCATTCTGGGCACCGGCCCCCTGGCCGTGCACCAGGCCCTGATGTGGCGGCAGTGGAGCGAGCGCGTCACCCTCTTCCTGCACACCGGCCCAGAGCCGGACGACGAGCAGGGGGAGCAGCTGGCGGCGCGCGGCATCACCGTGGCCGCGGGAGAGGTGACCGGGGTGGACACGGACGGCGACGGGCGGCTCTCCGGGGTCCGGCTCGCCTCCCCGGCACCGGACGGGTCCGGCGGGCGGCAGGAAACCGCGGTGCTGCCCTGCCGGGCACTGGCCGTGGCCACCGGCCTGACCGCCCGGGCCGGCTTCCTGGCGTCCCTGGGCCTGGTCCCCCAGCCCCAGGAGGTGAACGGCACGGTCATCGGCAGCCGCATCCCCGCCGACGCCACCGGGCTGACCGAGGTGCCGGGGGTCTGGGCGGCGGGCAATGCCGCCCAGGTGACCGAGCAGGTGATCGGCGCCGCCGCGGCCGGGGTGCGGGCCGCCGCGGCCATCAACGCCGACCTGACCGCCGAGGAGACCCGGCTGGCCGTGGCCGAGTGGCGGGCCGGCCGCCGNGCCACCGGGCTGACCGAGGTGCCGGGGGTCTGGGCGGCGGGCAATGCCGCCCAGGTGACCGAGCAGGTGATCGGCGCCGCCGCGGCCGGGGTGCGGGCCGCCGCGGCCATCAACGCCGACCTGACCGCCGAGGAGACCCGGCTGGCCGTGGCCGAGTGGCGGGCCGGCCGCCGCCTGCCCGTGCCCTGAGCCGGGGCACGCACCTCCCGCACCCGTGCCCCGGCCGCCGTGCGGGCGGCCGGGGCACGGGTGCGGAGGGGGACCGGACCCGGAAGGCACCGGAGAGGCACCGGAGAGGCACCGGAGAGGAAAAGGAGTGGGCCGCTGTCAGAGGGTGCCCTTACCGTCGGGGAATGGATTCCGGAACGACCCCGCGGACCCCGTCCCCCGGCTCCCCTCCCTCCCGTCCCTCCCGTCCCTCCCGTCCCTCCCGCGCCTCCGGCGACTCCGGCCCGGCCTCCGGGCACCGCCGCCGGGCGCACATCGTCTGGGACTGGAACGGCACCCTGCTGCACGACATCGACGTCGTGCTGGAGGCGACCAACGCCTGCTTCGCCGAGCTGGAGCTGCCGCGGCTGACGCTGGAGCAGTACCGGGAGATGTTCTGCGTGCCGATTCCGGTGTTCTACGAGCGGGTCCTGGGCCGGCGCCCCGCCGATGAGGAGTACGCGCGGATGGACGCCGCGTTCCACCGCCACTACTTCGCCCGGGCGGAGCGGGCCGGCCTGGCCGAGGGCGCCGCCGAGCTGCTGGTCTCCTGGGGGGACTCGGGCGGCACCCACTCGCTGTGCTCCCTCGCCCCCCACGAGCGGCTGCGTTCCTGGGTGAGTGAACTCGGCATCGGCGGGCACTTCGTACGGGTGGACGGCGACGCCGGGCACGGGCCGCGGCTGGGCAAGGCCCGGCAGATGGCCCGCCATGTGGCGGCCCTGGCCGGGGTGGACCGGCAGCGCACCGTGGTCATCGGCGATGCCACCGACGACGCGCTGGCCGCCGCGCACGCGGGCGTCCGGGCCGTGCTCTACACCGGCGGCTCGCACAGCCGCCGCTCCCTGGAGGCGGCCGGGGTGCCGGTGGTGGACTCGCTCGCCGAAGCGGTGGGCGTGGCCGCCGAGCTGGCGGGCTGAGCGGCCCGCGCCGCCGGC
>NZ_WTLH01000338.1 GCF_011421595.1 Streptomyces sp. YIM 98790 | reverse complement strand
CGCTGGAGCCGTCGCCGGTGAGGTTGCCGTCCGCGTCGTAGTAGTAGCTGCGGCGCAGCAGGCCGGCGGAGACGGTGCGCAGCTGGTCCGCGGCGTCGTAGGTGTAGCGGAGGGTGGTGCCGTTGCGGTTCATGGTGGTGCGGTTGCCGGCGCCGTCGTAGGCGTAGGCGTAGGTGAGGGATTCGGTGGCTGCGGTGCAGTCTGCCGTGCCGGCGGCGGCCCGGCACCACTGGGTCAGGCGCCCGGCGTCGTCGTATCCGTAGTGTTCGCGGTTGGCGGTGCCGCCGGGGCGGATGGTGTCGGCGGTGGTGGGGCGGCCTGCGGCGTCGCGGGTGGCGGTCCAGGCGGCGATGGTCACGTCGCCGCTTGTGCTGGTGAGTGAGGTGAGGCGGCCGGTCGGGTCGTAGGTGCGGTTCTGGTGGAGGCGGCCGGTGCCGTCTGCCGTGGCGGGGAGGGTGGTGAGGGTGAGGCGTCCGGCTGCGTCGTAGGCGTAGTCCACGGTGGCGCCGTTGGTGGTCTGTGCGGTGAGGCGTCCGGCGTTGTCGTAGGTGTAGGCGGTGGTCAGGCCGGTGGGGTAGGTGCGGGAGGTGACCTGCCCTGCGTGGTTGTAGGTGTAGTGGAAGCCGCCGCTTCCGTCGGCCGGGGTGACGCTCAGCAGCCGGTTGGCGCCGTCGTAGGTGAGTTCCCGCTCGCCTTTGCCGTCGGTGATCCGGGTGCGGTTGCCGGCGGCGTCGTAGGCGTATGTGACGTCCGGTGTGTCATCGGTGTGCGTCAGGGCGGTGACCCTCCCTCGGGGGTCGCGGGTGTAGGTGGTGACGGTGGAGCGGGCGTTGGTGAAGCGGACCTGATTGCCGTCCGCGTCGTACCCGTACGTGCGGCGGCGGCCCAGGGGGTCTGTGTCGGCGGTGAGTTGGCCGTTGCCGTCGTATTCGTAGCTGACGGTGTGCCCGTTGGGGTCTTCGCGGGTGCGGACTTGGCCTTCACTGTTGTAGGTGTAGCGCGTGGTGGCTCCGTCGGGGCCCGTAGTGGCGGTGATCCGGCCCATCTCGTCGTAGGCCCACGTGGTGGTATTGCCCAGAGGGTCGGTCTCGGTGACCGGCTGCCCCAGTCCGTCGTAGGTCCAGGTGGTGGTGTTGCCCAACGGGTCGGTCTCGGTGGCGAGGTTGCCGTCGAGATCGTAGGTGTAGTGGGTGGTGTGGTCGGCGGGGTCGGCCCCGGGCTCGTTGCCGACCGGGTCGGTGCGGGTGAGCATGCGGCCTTCGCCGTCGTAGGTCCACGTGGTGAGTAGCTGTTGTCTTTCCGAACCTGNCGGGTCGGTCTCGGTGGCGAGGTTGCCGTCGAGATCGTAGGTGTAGTGGGTGGTGTGGTCGGCGGGGTCGGCCCCGGGCTCGTTGCCGACCGGGTCGGTGCGGGTGAGCATGCGGCCTTCGCCGTCGTAGGTCCACGTGGTGAGTAGCTGTTGTCTTTCCGAACCTGGTCGTCTTGTTTCCGCTGGTCAGGCATTGAGCTGATGCCTCGACGGCAGTGATGACACGTCGTGTCGTCTTTTCGGTGGAGGTGCCGGGTGCCGTCGGTGATGGGGCTGCTGGAGGAGCGGGAGCGTGCTGCTCGGCAGCGGGTGGAGGACCTGCAGGACGAGCTGCTAGAGGCGGAGGCGGTGCTGGAGCGTCGGGTGGTGGCGTTGGCGGAGCTGGTCGAGGCTCTGGCCGCGGGCGCTGTGGTGGAGGAGCCGGTCCGGCCGGAGCCGGTGCCGACCCCGGTGAAGAAGCCGGTGGCCGGGTCGGTGGTCCCGCACTGGCACGAGGGCGTCACCGCTGGGGTGCTTGCGCCGGAGTACCGGCGGCTGCTGGCCGTGCTGGACGGGGAGCCGGGCCCGGGAGGGGGTGCGGGGAAGGATCTGGCGGCCCGGCTGGGGCTGGAGCTGGTGCCCGCGAAGGTCGAGGGAGTCCGGGTGAGGGCGAAGCGGCTGGTGGCGCGGGGCTGGCTGGCCGAGGAGAGGCCGGGCCTGTTCACCCTGCGGCACCCGGCTCGGTGAGCGGGCCGGCGCGGCGGGCCAGACGGCGGCTCATGAGCATGGCCATCGACCACTGCACGACCGCTTCGCTGCTGGCTGTGCGGGTTTCGTAGTCGCGGGCCAGACGGCGGGTGCGCATCAGCCAGCTCAGGGTGCGTTCCACGCACCAGCGCCGGGGCAGCACGGTAAAGCCGTGCGTGTCGTCGCTGCGCCGGACGACGTCCAGGGCCAGGCGGAGGGTGGTCTGGGCCCAGTTCACCAGGCGGCCCGCGTAGCCGCCGTCGACCCAGGCAAGCCGGATGCGGCGGTGGCGGGCGAGCAGGCGGGGCAGCATCCCGCAGGCGGCGTCCCGGTCGGTGACGCCGGCCGGAGTGACCAGCACCATCAGCAGCAGACCGAGGGCGTCCACGATCACGTGCCGCTTGCGGCCGTTGATCTGCTTGCCGGCATCGAAGCCCCGGGAGGCGGCCGGGACGGACGCGTCCGCCTTGACCCGACTGCGAGTCGATGATCGCCGCGGTCGGCTCCGCGTCCCGGCCCTCGCTGCGGCGGGTCCGGCTCCGCAGCCGGTCGTGGAACTCGGCGACCAGGCCGCACTCGCGCCAGCGGCGGAAGAACGCATAGACCCGCTCCCACGGCGGGAAGTCGGCCGGCATCGCCCGCCACTTGATCCCGTTGTCCACCAGATAGCGGATCGCATCGATCATCTGCCGGTGGCAGTAGCCCTCCGGCTGCCCGCCCCGGCCCTCCAGCCATCCCGGCACCGGCAGCAGGTCCCTCACCACCGCCCATTCGGCGTCCGTCATGTCCGAGGGATACGTCGGTCTCCTGTGCGGCCGGCCCGCGGCGTTTCCGAACCCGTGCGCGAGACAGTCACACGACGGGGCAACCGAGTTGGACTCCCCGACCGTCCGGACGGAAGACTGCGGCACAGGGCCTCCTGACGCTCGAAGGACTTCAGCAATCCCGAGCTGGACAGGAGGCCCTGTCTTCATGCCCGCACCGGCCGAAGATCACCCAGCCGAATCCCCGTCCTCGAACCAATGCTCACCACGATCGATAGAGCAACGGCTTCT
>NZ_WTLH01000337.1 GCF_011421595.1 Streptomyces sp. YIM 98790 | reverse complement strand
GCCGGCTGGCCGCCCGCTCCGACGACGGCGGCCCGGACGCCCTGGTCCGCGCGCTGGCCGCCGGGGCCCGCGCCCTGGGCCGGACGGCCCGCCGCCCGCAGACGGGGCTGCTGCACCACTACTACGCCCAGGCCGTGGCCGGGCTGGGGGCGCTGACCCTGCTCCTGCTCCTGCTGCTGGTGAGGTGAGCGCGCGTGCTGACCGTTCTCGTCTTCCTGCCCCTGCTGACGGCCGGCGTGCTGCTGCTGGCGCCGCGCGCGGTGCCGGACCGGGCCTGCGTGCCGGTCTGGCTCGCCGCCGCGGGCGCCGAACTGGTCCTGGTGGTGATCATCTGGCTGGGTTTCGCGCCGGGAGAGGGCATCCAGTACGCGCAGCGCACCCGCTGGATTCCCGGGGCCGGGGTCGGCTACCACGTCGGCGTGGACGGCCTGTCCCTGCCGCTGGTGGCCCTGACCTGCGTGCTGTTCCTGGCCGCCGCCGTGCACTCACTGCGCCGCCGCACCGCGACCGGGACCGGCACCGGGACCGGCCCCGGAGCGGGCGGCGGCCCGCCGCGGGTCCGGGCCTGGGTGTGCCTGTTCCTCTTCCTCCAGACCGTCTGCCTGGGCCTGTTCACCGCCCTGGACCTGATCCTGTTCTTCGTCTTCTTCGACCTGTCGATCGTCGGCATGTACTTCGTGATCGCGGGCTGGGGCCACGGCGAGCGGGCCCGTGCCGCGGCGCTGAAGTTCTTCCTGTACACCTTCGTCGGCTCGCTCGCCCTGCTGCTCGGCTTCATCGGCCTCTACCTGGCGGCCGAGCCGCACACCTTCGACCTGACCGACCTGGCCCGCCAGGACCCGCTCTCCGGGCGCGGCGCGCACGCGGCCCTGGTGCTGCTGGCGGTCGGCACCGGGCTGGCGGTCAAGACCCCGGCCGTGCCGTTCCACACCTGGCTGCCGCCCGCGCACACCGAAGCGCCCGCGGCCGGCTCGGCCATCCTGGCCGGTGTCCTGCTGAAGATGGGCACCTACGGTTTCGTCCGGATCGCCATGCCGCTGCTGCCCGGAGTCTGGCGCCAGTACGCGCTGGTCTTCCTCGTGGTCGGGGCGCTCTCCGCGGTCTACGGTGCCCTGGTGGCGCTCGGACAGAGCGACGTCAAGCGCATGATCGCCTATACCAGCGTCAACCACATGGGCTATGTGATCCTCGCGCTGGGCGCCGCGGGCGTGGTGTCCGGCACCGACGAGCAGGCCCGCTCCCTGGCGGTCACCGGCGCCACCGTGCAGATGGTCAGCCACGGCCTGATCACCGGTGCCCTGTTCCTGCTCAGCGGGGTGCTGTGGGACCGGGCCGGCGGCCACCGGATCGCGGACTTCTCCGGCCTGGCCGTACCGGCGCCGCGCTTCGCCGCGGCCACCGCGGTCGGCGCGTTCGCCGCCATCGGCCTGCCCGGCTTCTCCGGCTTCATCGCCGAGTTCCAGATCTTCACCGGCAGCCTCGGTTCCCAGCCGGTGGCCACCGCTGTCGCGCTGACCGGCATCCTGATCACCGCCGCGCTGTTCCTGCGGGCCCTGCACCGGATGCTGCTGGGGCCCGCCCGGCTGCCGGACACCGTCCGCACCGGCGGCTTCGGCGATCTGACCGCGGCCGAGACCGCCGCCACCGTGCCGCTGCTCGGGCTGTCCCTGGCCATCGGGATCGTGCCCCGCTTCCTGCTGGACGTGATCGAACCGGCGGCCCGCACCCTCACCGGGCTGGTCGCGCGGTGAACGAGAACCCGGCCGCCCTGCTGCCCGAGCTGATCCTCGCGGGTGCCGCCGTGCTGGGCCTGCTCGCCGGGGCCTGGCTGCCGCGGCACCGTCAGTGGGCGGTGACGGTGCTGGCCGCGGCGGCCTGCGCCGCCGGGCTGACGGCCACCGCCGTCACCATCGCCACCGGCCGGGAGCAGACCGTCTTCGCCGGCACCTTCGCGGTGGACACCGCCACCGGCGCCGGGCGGCTGATCGTGCTGGGCGGGCTGCTGCTGGTGCTGGCGATGGCCACGGAGACGGTCCGCGGCCACCCCCGGGAGGCGGAGTTCTCCGTCCTGCTGCTGCTCACCGCGGCCGGCACCCTCGTCATGACCGGCGCCAACGACCTGCTCACCCTGTTCGCCGGCTACCTGCTGGCCAGCGTGCCGGGCTACGCGCTGGCCGGGTTCGCCAAGGACCCCGCGGGCGGCGAGGCGGCGCTGAAGTACTACCTGATGGGCGCCCTGCTGGGCACGGTGATGCTGGCGGGCGCCGTGCTGCTGTACGGCGCGGGCGGCACCACCTGGTACCCGGGGCTGCGGGCCGCGCTGCCCGCGGCCCCGGCGGGGCTGGTCGCGGCCGGTCTGGTGGGGGTGCTGGCCGGTTTGCTGTTCAAGTCGGCCGGGGTGCCCGCGCACTTCTGGCTGCCGGACGCGGCCGAGGGGGCCCGGCCGCCGGTCGCCGCCTATCTGACCACGCTGCCCAAGATCGGCGGGCTGATCGGCGGCTTCCGGCTGCTGCAGCAGGCGCTGACCGGCTCGGGGGTGGACTGGCCGCTGCTGCTGGCGGTGATCGCCGCGGCCACCATGACGCTGGGCAACCTGGCGGCGTTCTTCCAGACCGCCGTGGCCCGGCTGCTGGCCTGGTCGGCGATCGGCCAGGCCGGGTACCTGCTGATGGCGCTCGCCGTGGCGGACCGCAGCGAGCTGGCCCAGCGGGCGCTGCTGTTCTATCTGGCGGCCTACACCGTGACCAACCTGGGCGCGTTCGCCGTGGTCTGCGAGCTGCCCCGGGCGCGGAGCCTGGCGGACTACCGGGGCCTGGTCCGCCGCCGGCCCGGTCTGGCGGCCGTGCTGCTGGTCTGTCTGCTGGGGCTGGTGGGCACGCCGCCGACCGCCGTGTTCCTGGGCAAGCTGGAGGTGTTCTCGGCGGCGCTGGACGGCGGCTTCGGCTGGCTGGCGGTGCTTGCCGCGGTCAACACGGTGGCCTCCCTCTTCTATTACCTGCGCTGGCTGCTGCCGGTCTTCCGCCCGCCGCCCGGCCCCCCGCCCGCGCCCGGGGACCGGGCCGAGCCGCTGGCCGCCTCCCTGGGGACGTGGGCCGCGGCGGCGGCGTACACGGCCGCGGCGGCCTCCCTGCTGCTCGGCGCCG
>NZ_WTLH01000336.1 GCF_011421595.1 Streptomyces sp. YIM 98790 | reverse complement strand
GGCGCGCGTGGCCGGGCTGGCCCGGGAGGCGGGGCTCGGCGGGCAGCTGGCGGTCTCCAACGACACCGTGCCCTGGCTGCTGGCGCCGCCGCTGGCGGGCCGCGGCGTGGTCGCGGTGTGCGGCACCGGCTCGGGCTTCCTGGCCCGCTCGGAGCGCGGCGTCCCCGTCCGGGTGGGCGGCTGCGAATACCTGGGCAGCGACGAGGGCAGCGCCTTCGACCTGGGCCTGGCCGGGCTGCGGGCCGCCGTGCGGGCGGTGGACGGACGGGCCGGCCCCACGGCCCTGGCGGACCGGCTGGCCGCCCGGTCCGGTCTGCCGGCCCCGGAACTTGCCAGGCAGCTCGCCGGGCGGGCGTTCCCCAAGGCCGCGGTGGCCGCGCTGGCCCCGGTGGTCTGCGCTGCCTGGCTGGACGGGGACGCCACGGCCGCCGCGCTGGTACGGGCCGCGCTGGACGAACTCGTGCGGGGCGCGGCCACCGCCCGCGACCGGGCGGGGCTGACCGGCGGCTGGTCCGCCGCGGTCGGCGGCGGGGTGCTCCGCGGCTGCCCCCGGCTGTCCGAGGCGTTCGCCCGCCGGCTCCGCACCGAACTCGGCGCCGGCGAGGTGGTGTTCGTCGGCGACCCGGCGGGCACGGTGCTGGACGGGCTGGCGACCTGCCTGGACGGTGGCCGGCTGCGGCTCGCCGCCTGGCAGGAGGAGAGCGGGATCCGGCGGACCGACCTGTCCCCGGCGCCGGCCGCCACCCGGCCACGGCCGCGGAAACGGCGGCCGGGGCCGGGCCGGCAGGCGGACCCGGACCCGCAGACCGGCCCGCGGCTGGGCGTGTGCCTGACCGCCGGCCTGGGCCCCGGTCCGGACCGCGCCCTGGCCGCAGCGCGCCGCCTCGGCGCCGGCACCGTCGACCTGCCCACGGACAGCACCGCGGCACTGGTCGACCTCGGCCGCTGGGCCGGCGACCGTGACTGCCGGTCCGCCCTGCGGGCCCTGGTCCGCGCCTCCGGGCTGCGGGTCGGCTGCGTCAGCAACAGCCATGACACCCTGCTGCTGCTCGGCCCGCACGGACCGCACACCGATCCCGTCTGCCCCGGAACCGGCGCGGAGAAGCGGGCGCACGCGCTGCGCGCCGCCCTGGACACCGTCCGCCTCGCCGCCGACCTGGGCACCGCGCAGGTACGGCTGGTGTTCGGGGTGCCGGATTTCGCCCGCTGGATGTCCTGGTGGGGCAGCACGGCCGGCTGGGCGGACAACATCACGGCCTGGGAGCGGGCGGCACGCCCGGTGCTGGCGGCGGCCGCCGCGCACGGCATCACCCTGCTGCTGGAGCCCCACCCCAAGCAGGTCGCCTACGACCGGACGAGCACCGAGCTCACCCTCGCCGCGGCGGCCCGCACCGAGGGGGCGGCCGTGCGGCTGTGCATCGACCCGGCCAACTTCGCCGCCATCGGCCACGATCCGGTCGACGCGGTCCGCGGCTGGGGCACCGCACTGGCCGCCGTCCACGCCAAGGACGTGCAGCACTGGACGGGCGGCGGCCCGCCGACCGGTCCGGGCTGGACCCGGTACGGCCCCGGCCCGGCGTTCCGGTTCCGGGCCGCCGGCACCGGGACCCTGCCGTGGGGCGAGCTGCTGGCGGCGCTGGCCGCGGAGCGCTTCACCGGGGTCGTCTACGCGGAACACCAGGACGCGCTGCTGACGGCGCGGGACGGCATGGACACCGCCCTGCGGACGCTCCGCGGGCTCCTCGGCCGGACGCCCGCCCCGCCCCCGTGAGCGCGGCGCGGAGACCTGCGGCCCGGCGGCGGTCAGGCCCGGCTGCCGGCGGTGCTGCCGTCCGAGAGCAGGGCGTGGAGCTCGTCCGGGTTCGCGGGGGTGGCCACCTTCTCCCCGTTGAGCACCACGCCGGGCGTGCCGGTGACCCCGTAGCCGGGGATGTCCGCGGCGAACTTCTCGGCCATCAGCACGGCCCAGGGCGCGAAGGTGCTTGCGGTGACGGCCTCCTCGAAGGCGGCGAAGTCCTCCGGGTCCGACAGTGCGTCCACGGAGCGGCCGATCTCGNCAGTGCGTCCACGGAGCGGCCGATCTCGACCAGCCGCTCGTCGCTCTCGAAGTCGGCCGCACCGTTGCTGCTGGTGTGGAACTCCTCCGAGTAGAGCGCCGCCAGGTAGCCGAGGAACGCCTCGGGGCTGTGGTCCAGTGCGGCGCCCAGGGCGCTGATGGCGTTCTTGGAGCCGCTGTCGGACAACTGGTCGTCGAAGAAGGCGCCGAAGACGAACTCGACGGAGAAGTCCCCGGCCCGGATGCCCTCTTCGATGGCCGGTCCGAGGCGGCGGGAGAAGTCCGCGCAGTGCGGGCACCGCGGCTCCTCGAACAGGATCAGCCGGTCGGGGGCGTCGGCCTCGCCGATCAGGACGGTCAGACCCTCCGGACCGGAGGCATGGGAGGGGCTGACGACGCCGGCGGGGCCCTCCTCCGCCCCGTCCGGCGCGTCCCCGGGCCGGTCGCCGTCCCCGGGCGCACCATGGGCGGCCTCCTCACCGGCCGCCTCCCAGTCGGTGCTGTCGCCGCCGCCAGAGCCGCTCGCCAGGAACAGCCCGATGCCGCCGCCGACGGCCAGCACGACCGCCAGGCACAGGCCGATCACCAGTGCGGTGCGGCCCTTCCTCCGGGGCGGCTGCGGCGGGCCGTACGGGAGGCCGTACGGCGGGAAGGAAGGGGCACCCGGCGGGCCGTAACCGCCCGGGTGCGGCGGCTGCGGAAAGGGCGGCGGGGGCGGCGGAGCGGAAGGCGGTCGAGGGGGCGGAGGCGGAACGGGCGGCGCCGCCCCGGGCGGCGGAGATGTCCCCGGCTGCAGTTCCTTGCCCATGCCGCTTCCGTCCTCGGGCCGTTGTGGCTCCACCGTGCCTCCGCATCGTGCCGGTCCCGGTCCGCCGGTCCTGCCGGGAGCAGGCTACCGACGCGGGCGCGATCCCGGTACACGGCACCGGCCGGAACCGCACCCGTACCCGGGCGGGGCGGACCGGCCGCGCGCCGGGAGCTGCACCCGCACCGCCGCACCGGGCACGGCAACGGCAACGGGAGCTGCACCCGCACCTGCACCTGCAGCCGGAACACCCCGCGTACAGCTGCGCGCCGGTGCGGCAGGCCGGCGCCGCGCCGGACGGGCCCGCGCCACCTGCTGCGCCGGGTGAGGCGGCCAGGGGC
>NZ_WTLH01000335.1 GCF_011421595.1 Streptomyces sp. YIM 98790 | reverse complement strand
GGCCGCGGGCAGGGCCGGGAGCGCCGCCGGTGAGACGGCGGCGGAGCCGCCGCAGCGGGGCCGCCACCGCTCGCCCCGCAGGCGGGGCAGGGAGAAGAAGCCGGGCGGCTGGGGCCGGACCCTGAGCGGGGTGGGCGCCGCGGCCGTGGTGACCTGCCTGGCCGTGACCGCGGCCATGGCCGCGCTGGAGGAGGGCGGGTCCGGGGATGCCGCGGCCGGCCGGGGCGACGGCGGAAGCCCGGCCGCCGGGGGCGGCGAGGGCACCGGCGATTCAGCGGCCCGCTCCGACCGCTCCGACCGCTCCGGGGACACGGAGAACCCCGAGAACCCGGAGAACGCCGAGAACCCCGAGAACGACGGGGAGGCCGGCGGCACCGGGCCGGGGGACACGGGCGGCGGCACGGGGGGCGTCCCCGGCGGCGGCACCGGCATGGACTACGACACCTACATGGACACCGTCTGGGGTCTGGACCCGGAGCTGACCGGGAGCGGCACCCTGGTGCCGGTGCCCGGCACCGACCCGGCGGCCGACCCGGACGCCGGGACGCTGCTGCGCTACCGGGTGGACGTGGAGGAGGGCCTGGGCGTGGACCCGGAGATCTTCGCCGAGGCCGTGCACCGCACCCTGAGCGATCCGCGCAGCTGGGGCAACAACGGCGAGCGCGGCTTCGCCCGGGTCTCCTCCGGCGACTACGACTTCGTCATCACCCTGGCCAGCCCCGGGACCACCGCCGACTGGTGTGCCAAGGCCGGGCTGGACACCACCGTGGACAACGTCTCCTGCAACGCCTCGACCACCGAGCGGGTGATGATCAACGCCTGGCGCTGGGCGCAGGGTGCACAGACCTACGGGCCGGAACGCATCCGCGAGTACCGGCACATGCTCATCAACCACGAGGTGGGACACCGGATCGGCTACGGGCACGAGATCTGCCCGGCCGAGGGCGCGCTCGCCCCGGTGATGATGCAGCAGACCAAGTTCCTCACCATCAACGGTGTCACCTGCGAGCCCAACGCCTGGCCGCACCCGGAGAACTGACCTCCCCGCACCGGTGGCCGCCGGGGCCCGAAGGGGCGTTCCGGGGGCGCGGCGGCGCGCGCACAGCCGTCGTTTCGTCAACGGACGTCCCGTGCCGCGCCTTAACGGCTGACTCCACCCATAGTTACGGTTCTTCACCCCTTCCGGTGGTGCGACGGACAACCGTCCATCGCGGCCCCGCCCACCGGACTTACCGTCGTGCCGCAGGGCTCACGGAGGCGGCCGCTCTCCGCTGAGCGGCCCGCAGCACGACCGCGATCCGTGGACCATGAGGAAGATCGGGGGTGCGCCGGTGCGCATCGCATTGCTCACAGAGGGTGGATATCCGTACGCGCGTGGTGAGTCCGTGGGGTGGTGCGACCGTCTGGTGCACGGTCTGCCGCATCACGAGTTCGAGATCCGCGCCCTGAGCCGCAGCCGCCAGCAGGCCGCCGGGCCGCGCCGCCCGCTGCCGTCCCATGTGGTGCTGCTGCGCACCGCCCCGCTGTGGGGGCCGCCGCCGGAACCCGGTGCGCGGGACGGCGGCCGGCCGTCCCGGCGGCTGGGCCGCCGCTATGCCGCGGCCTTCGCCGAGCTGACCGCCGCGCTCTGTGCCGCCGAGCCCGCCGGCGGTGCGGCGAAGGACGGCATAGGCGTGCCCCCGCAGGACCGGCCGCCCGGCCTGGCGGACCGTTTCGCCGAGGGCCTGTACGGGCTGGCCCGCCCGGCGGTGGAGCACGGCGGGCTGAGCACCTGGCTGCGCTCGGAACAGGCCCTGCGGGTGCTGGAGTCCGCCTGCCGGCTGCCCGGCGCGCCGCGCGCCGTGCGCACCGCCCAGGTCGCCGACCTGCTGGCGGTGCTGGAGCGGCTGGAGCGGGTGCTGCGCCCGCTCTCCCTGGACTGGTACGGCGACGGCCGGGACGGCGCCGGACCCGGCCTGGGACAGGCCGACCTCTGCCACGCCGTGGGCGGCGGCCCGGCCGCCCTGCCCGGCCTGCTCGCCCGGCACTTCTACGGCACCCCGCTGCTGCTCACCGAGTACGGGGTCCGGCTGCGCGAGCACTACCTGACCAGCGCGGCCCATGCGGTGGCGCCCTCCGCGCCCGGCGCCCCGGTGCGGGCCCTGCTGGCCGCGTTCCAGACCCGGCTGGCCCGCGAGGTCTACGCCCGCGCCGAGCTGATCACCCCGGGCAACGCGCACGCCCGGCGGTGGCAGGAGCGCTGCGGCGCGGACCGGGCCAGGCTGCGCATCGTCTACCCCGGCATGGACGCCGGGCCGTTCCACGCGGTGGGCGAGGCCGCGGTGCGCGCGGGCGACGGCCGGCCGCCGCGGCTGCGCGCCGTGGAGCCGCAGCCGCCGGTCCTGGTGTGGGTCGGCACGGCGCAGCCCGGCAAGGACCTGATCGGGCTGCTGCACGCCTTCGCCGAGGTGCGGCGGGCCGAGCCGGGCGCGCGGCTGCGGATCGTCTCCACCCCGGAGCGGGGGCGGCCGGACACGGCCTATCTGGCGCACTGCCGGGTGCTGGCCGCGCAGCTCTTCCCGGACGAGGCCGCGGACGCCCACGCCGTGGGCGACAACCCGGTGTCCTTCGACGAGGTGGGCTCGCCGGAGGCGCCCACCCTGGCCCTGGCCTACGCCTCCGGCGACGTCTCGGTGATCTCCAGCGTGGTGGAGGGCTTCCCGGTCCCGCTGATCGAGGCCATGTTCTGCGGCCTGGCCACGGTGTCCACGGACGTCGGCGCGGTCTGCGAGGTGATAGGCGGCACCGGGCTGGTGGTGCCGCCCCGCAATCCCAGGGCGCTGGCCGACGCCTGTGTGCAGCTGCTGCGCGATCCGCGGCGCCGGGCGCGGCTGGGCGCGGCGGCCCGCTCCAGGGCGCTGGAGCTGTTCACCGTCGAACAGAACGTGGCCGCCTTCCGGGGCATCTATCTGGAACTGATGTCACGCTCCCCGGGCCGCTGGGGCTCGGCGCGGGAGCCGGAGCCGCCCCGGGACGTTCCCTTCGCCCGGCCCGCGGAGGCGTATGTGCCGGCCCGCACTCCGGCCGCGCCGCCGAGGTGGGCCGCCGGCCGGGCGTCGCGTCCGGTGGCCGCCGCGGCCCCCGCCCATGACGGAGGGAGCGGCTCATGACCGTCGCCACCGGCCACCCCGCGGCATCCGCCGCGGGCGGTCCGCTCCGGTGCTCCGCCCGGATCTCCGTGCCGG
>NZ_WTLH01000334.1 GCF_011421595.1 Streptomyces sp. YIM 98790 | reverse complement strand
GCCGTGGCGGGTGCCGCGGGCGCGGCCGGGCTGCTGGCCGGGCGGCGGCGCGGCCCGGCGGTCTGACCGGCCCCGGCCCCGGCCTCAGGCCGAGTGCAGTACGTCGTACCGGTCCGCCATCCGCTTCTGCATCTGCCGGGCCGCCTCCGGATGCTGCAGGTCGAAGGTCGGGGCCTCGGAGCGGATCCGCGGAATCGAGGTNGGCCCCGGCCCCGGCCTCAGGCCGAGTGCAGTACGTCGTACCGGTCCGCCATCCGCTTCTGCATCTGCCGGGCCGCCTCCGGATGCTGCAGGTCGAAGGTCGGGGCCTCGGAGCGGATCCGCGGAATCGAGGTGAAGTTGTGCCGCGGCGGCGGGCAGGAGGTGGACCACTCCATCGAGCGCCCCCAGCCCCAGGGGTCGTTGCCCTCGACCGGAGAGCCGTACCGGTGGGTCTTCCACACGTTGTAGAAGAACGGCAGCACCGACAGGCCGAGCAGGAACGAGCTCACCGAGGAGATCGTGTTCAGCAGGGTGAAGCCGTCGGCCGCCAGATAGTCGGCATAGCGGCGCGGCATGCCCTCGGCGCCCAGCCAGTGATGGACCAGGAAGGTGCCCTGGAATCCCAGGAACAGCGTCCAGAAGGAGATCTTCCCCAGCCGCTCGTCCAGCATCTTCCCGGTGAACTTGGGCCACCAGAAGTGGAAGCCGGCGAACATCGCGAACACCACGGTGCCGAACACCACGTAGTGGAAATGCCCCACCACGAAATAGGTGTCGGTGACATGGAAGTCCAGCGGCGGGGAGGCCAGCAGAACGCCCGTCAGCCCGCCGAAGAGGAACGTCACCAGGAACCCGATCGACCACAGCATCGGGGTCTCGAAACTCAGCGAGCCCTTCCACATGGTGCCGATCCAGTTGAAGAACTTCACCCCGGTGGGCACCGCGATGAGGAACGACAGCAGGGAGAAGAACGGCAGCAGCACCGCGCCGGTGGCGAACATGTGATGCGCCCACACCATGATGGACAGCCCGGTGATGGCGATGGTCGCCGCCACCATGCCGAAGTACCCGAACAGCGGCTTGCGGCTGAACACCGGCACAATCTCGGTGATGATGCCGAAGAACGGCAGCGCGATGATGTAGACCTCGGGATGGCCGAAGAACCAGAACAGGTGCTGCCACAGCAGGGCGCCGCCATTGGCCGAGTCGAAGATGTGCGAGCCGAAGGTGCGGTCCGAGGCCAGCGCGAACAGCGCCGCCGCCAGCACCGGGAAGGCCATGATCACCAGCACGCTGGTGAGCAGCACGTTCCAGGTGAAGATGGGCATCCGGAACATCGTCATCCCGGGCGCGCGCATGCACACGATGGTGGTGATGAAGTTCACCGCGCCCAGGATGGTGCCGAACCCGCTCAGTGCCAGCCCCATCACCCACATGTCGGCGCCGACGCCCGGCGTGTGGGCCGCGTCGTTCAGCGGGGCGTAGGCGAACCAGCCGAAGTGCGCGGGCCCCAGCGGCGCGAACAGCGAGCCCACCACGATCAGCCCGCCGAACAGGAACAGCCAGTACGACAGCGCGTTCAGCCGGGGGAACGCCACATCGGGCGAGCCGATCTGCAGCGGCATCACGGCGTTGGCGAACCCGGCGAACAGCGGGGTCGCGAACAGCAGCATCATGATCGTGCCGTGCAGGGTGAAGGCCTGGTTGTACTGCTCGGCGTTGATGAGCTGCATGCCGGGGCGGGCGAGTTCGGCCCGCATCACCAGCGCCAGCACCCCGGCCACCAGGAAGAACCCGAAGGCGGTGATCATGTACAGCGCGCCGATGACCTTGTGGTCGGTGGTGGACAGCCAGCGGACCGAGGCATGTCCGGGGCCGTGCTCGGCGGGCGGGGTACGGCCGACGCGTACGTCCGGGATCGCCATGGCTGTGGGCCCCTTCCGGATTCCGGGTGACGGACGACGACAAGCGGCTTCCGGCAGGCTGGCATGCCGCGCCCCGGGCGCAAAACGGACACGCGGAAGAACCGGGCAGCGGGCGGGCCCGCAGCGGTCAGCGGCGGGCCCGGCGGGCCGCCGCCGCGGAGAGCACGGCACCGCCGACCGCCGCCGTGGCGCCGGCCACGGCCAGCAGGCCGTGGTGCTGCGAGGCCCACACCTGGCCGTTGCCGTGCCTGGCCTCGTCGTCGAAGCCGCCGTGCGCCCCGTGGTCCTCCCCGTCCGGGCCGTCCAGCGGCTCCCAGAGATTGGACGGGCGGTCCGGGTCCGTCGGCCGCCCGGTCTGCTGGGAGTCGTAGGCGGTGCGGGCCAGATAGCGGTCGAGCAGGCCGGGGGCGACCGCGTTGGCCGCCAGGGTCAGCGCGGTGGAGGCGCCGGTCCAGTACTCCCGGCGGCGGCCGTGGCCGGCCGCGTGCACGATGGCCCGGGCGGCCGTCTCCGGCTGGTAGACCGGCGGCACCGGGCGGGGATGGCGGGGCAGCCGCGACAGCACCCAGTCGAACTGCGGGGTGTTCAGCCCGGGCAGTTGCACCATGGTGGTCCGCACCCGGCTGCCGTCGTGCAGCAGTTCGCAGCGCAGCGACTCGTGGAAGCCCTGAATGGCGTGCTTGGCCGCGCAGTAGGCGGCCTGGAGCGGGACCCCCCGATAGGCCAGGGCCGAGCCCACCTGCACGATGGTGCCCCGGTCACGCGGCAGCATGCGGCGCAGCGCGGCCTGCGTGCCGTGCACGAAGCCCAGATAGGTGACCTCGGTGGTGCGGCGGAACTCCTCCGGCCGGATGTCCCGGACCGGGGCGAAGACCGTGCTGAACGCGGCGTTGACCCACACGTCGATCGGACCCAGTTCCGCCTCGGTGCGCCCGGCGGCGCGGTCCACCGCCTCCGCGTCGGCGACGTCCACGGACAGCGGCAGCGCCCGGCCGCCGGCCGCGCGCACCTCATCGGCCGCGGCGGCAAGTCCCCGTTCGCCGCGGGCGAGCAGCGCCACGGCATCGCCTCGGGCCGCGAAGGCCCGGGCGGCGGCCCGCCCCACCCCGGCGCTGGCCCCGGTCACCACAACCACCCGGCGCGCGTTCCGGCGTCGCTTCACGCTCACTCCTCCCTCCGGGAACCGGGCGCATCCGCCCGCCGTCCGTTCCCTGCCCGCCGTCCGTCCCTTGCGCTGCCCACCGTGCGCCCCGGCCCGGCGAACGGGCCGGCCGGCGCTGCGGGTACCCGCCCCGGCGCGCCGGAATCCCGCGCCCGGCGCGGCGCGGC
>NZ_WTLH01000333.1 GCF_011421595.1 Streptomyces sp. YIM 98790 | reverse complement strand
CGGTCCGCCCGGTCCGCCCGGTCCGCCCGGTGCGGCCGGTGCGTCCCGCCGCTCCGGCGGGCAGGCGCAGCCCGGCCAGGCGGCGCCTGCCCAGCCGGGCCAGGTAGCCGTGATGGCCGGTCACCCCCGAGACCCAGTCCGCGAACCAGCCGGCCGTACCCTCCGGCGTCCGGCAGGCCGCCGCCAGGTCGGCGAGGAAGCGGTAGTCGTCGAGATAGCCGGGGACACCGGCCCGCGGCAGCGGCGTCAGGCCCTGCGGGTGCGCGCCCCAGGGGCACACCGCGAGGCCGAGCACCCGGTCGGCGGGAACCGAGCAGCCGGCGCCGTCCGGCGGCCCGGCCACCCTCCGCTCCACGGTGGCGATCACCCCCCGGCGGGCGGCCAGGGCGCCCCACGGACCCTCTCCGAGCGGGCCGGCCAGGTAGAGATTGCCGCGGCGGTCCGCGCACTGGGCGTGGAGCAGCGTGACGTCGGGCCGCAGCGGGGGCAGCAGCAGGCCCTCGCCGGCAGCACCGCAGCGGCCGGACCGGCCCGGTTCCGCGGGGCCGTCCGCCGCCCCGGCCACCGGCCCGTGCGGCAGGTCGGACCCGGTCAACGAGGTGGTGACGGCGGCCGGAAGCCCGGCCGCGGCGGCGAACAGCCGCTGCGTCAGGGTCAGCAGGCTCCACTCCTCCACGGTGAACGGGACACCGTCGGGCAGGTCCCGGTACAGCCGGTTCGGTGCCGAGGCCGGCACCGTGTCCCCGGCGAATCCGGTGATCGCGTGGCGTACGGCACCGGCCATCACCAGGGCGTGCACACCGGCGTGCAGCGCGTTGGTGCTCACCGTGAACCGTCCCCGGCCGCCGAAGACGCGGGCCGCGGCGAGCACCAGGGCATTGGGGCGGGACATGGTGGAGGCGATGTGCAGGTGCTCGCCGGGCCGCAGATGCCCGGCGACCAGGCTGTCCGGGGTCCCGGGCGGGCCGGCCGGGGAACTCATGCGGCGCGCTCCAGCAGCACGGCCGAGCTCTGGCTGCCGATGGCGAACGCCAGCGACATCGCCGTGTCCAGGACCGCCGGGCGCGGGCCCTCGGTCACATGGTCGTGGTCGCACTCGGGGTCCGCCTCCTCGCAGTTGGCGGTGGGGGCCAGGCACTGACGGCGCAGCATCAGCGCGACCGCCGCGCAGTTGAGCAGCCCGGCGGCGCCGAGCAGATGCCCGAAGATCGGCTTGTTGGAGCCCAGCGGGGGCCACTGGGAGCGTTCCTC
Organism: Streptomyces sp. YIM 98790; assembly: GCF_011421595.1. GTDB lineage: Bacteria > Actinomycetota > Actinomycetes > Streptomycetales > Streptomycetaceae > Streptomyces. The sequence goes on along the minus strand of NZ_WTLH01000333.1, from coordinate 2,036 downwards.
GCCGTAGAGGTGGGCCAGGGCCCGGCTCTCCGCGGCATCGTTGTAACGGGTGGCCGTGCCGTGGCCGCAGATGTAGTCCAGGTCGCCCGGGTCCCGGCCGGCCGCGTCCAGCAGCTCGCCGATCATGGCGGCGGTGGCCCGCCCGGACAGGTCCATGCGGGTGGCGTGGGCGGCCTCGTTGACGCTGTGCGCGGCGCGCAGCGCGGCATAGGGCCGGGCGCCCCGCGCCCGGGCGTGCCGCTCGTTCTCCAGCACCATCACCACGGCCCCCTCGCCCAGCACGAAGCCGTCCCGCCGCCGGTCGTAGGGCTTGACCGCCCGGGTGACCTCCGGCTCCCGGCTGAGCACGGTGCTGCCCGGCGCCGCGTAGACCTGGAACACCGGGGGCACCAGCGGCAGGTCGTAGCCGATGACGTACATGACGTCGGCCGCGCCGCGCCGGATCTGGTCGCCGGCCAGGGCGACCGCCTGGTGCCCGCCGACGCAGGCGTTGCTGACGGTGGTCACCAGACCGCGGGCGCCGAGCCGGATGGCGCTGAGCGTGGCCGGGGTGCCGGCCAGCGAGGCCAGGATGGCGCGGTCCGGGGACACCGGCGGCCAGTCGGTGCCGAGGTCCTCGCCCGAGGCGATCTGGTACCACCACTCGGCGGGACCGCGGGCGCTGGAGGCGACGATCCCGGTGCGGTCGGGCCCGGCGCCGTCCGGGCCGTCCAGCCCGGCGTCCCGGCGGGCGTTCTCCACCGCGGCCAGCACCATCAGGATGTCCCGGCTGTACCGCTTGGCGAAGTTGTCCGGCAGGTCGGGCAGGTGGCGGCGGTAGTCGAAGTCGCTGATCCGGCCGCCGCCGTGGATGCCGCTGCGGGCGCTGAGCTCCGGCGGGAGCCGGCTGATCTGGGGGTCTCCCTGCGCCAGGTGCCGCCAGGCGGATGCGACGGATTCCGCGCCCGGGAGGATGAAACCCAGGCCGGTGACGCACACGTCGTCGTAGGCGCTGCCCGGGGTGTTCGCGGTGCTTGCCATGGCGTTCCCCACAGTCGTGGTCGACGGGGCGGGATGCCGGGGGACCTACGGCCGGACGGCGCCCGGACCGGCGGCGTTCCCCTTGGGCCCGCTGTGCTTTCGGTCCTCGGTGCCATCCCAGCCGACGTGCCGCGGGCCGTACAGGGCGGCCCGGTACTGCCCGCCCGCCGTCCGGCAGGACGCCCGGTACCGGTCGCCGGGGGCGGGCCGGTGAGCGGCGCACCGGCGCACCGGCGTGCCGGCCCCTCCGGCCCGGCCGTGCCCGCGGGCTCCGCGGCCCGCGTCACTCCGCCCGGGCGGGCGGGCCGAGCGGAGGCAGCCCGGCCAGGCCGAATCCGCCGTCGGCCCGGATGCCCGCCCCGGTGACGTAGCCCGACGCGTCGCCGGCCAGGTAGCCGGTCCAGGCGGCCACCTCCTCGGGGCGGCCGGTCCTGCCCAGCGGGATGCGGGACAGCCAGCACTGCTCGAACTCCGGTGACACCACGTCCGACATCGGCGTGCGGATCAGCCCGGGGATCACGTGGTTGGCCCGGATGCCGTGGCGCCCCGCGGTGACGGCCAGGCAGCGCGTGTGGTGCGCCATGGCCGCCTTGGCCGCGCCGTAGCTCTCCATGTGCCGCACCAGCGCCGCGGAGGCGCCGACCGAACTGACCCCGATCACCGATCCGGTGACGCCGTGCCGGATCCAGTGACGGACGAGCCGCCCGGCGCACTCGGCGTAGCCGTGCAGGTTGAGGGCGAGGGAACGCTCCGGCAGGTCGCCGCCCGCCGAGGGCCGGTCCAGCCCGAACACGCCCGCCGCGTACACCAGGGCGTCGACCCGGCCCGCCGCGTCCAGGGCGCGGCGCACCAGCGCGGCGACGCCGTCGGGGCTCCCGGCATCGGCCGGGACGACGTGGTGCCGGGGCACGTCCCCGCTGTCCGCCGGGGGCGTCCGGGTCAGCCCGTCGGCGAGCTCCTCCAGCTCCGGCCGGCGCCGGGCGGCCAGCACGGTGCCGGCGCCGCGCCGGGCCGCG
>NZ_WTLH01000332.1 GCF_011421595.1 Streptomyces sp. YIM 98790 | reverse complement strand
GAGCCCGAGCCCGCCCCGGGGGTGGGCGCCGACCTCTCCGGCGGCAGCGCCTCCGCCACCCTGGCGCTGCTCGCGGCCGGCCTGCCCGGCCAGCCCGGCACCGTCTTCGGCACCGGCGCCACCCTGGCCGGCGAGCGGCTGCTGGCCGTCACCTTCAACGACCTCACCGCGGCCGGGGGGCCGGGGCGCATCGACCGCATCGCCGAGCTGGAGCGGGCCCGCACCATCGCCGACGACCCGCGCTTCCACCATGTGGTGGTGGCGGGCGGCGCCGAGGCCCTGCCGTTCGCCGGCCTGGACGCGGTGCGGCTGACCGACGAGCCGTCGCCCGCGCTGGTCAGCGCCGCCCGGCACCGCAGCCGGCTGTCCGCGGGCAGCTCCGATCACCTGATCGGCTCCGGCGCCCGCCATGTGCTGGACGCCCATCCGGCCCGGCTGGCCGACCTGTGGCTGGACCGGCGGCGCTGGCAACTGCTGCGCCCGGCCAGCGCACTGGGCCGGGCGGGCGGCGGGACGGGCGGGCCGCTGCGCGCCGTCTACACCACCTACCGGGCGGCCCGGAGGCTGGCCCGCACCCCGTACCAGGACGGGCTGACGGGTGCGGCCTCGCAGCTTCGGCGCTCGGCCATGGCCAATGGCGCGGGCGCCGGCGGCCGTGCCGCCCTGCGCGAGCTGGGCGAGCAGTCCATGGCGCTGGCCCGGCTGTCCTGGAGCCGGCCGGGGCCGGCCGCCCGGTGGCTGACCGGGGAAGCGCTGGCGGAAGTATCGATTCGGCTGGAAGCGGCGGCGGAACGGCCCCGCGCAGGGCTGACCGGCCGCCGGCCCGGGGAGCAGCGGGCGCGCGCGGAGCTGGCGCGCGCCGCCGGTGACCACCGGGTGCTGGAGCAGGCAGTCGAGCTGCGCCACCAGCGCCTGCACGCCCCCTTCTTCGACAACCAGGTGGTCCGCGCCTGCCGGGTGCTGCCGGAGACGCTCCGGGTGCAGCCGGGGGCCCGGGCCGAGGTGCTGCGCGCGGTGCTGACCGGGTCCGGAGTGCGGGAACTGCCGCCGGGCTGGGGCGCGCCCACCCATGCGGTGCACGCGGAGAGCGCGCGCACCGGCCTGCGCGCCGCTCTGGAGGAAGTGACCGAGCTGTTCGAGGCCCCGCTGCTGGCGGACGCCGGGCTGATCGAGGCCCGGGTGGTGCGGCAGGCGCTGCGCGAGGCCGCCGAGGGCACGGCGGTGCCGCTGGACGGCCTGGCCGAGCTGGTGGCCACCGAGGTGTGGCTGCGCCGTCTGATCAGCCGCCGCGGCTCCTGCTGGACCGGCGAGGGCAACCGCGAACCGCGCGCCGTCACCAGCGGCGTCACCCCCTGAGCCGCCGCTGCCGGTTTCCCGGCCGGTTTCCCCGCCGGTTCCCGCCGGTTTCCCCGGCCGGTTTCCCCGCCGGGGCCGCCGCCGGACCGGTGCGGGCGGGCACTGCCGCCCCGGGCTACTCGCAGAGAATCTCCGAGTCCGCCCAGTCGGCCAGCGACATCGCCCCGAACGGCCCGCGGGGGTGCACCTCCAGGCGGAGCGTGCGGACGCCCGCCAGCGGCACCTCGAAGCCGACGGCCGGCCTGCCCGCCTCCACCCGGTCCGACTCCCACAGCAGCCGGTCGTCGCCGTACACCGAGAACTCCGCCGCGCCGACGCCGTGCGACAGGTCGTCGATCCCTGCCTTCGCCCGGTACCGGCGGCACTCCCGGTTGAGGTCGATCACCAGCGTGGAGCGGGCCTGCACCGTGACGCCGTGCTCGTGGGTCTCGCCGCCGATCGACAGCCCTTCCCGCTGCCAGGTCCAGTCGCTCTCGAACAGCCGCATCGCCGGGCTCGCGCCGTCCCCCAGCACATCGAAGTCCAGCCGCCGCAACTGGTAGCCGTCCGGTTCGGGCTCCGGCTCCGGTGCGGGCTCCGGCTCCGGTTCCGGTCCGGGTCCGGGCTCCGGGCTCGGGGTGGTGGCCGGGGACGGCTCAGGCCCGGGTTCCGGCTCGGGCGCCGGTCCGGAGGCCGCCTCGGTCACGGGCGCGGGTTCCGGTTCCGGCTCGGGTTCCGGAGGCGGGGCGGGCGCCGCCACCTGCTCCGGTTCCGGTTCGGGTTCGGGTTCGGGCTCCGGCTCCTGCCGCGGTTCCGGCTCCCGGTCCCGCTCGGTCGTCTCCGCCGGCGCCGCCACCTCGGGCGTCTCCGGTTCCGTCTCCGGTGAGGGCGCGCCGTTCAGCAGCGCCACCGCCAGCACCAGGGCCGTGGCCGCCACGACCACGCCCGCCGCGATCCCGGCCTTGGCCGCACCGTCCGCGGCCGCGGCTCCCGCGCCGGCCCCCGTGCTGCCGCCGGCCCCCGTGCTGCCGCCGGCCGCCGCGCCCGCACCGGCCGTGCCGATGAGCCCTGCGGCCTTCAGCCCCGACCCGGCCGCGAACCACCCGATGAACGCCACCGGCAGCACCGCCCGGATGTGCTGGTTCACATCCTGGACCTCGCTCGCCGCCACCCGGCACCGCGCGCACTCGTCCAGATGCCGCCGCAGCCCCCGCTCGGCCCGCGACCGCAGCCCGCCCCTCGCGTACGCGCCGAGCCGGTCCGCCCACCGTGCGCACTCGCCGCCCGCGGTCAGCGCCCCGTTCACATGCGCCTGCAGATACGCCTGCTTCAGCCCTTCCCGGGCACGGTGCGCCAGCACCGCCGTGGCATTCGGCGTCAGCCCCAGCAGCGGCGCCACCTCGCGCGGCGACGCCTCCTCCACCGCGGTGTGCCACAGCACCGTCTGCCAGCGCTCCGGCAGGCTGCGGAACGCCTGCACCGCCAGCGACTGCTCCGCCTCCTGCATGGCCCGCACATCGGCGCCCAGCTCCGTGGCGTCGCCGTCGCCCGGCGGACCGCCGGCCGCGCTCACCGAGAACACCGCGAAGTCCTCGACCAGGTGTTCGCGCCGCTCCGAACGCGCCCACACCGCCGCCACCCGCCGCACCGAGGTCAGCAGATACGCCCGAACCGCGGTGTCCGGCCCGGCCCCGCCGCGCACCGCCTGCAGGGTGGCGGCGAACACCTCATTGGTCAGATCGTCCGCGGTGTGCGCGTCCCGGCAGCAGGTGCGGGCATAGCGGCGCACCGCCTCCGCGTGCCTGCGGTAGAGCTCCTCGGTGGCGCCCGCGTCCCCCGCCCGGATCATCCGGACCAGCTCGACGTCCGACGGCCCGGCGGCCGCGCCGCCGCCCGCCTGCGTACCTGGCCGCGCGCCCGGCCGGGTGCCCGGTGCGGCGCCCTGTGCGGTG
>NZ_WTLH01000331.1 GCF_011421595.1 Streptomyces sp. YIM 98790 | reverse complement strand
GCCCGGGCCGTCCCGTCCCGGCCCGGGTCAGCGGCCGGTGTCGAGCAGCAGGAAGTGCCGGCCGTGCAGGCGCCACTGGGCGGCGGTGCGCCAGCCGGCCCGCTCGGCGTGGCCGCGCAGCGCGGTGCGGCCGGCCCGCGCCCAGGGGAAGGACGGGCTGTGCACGCCGTGGCCGTTGTCCAGCCGTGCCCGGACCCGCTCGTCCACATTGACGGGGGCGGCTTCGGCCAGCAGCCGGCCGCCGGGTGCGAGGAGTTCACGGACCCGGGCGAGCAGGGCGACCGGATCGCCGCCGATGCCGATGTTGCCGTCGAGCAGCAGTGCGCTGCCCCATTCCCCTTCCCGCGGCAGCGGGTCGAAGACCGAGGCGAGCAGGGCGGTGCCGCCGGCCGCGCGGGTCCGTTCGACGGCGGCCGGGGTGACGTCGATGCCGAGCGCGGTCTGTCCGCGCCGGGCCAGTTCGGCGACCATCCGGCCGGGGCCGCAGCCGATGTCCAGCACGCTGCCGCGGCACTGGCGCAGCACCGAACGGTCGGCGTCGTCCGGGCCTGCGCACCAGCGTTCGATGTCCAGTGGCAGCAGCCAGCCGTCCGGGCGGCGCAGGAAGAGGGGGCCGCGCCCGGTGCGCAGCGCGTCGGCGTACAGGTCCGCGGACCAGCACCGCCGGTGTGCGGGTGCGTCCCGGACGGCGGTGCCGGTGCCCGGGCCGGTGGCGGGCCCGGCGGACGGGTCGGCGGCCGGGGCGGAGGCAGGAGCGGAGGCCGGGGCGGAGGCCGGGGCGGAGGCAGGAGCGGCCACGGGTGTGGACACGGTCGTCACCGGACACCCGCCCCCGCGTCGCCCCGTTGCCGCTGCGCCCGGCGCGGCACCGCGGAGACCCCGGACACCCCGGCCGGTCCGGCGGTGAGGGCCGCGTGCAGGGCGGCGAAACGGGTGCCGGGCGCCTGACGGGCGATCAGCGCAGCGTCCGGCGGGGTGTCGACGTCCCGCAGCACGGGCAGTTCGCACACCTCCAGCCCGGCGTCGGCCAGCCGCTTCCGCTGCGCGGCGCCGGTCCGCCCGGTGGACATCGGCACCCCGCGCACCAGCCCGGGGTCGGGCTCGGCCAGGCCCAGCGCCCAGAAGCCGCCGTCCTCGGCGGGGCCGAACCAGGCCCGGCCCGGCGGGCAGCCGTCCGGCGCGGTGGCCGGGGCCAGCAGCGCCGGGGTGAGCTGCGGGGTGTCCATGCCGACCAGCAGGGCGGGGCCGTCGCAGCCCGCGAAGGCCGCCGCGATGCGTTCGTCCAGACCGCCGGGGCACTGCGGCACCACCTCGAAGCCGTCCGGCACCCACTCCCCCGGCCGTCCGGCCAGCACCAGCACCCGCCGCCGGGCGGGCACCCGGCGCACGGCGTCCAGCGTGTCGGCGAGTGCGGCGGCGGCCAGCCGGGCCGCCTGGTCCGGGGTGAAGTACGGGCTGAGCCGGGTCTTGACCCGCCCGGGCACCGGTTCCTTGGCGATCACCAGAAGCGTCAGGCCGCCGTCCCGGGCGGCCGTCCGGGCCCCGGCGCTCACCGCAGGACCTTCCGCATGTCGCGGACGGCCTGGAAGGTGCCCCGCCAGGTGCCGGTGACCTTGGACTTGCCCGTGCGGGGCCGGTAGGCGACCTCGGTCTCCCGGATGCGCCAGCCGGCGTCCGCGGCGGCGACCACCATCTCCAGCGGGTAGCCGCTGCGCCGGTCGGTCAGTCCCAGGTCCAGCAGGGCCCGGCGGCGGGCCACCCGCAGCGGACCGATGTCGTGCAGCCGTACGCCGGTGCGGCGGCGCACCATCACGGACAGGGCGAGGTTGCCGGCCCTGGCGTGTGCCGGCCAGGCGCCGCGCGCGGTGGGGCGGCGGCGGGCCAGCACCAGATCGGCCGTGCCCGCCAGGACGGGTTCGGCGGCGCGGGCCGCCTCGGCCGGGTCCAGGGAGGCGTCGCAGTCGCAGAACGCGATGAGCTCGCCCTCGGCGGCGGTCAGTCCGGCATGGCACGCGGCGCCGAAGCCGCGGCGCGGCTCGCGGACCACGCGGGCGCCGAGCCGGGCGGCCAGTTCGCCGGAGCCGTCCGTGGAGCCGTTGTCGACCACCAGCGCCCGCCAGCCGCGCGGGATGCGCTCCAGCACCCACGGGAGGGCGGCGGCCTCGTTCAGACACGGCAGCACGATCTCGCCACGTGGTCTGTGCCCGCCGGGCAGCACCCCGGTCCGGGCATCGGGCCGGCCGCCGGTTCTGCGGCCGGTCCGTGCGGGAAACCGTTCGTCGGGCCGGGCGGCCGGCGGGGTGCCGGCCGCGGCTCCGGCCGTGGAGTCGGGACGCGCGTCGGGCAGAGAGTCAGTCACCCCTCTTACCCTACGGAGACAATAGGGATATACCCGGGCACTCCTCCTTACGAATTCCTGACGTCCGCATCTGGGCTCCTCCGTTCCCCGCACCTACCAGGGGCGGGATGTGACACTCGACCGCATGTCAGCAACGCATCGCCAGCGTGTCCTCGTGGTGGACGACGACCCGACGGTCACCGAGGTGGTGACCGGCTATCTGGACCGCGCCGGTTACGCGGTCGACCGGGCGGCGGACGGCCCGGCCGCCCTGGCCCGCGCCGCCGACCGGCCCCCGGATCTGGTGGTGCTGGACCTGATGCTGCCGGGCATGGACGGGCTGGAGGTGTGCCGCCGGCTGCGCGCCCGGCGCTCCGTCCCGGTGGTGATGCTCACCGCGCGCGGCGACGAGGAGGACCGCATCCTCGGCCTGGAGGTGGGCNGTCCCGGTGGTGATGCTCACCGCGCGCGGCGACGAGGAGGACCGCATCCTCGGCCTGGAGGTGGGCGCCGACGACTACGTCACCAAGCCGTTCAGCCCGCGTGAGCTGGTGCTGCGGGTGACCTCGGTGCTGCGCCGGGCCGGGGCGGCTCCGGCGGCCGGGCCGCAGTTGCGGGGCGGCGGCATCGTGCTCGACCCGGTGGCCCGCACCGCGCGCGACGCGCGCGGCCCGCTCGCCCTCACGCTGCGCGAATTCGACCTGCTGGCCCATTTCCTGCGCCACCCGGGGCGGGCGTTCAGCCGTGAGGAGCTGATGTCGCAGGTGTGGGGCTGGGACTTCGGCGATCTGTCCACGGTCACGGTGCATGTGCGGCGGCTGCGGCACAAGGTGGAGACGGACGCGGCCCGTCCCCGTCTGATCACCACCGTGTGGGGCGTGGGCTACCGCTTCGACGGCGACGCGGCCGGTCCGGGCCCGCAGGAGCCCGGCGCCGGCGGCCCCTCGGCGGCCGGCGGGACGGCGACGGGCACGGGCACGGGGACGCGCGGGGG
>NZ_WTLH01000330.1 GCF_011421595.1 Streptomyces sp. YIM 98790 | reverse complement strand
CGGGAGATGTCCTGCCCCTTGTACAGAATCCGGCCGGAGGTCGGTGTCTCCAGGGACATCAGCAGCTTGGCCACGGTGGACTTGCCGCAGCCGGACTCGCCGACGATGCCCAGGGTCTCCCCGGGACAGAGGTCGAAGGAGACACCGTCCACCGCCTTGACCGCGCCCACCTGGCGCCGGAACACGATGCCCTGGGTGAGCGGGAAGTGCTTGACCAGGTCGCGGACTTCCAGGATCGGCTCGCTGCCCGGCCGCCCGGTGGTCCGCTCAGCGGGCGAGGTCGGCTGCGGAGGCTGCATCGAGCGTCTCCTTCCAGAAGTGGCAGGCGCTGGTCCGGGTGCGGCCGACGGGATAGAGCGGCGGCCGGTCGGTGCGGCAGATGTCCTGGGCCTGCGGGCAGCGCGGGTGGAAGGGGCAGCCCGGGGGGATGGCCGTCAGGCTGGGCGGCAGGCCCTTGATCGCATACAGTTCGCCGCCCTTGTGGTCCAGGCGGGGGACGGAGTCCAGCAGGCCCTTGGTGTAGGGGTGGGCGGGCGAGCGGTAGAGCTCGTGGACCGGGGCGTTCTCGATGATCCGCCCGGCGTACATCACGGCGATCCGGTCGGCCACGTCCGCCACCACGCCGAGGTCGTGGGTGATGAGGATGAGGCCCATGCGGTACTCGCGCTGGAGCTCGGCGAGCAGGTCCATCACCTGGGCCTGCACGGTGACGTCCAGCGCGGTGGTGGGCTCGTCCGCGATGATCAGGTCCGGCTCCAGGGCCAGCGCCATGGCGATCATGATGCGCTGCCGCATGCCGCCGGAGAACTGGTGCGGATAGTCGTTCACCCGCTCCCGCGCCGCCGGGATGCGGACCTTGTCCATCAGCTCGACGGCCTTGGTCCTGGCATCCGCCCGGGACATCCCGCGGTGGACGCGGAACATCTCGGCGAGCTGGAAACCGACCGAGAGCACCGGATTGAGCGAGGACAGCGCGTCCTGGAAGATCATGGCGATCTGGTCGCCGCGGATCTTCCGCCGCTCCTCCTCCCGCATGGTGAGCAGGTCACGGCCCCGGAACAGGATCTGCCCTCCGGTGATCCGGCCGGGCGGGATGTCCAGGATGCCCATGATCGCCTGCGCGGTGACGGACTTGCCGGAGCCGGACTCGCCCAGCACGGCCAGGGTCCGGCCGGAGTGCACCGCGTAGCTGACGCCGTTGATGGCCCTGGCGATGCCGTCGCGGGTGTGGAACTCGATCCGCAGATCCCGGACCTCCAGCAGCGGCTGCTGGGATTCCTGCTGGGATTCCTGCGACACGCGATGTGCCTCCTCAGCGCAGTTTCGGGTCGAGGGCGTCGCGCACCGCGTCGCCCATCATGATGAAGGCCAGGACGGTCAGGCTCAGCGCGGCGGCCGGATAGAGCAGGATGTGCGGGGCGTTGCGGAACTTCATGCCGTCCGAGGCCGCCGAGATGTCCACGCCCCACGAGACGGTGGGCGGTTTCAGGCCCACGCCCAGGAAGCTCAGGGTGGCCTCCAGCACGATGAAGGTGCCGAGCATGATGGTGGCCATCACGATCACCGGGGCGACGGCATTGGGCAGGATGTGGCGCAGCAGGATGCGGGCGTTCCCGGCGCCCAGGGCCCGGGCCGCCTGCACATAGTCGTTCTGCTTGGCGGAGATCACCGCGCCGCGGGCGATACGGGCGATCTGCGGCCAGCCGAGCACGGTGATCACCAGCACCACCGGCCAGATGGAGCCGAGCCGGATCATGGACAGGAAGACGATCGCGCCCAGCACCATGGGGATGGCGAAGAAGATGTCCGTGGTGCGGGACAGCACCGGATCCCAGAACCGGCCGAAGAAGCCGGCCAGCCCGCCGATCACCGCGCCCAGCAGGGTCACCCCGAGGGTGGCGCACACCCCGACCGCGATGGAGGCGCGTGCTCCGTAGACGGTGCGGGTGTAGACGTCGCAGCCCTGGTTGTCGAAGCCGAACCAGTGGCCGGCCGAGGGTTCCTCGTAGGCGCGGCCGAGCTGGCAGTACAGCGGATCGCGGGTGGCGATCAGACCGGGCCAGATGGCGATCACGATCAGAAAGAGGATGAGCAGCGAGGAGATCAGGAAGACCGGGTTGCGGCGCAGATCGTGCCAGGCGTCGGAGCTGAGGCTGCGGGCGCTCTCCGGGCGGCCGTTGGCCTCCAGCGCCTCCACGGCGGTCTTCTCCTGCGCGGCGAGCACGTCGTCCGGCGCGCTCTCCGCGGTGGCGTCGATGGACGGGCTGGGTCCGCGCGGCCTCCGTTCGCCCGGCGGAAGCTGGGGCGGGGGTGCCGCGTCGTCCTGGAACTCTCTCTCGTCAGGCATAGCGAATCCTCGGGTCCAGCACGGCGTAGAGCAGGTCGACCAGCAGGTTGGCCAGCAGGAAGATCAGCACCAGCACGGTGACGAAGCCCACCACGGTGGGCGAGTTCTGCCGCACGATGCCCTGGAAGAGCTGGTAGCCGACGCCCTGGATGTTGAAGATGCGTTCGGTGACGATGGCACCGGCCATCAGGGTGCCGATGTCCGCGCCGAGATAGGTGACCACCGGGATCAGGGAGTTGCGCAGGAGGTGCCGCACCGTCACCCGGGTCCGCGGCAGGCCCTTGGCCACGGCGGTGCGGATGTAGTCGGCGCGCAGGTTCTCCACGATCGAGGTGCGGGTCAGCCGGGTGACATAGGCCAGGGACACCATCGCCAGGATCAGCCCGGGCACGATCAGCTCGGAGAAGCGGGCCTCGGAGCTGACCGCCGGATCGATCCATTCCAGCTCGACGCCGAGGAAGAACTGGAGCGTGGTGCCCAGCACGAAGGTGGGGATGGCGATCACCACCAGGGTGAGCATCAGCACGGTGGTGTCCACCGCCCGGCCGCGCCGCAGCCCGGAGACCACGCCCAGGATGATGCCGAACACGATCTCGAAGACCAGGGCCACCAGCATCAGCCGGAAGCTGACCGGGAAGGCGTCGCCCATCAGGTCGGTCACCGGGCGGCCGTTGAAGGCGGTGCCGAAGTCGCCGCTGAGGATGCCGCCCATGTAGAGCAGGTACTGCTGCCACAGGGGCTTGTCGAGGTTGAACTCGGCGCGCAGCCGGGCGGCGGTGGCCGGGTCCGGGGCACGGTCGCCGAACAGGGCCCCCACCGGGTCGCCGAGCGCGTACACCATCACGAAGATCAGGAAGGTGGCGCCGATGAAGACCGGGATCATCTGGATCAGTCGCCGGATGATGTAGCGCCCCACGGACGGCTCCCTTCAGGACTTCGGTACGGACTCCGGGTACGGACGAGGGGTACGGCCCCGCTGCCGGCCGGCGGCGGACCCGTCCGGAGGCCGCGTGATGCGCGACGGCCCCCGGACGGGCCCGGACGCGGACCGGGCTGCGGACCGGGGCTGCGGACCCGTCCGGGGGGGGGCGAACCGCGGGCGAGCCG
>NZ_WTLH01000033.1 GCF_011421595.1 Streptomyces sp. YIM 98790 | reverse complement strand
GGGCGTGCCCGGGCGGGGAAGCGGTGAGCGGCGCGCCGTGGTCACCGGCACGGTCGCCGCCGCCGTCGGCGATGCGGCCGCCGTCATCGCGGTCCTCCCGGGGGGTTGCCGCGGGCGGCCTCGGCCGCGGCCCGCCCGGCTGCGGCCAGCAGCAGGGCGAGCAGGCAGACCCGGCCGGAGAGGCGGACCGCGCGTTCGATGTCCGCGACCGTCACCCGGCGGCCGCCCGGGTTGAGCACCGGGCGGTGCTCGACCCGCCCGCCGTAGGAGAGGGTGCCGCCCAGCCGCACGCCCAGGGCGCCGGCGAAGGCCGCCTCCACCACCCCGGCGTTGGGGCTCGGATGGCGGTGGGCGTCGGCCCGCCAGGCGCGCACCGCCCCCCGCCCGTCCGGGCCGGCCATCGCCGCGAGCAGGGCGGTCAGCCGGGCTCCTGGCCAGCCGGCCGCGTCGTCCAGCCGGGCCGCTGCCCAGCCGAACCGCCGGTGCCGCGGGGAGCGGTGACCGACCATCGCGTCCAGGGTGTTGACCGCCCGGAAGCCGGCCAGGCCGGCGATGCCGCCCGCGGCGCCCCACACCAGCGCGCCGACCACCGCGTCGGAGGTGTTCTCGGCCACCGACTCCACCACCGCGCGGGCGATGCCGTCGGCGTCCAGGGAGTGCGGATCGCGCCCGCACAGGCCGGGCAGCAGTTCCCGGGCGCGCCCGAGCCGCCCGGCCTCCAGCGCGGCGGCGATCCGCCGCGCCTGCCGGCCCAGGCTGGTACCGCCCAGCACGGTCCAGGTGACGGCGGCGGTCGCCAGCGTGCGCGGCACCGGCGCGGCGGCGGTGCGGCGTTCGAGCAGCGCGCCCGCGGCCACGGCCGGGCCCGCGCACAGCGCGGTGTACAGCGCGCCGGCACTGTGCCGGTCGCGCCACAGCAGGCGTTCCAGGGCAGCGGCGGCCCGGCCGAATCCGGCCACCGGATGCCCCCTGCGGGGGTCGCCGGTGAGCAGATCGGCGCAGAAACCAAGGGCCATGCCGCACGCGGTGGGAGACGGCGTCGGCATGGTGTCAGCCCGCCGTCACCCCTCGGGCGGGCGGGGGCAGGTGTTCCGGGCGTGACAGGATCAGGCGATAGCCCGTCATGGGAATGTCCTCACTCAGGGTCCGCGCCCTGGCTCGACGTGACCGGCGGTGAGAGTCTCCTGGCTCCCGGATCGATGCCTCCCCCGGCCTTCCAGCCCCTGCGGGCCGTGGCGTTGCGGTGGGGGTGCACTCCCCGGTGACAGTGGCGGGACCGCGCCGGATTCGCACCGGCTTCCTCTCCTGCCGCCGTTTGGCATCCATGAGTCCACCACGCCCCCGTAACGGCGTCAACTCCCCCTTGACCTGCGGCCTCGTAATGTGCCCAGTCCCACACGCCACCCCCGCGCCACCGCGCACAGCAGTCCCGTACGGCGGCCGGCCCGCTCACCCCGCCGGCCGCCTCCGGTCGCCGCCGCCCGCCGCCGCGGTCATGCTGGAGGGCATGCGTCGGCGTACCACCGCGGCCGTGACCGCCGCCACGTCCCTGTTGCTCGGAACCGGAGCCGCCGCCGTGGCGGCCGGCCGCTACGCCAGCGGCACCGCTCTGCGCCCGGCCCGGGAACCGGCCGGGTTCCGCGGCCCGGAACTGCTGGTGCACGCCGCGTCCCCCGGCGAGGTCACCCTCAGCCGCACCGTGCAGTCGGTGCGGCCCGGCCGCTACGGCCTGGCCGGGCCGGGCTGCCGGGCGATCGTCGGCGAGGTACTCGGGCCGGACGGCGGCGCCGACACGGTGGTACGCCACCTGGAGCAGGTCAGCGAGGGGGAACTGCGGCCGGGCTCCCGGGTGCGGCTCACCCCGCAGCTCTACGCCGGGGAGCCGTTCCGCGCGCTCGGCATCAGCTCCGCCGAGGTGGACATCCACACCGGCCTGGGGCCGATGCCGGCCTGGTACCTCACCGGCGAGCGCGACCTGTGGGTGATCCTGCTGCACGGGCTGGGCACCACCCGGGAGCAGGCCATGAACCTGATGCCGTTTCTGCGCCGGCACAAGCTCCCGCTGCTGGTCCCCAGCTACCGGGGCGACCCCGGCGCCCCGGCGCCCCCGGGCGGGCTCGGCCGGCTCGGCACGACCGAGTGGCAGGACGTGGACGCGGCGATCCGCTACGCGGTGCGCTACGGCGCGCGCCGGGTGCTGCTCCTCGGCTGGTCGGTGGGCGGCACCATGGCGCTGCGCGCCGCGGCACAGTCGGGGGTGCGGGACCGGATCGCCGGGATGGTGCTCGACTCGCCGGTGCTCGACTGGCGGGTCACGCTGCGCGCGCTGGCCGCGGAGCGGCGGGTGCCCGCGCCGCTGCGGCCACTGCTGCCGGGCGCGGCGCGGGGCCGGCTGGGAATGCCGGACGCGTCCCGGGTCGGTTTGCCCGCCGAGGCGGACCTGCCCGGCCGGCGGATGCCCCCGGTGCTGGTCTTCCACGGGCCGGGGGACACCATCGCCCCCTGGCGGGCGTCCCGCGAGCTGGCCCGCCGCCACCCGGAGAGCGTGGTGCTGGAGACGGTCCCGGACGCCCAGCACGCCGCCATGTGGAACGCCGCCCCCGGGCCGTACGAGGAACGTCTCCGCCGCTTCCTCACCCCCCTGTACTGAGTCCCTGGACCGGGCCCCTGTACTGAGCCCCTGTACCGGGCCCTGGACCGGGTCCCCGCCCGCCGGTCCTGCCGCCGGGTCCTGCCGCCGGGGCGGGGCCGGGACGGGCGCCCGGCGGCAGGCGCGTCGCTGCCGCGCATGACCACGGAGCCTCCCGCGGCGCTGCGCGGGAGGCGATATGGGGGGTGGGGGCACGGGGTTTGGGCTTTCGACCTCTCATTGGTGACACTGCTGGCGTGACGATCCCACCGCGCGAGCCCCGGCTGCACGTTGTCTCCTCTGCGGCGTCCTCCGTCCCCGAACAGCCAGCCCCCGAGCGGAGTGCCCGAGCCGCCCGGCGGCGGCCGCCCCGGCCGCCGCACGGCACCCCCTCTCAGCGCGAACTCGCCCTTCTGGTACGCCACTTGCTGGAGCCCGCGGTCCGCCTGGCCCGCTGGGCCGAACGGACCGGGACCGACCCCGGTGCGGACCCCGCCGCCGCGGCCGCGGAACTCGGCCTGACCCCCGCCCAGGTCCGCGACCACTTCGGCCGGGCCCGGCTGGCGGGCCTGGTCGAGCAGGACGACGACGGCCGCTCGGTGCGCGCCGGCTGGCGGCTGCGCGCCTGGGACAGCGACGACACGGCCGTGCTGCGCGGCTGGGTCGCGCTCTTCGACGGCTGGTCGCTGGTCCGCCCCGCCCCCGACGACGCCGACCCCATCGCCGTCACCGAGGTGGTCGCCGCCCTGCCCCAGCTGCTGTCCGTGATGCAGCTCTCGGCCGGACCGGTGACCGCCGCCGGCCTGTGCGACCTGCTGCACCAGCGCGTCGCCGAGCTGCGCGCCGAACGCCGCCAGGACGGCGGCCAGGACGGCCGTCCGGACGGCCGCGAGGACGGCGCTCCGCCCTCGCAGGCCGAGCTGACCCGCCTGCTCGGCTGGGCCCTGGACGCGCTGGCCGACGTCGGCGCCCTCACCCTGCACGCCCGCGGCGACCATCCCGCCCGCGCCCGCCTCACCCCCCTGGGAAGCTGGGTGGTCTGGACCAAACTGGAGCACATCTGCGTGGCCGCGCAGAGCCCCGCCGGCAACATCGAGCAGTCCGCCGTCGCCATGCTGCGCGGCTGCGTCACCCTCACCCCCGGCCCGGCCCGCGCCGAGTACCGCGCCTGGCTCGCCGCCCGCCCCACCGGCCCGGCCGTCGCCGAACTGCTGGACGCCGCGCGCGGCGAGGACGCCCTGATCCGCGGCCTGGCCTTCGAGGCGCTGCGGGTGGTCGGCGCCCCGGCCCGGGACGCCGTGCAGGCCGCCGCAGACGAGCCCCTGCTGCGCCCCTACGCCCTGCTCTGGCTGGCCGACCTGGACAGCGGCGGAGCCCGGGACGCCACCGACACCCCGCTGGACGTGCTGACCCGCGAGGAGGCCACCTGGCTGTGGGTGGACACCGCCTCGGCCGCGCACGAGCACGGCGCCGCCGGCCTGCTGCTCGACCACCTGGAGTCGGCCGTCCAGCCCAGCCTGCCCGCCCTGCTGCAGGAGGTCCGCGCCTGCGGGCATCCGCGCACCGTCCAGGTGCTGCTGGCCCTGGCGTCGGCGCACGCGGACCCGGCCGCCGCCAAACGGATCCGCCGCGCCGCCTTCCAGCTCCACACCGGAGAGGGCGGCGGCAGAAGCGCCGGCGGCGGGACCGGGACGCGGCCGGCGGCGGGCGGCCGCCCGCCCCGGCGGTCCGGGGGGCCTGCGGCGCCCCCGGGGGCGCCCGGAGAGCCCGGAAAACCGTTTGCCCGGCGCGGTTAGACTGGTCCGCATGGACATTCCGTTCCTCGTGGCTTAGCGGGCGTACCGCCGGCGCCGGGCCCGCGCATGCCTTCCTGGCATGCCCGCATGCGTGCCCACGCCCCGCCCCGGCAACCGCGCACCCCTTGTCCGTACGCCCCCCATGGAGACTGTCCGTGATCACCGCCAACGCCGTGGAGCTGCGTGCCGGCGCCCGCGTCCTGCTCGAATCCGCAACCTTCCGGGTCGCCCGCGGCGACCGCATCGGTCTGGTCGGCCGCAACGGCGCCGGCAAGACCACCCTCACCAAGTGCCTCGCCGGCGAGGGCGTCCCGGCCGGCGGCACCATCAGCCGCAGCGGCGAGGTCGGCTATCTGCCCCAGGACCCCCGCACCGGCGATCTCGACATGCTCGCCCGTGACCGCATCCTCTCCGCCCGGGAGCTGGACGTCGTCCTGCGCCGGATGCGGGAGAACGAGGAACGCATGGCCGGCGGCAAGGGCGCCACCCGGGAGCGGGCCATGAAGAAGTACGAGCGGCTGGAGACCGAGTTCCTCACCAAGGGCGGCTACGCCGCCGAGGCCGAGGCCGCCACCATCGCCGCCAGCCTGGGCCTGGAGGACCGGGTGCTGGGCCAGCCGCTGCGCACCCTCTCCGGCGGCCAGCGCCGCCGGGTGGAGCTGGCCCGCATCCTCTTCTCCGACGCCGACATCCTGCTGCTGGACGAGCCCACCAACCACCTCGACGCCGACTCCGTCATCTGGCTGCGCGACTTCCTCAAGACCTACCGCGGCGGCCTGATCGTCATCTCGCACGACATCGGCCTGGTGGAGACGGTGGTCAACAAGGTCTTCTACCTGGACGCCAACCGGTCCGTGATCGACGTCTACAACATGGGCTGGAAGCAGTACCTGGCCCAGCGCGAGGCCGACGAGCGCCGCCGGCGGCGCGAGCGGGCCAACGCCGAGAAGAAGGCCGCCGCCCTGCACTCCCAGGCCGACAAGATGCGCGCCAAGGCCACCAAGGCCACCGCCGCGCAGAACATGGCGCGCCGGGCCGACAAGCTGCTGGCCGGCCTGGAGGCCGAGCGCGCCGCCGACAAGGTGGCCCGGCTGCGCTTCCCCGAGCCCGCGCCCTGCGGCAAGACCCCGCTGACCGCCGAGGGCCTGTCCAAGTCCTACGGCTCGCTGGAGATCTTCACCGACGTGGGGCTGGCCATCGACCGCGGCTCGCGGGTGGTCATCCTGGGACTGAACGGCGCGGGCAAGACCACCCTGCTGCGGCTGCTGGCCGGCCTGGAGCAGCCGGACACCGGCGCGGTGATCCCGGGCCACGGCCTCAAGCTGGGCTACTACGCCCAGGAGCACGAGACCCTCGACCCGGACCGCACCGTGCTGGAGAACATGCGCTCCGCGGCGCCCGATCTGGATCTGGTGGAGGTCCGCAAGATCCTCGGCTCCTTCCTGTTCTCCGGGGAGGACGTGGACAAGCCCGCGGGCGTGCTCTCCGGCGGGGAGAAGACCCGGCTGGCCCTGGCCACCCTGGTGGTCTCCTCGGCCAATGTGCTGCTGCTGGACGAGCCCACCAACAACCTGGACCCGGCCAGCCGGGAGGAGATCCTCGGCGCGCTGCGCACCTTCACCGGCGCGGTGGTCCTGGTGACCCACGACGAGGGCGCCGTGGAGGCGCTCCAGCCGGAGCGGATCATCCTGCTGCCGGACGGCGTCGAGGACCTGTGGAGCGCGGAGTACGCGGATCTGGTCGCGCTCGCCTGAGGCCGGCGGGCGTCCTGGCCCGAGGCCGGCGGGCGTCCGCCGGCCGTACCGGTGGCGGACGCTCCGCATCAGATGCTCTCGATCATTCGGCCGACCCCGGGTCCGTCATCTGAGTGAGGATGCCTGGTACACGGGCAGGGAGGGCGCCGGACGGAATCCGGGGTATCCCGCGGGGAGCGGTGTCCCGATTGTCCTTGGCGGCTATTCCGCCGGGCCGCGCTGACCAGCCCTTTTGGCAGCCATTCGGGGGAGTTGCCGGGGCCCGGGTTCCGGGCCGCCGGGGCTGTTCCCCGGAGATTGCGGACGGCCGGAAATCCCGCCGCTTCACCGACCTCGCCGAATGGGTGGCCAGGAACGCGGATAGGGGTGATCATGAGAGTTCCAGAGCGCACTTCCCACGAGGAGGCACGGGTGGCCGAGACTCTGAAGAAGGGAAGCCGGGTGACCGGCGCCGCGCGCGAGAAGCTCGCGGAAGACCTCAAGAGGAAATACGAATCGGGCGCGAGTATCCGTGCCCTGGCCGAGGAAACCGGCCGGTCGTACGGGTTTGTGCACCGGATGCTCAGCGAGGCCGACGTGGCCCTGCGGGGCCGCGGCGGAGCGACGCGCGGCAAGAAGGCCGCCCCCTCCTCCTCGGCCACGGCATCCTGAGCCGGGCCGGCGGCGCCGCCCGGCGCCGTTCGCCCCGCCGTGCGCGGCGCCGGCGGCGGTATCCCGCCCCGGAGCGGGCCGTGCCCTGCCGGGTCGTTACTCTGCTCGGTATTACCGAGGAGTAGCCGACCGGAGGTGCGGATGAGCCTGCTCGACAAGGACGGTGTGCGGGTGACCGTCGACGGAGCCGTGGCCACGGTCACGCTCACCAACGGCGCCAAGCACAACGCCCAGACGCCGGCCATGTGGCGGGCGCTGGCCGAGACGGGCTCGGCGCTGCCCGGCAGCGTCCGGGTGGTGGTGCTGCGCGCCGAGGGCCCGTCCTTCTCCGCCGGGCTGGACAAGCGGGCCTTCACCCCGGAGGGCATCCCCGGCGAGCCGGGCTTCCTGGCCCTGGCCCGCGGCACGGACGAGGACCTGGACGCGGCCATCGCGGAGTACCAGGAGGCGTTCACCTGGTGGCGCCGGAACGACGTGGTCACCATCGCCGGCGTGCAGGGGCACGCCATCGGCGCGGGATTCCAGCTTGCGCTCGCGTGCGACCTGCGGATCTGTACGGAGAACGCGAGCTTCGCCATGCGCGAGACCTCGCTCGGCCTGGTGCCCGATCTGGGCGGCACGCACCCGCTGGTGTCGCTGGTCGGGTACGCCCGCGCGCTGGAGCTGTGCACCACCGGGCGGGCGGTCACGGCCGCCGAGGCGGAGCGCATCGGACTGGCCAATCTGGTGGTGCCGCTGGAGGAACTGCCGGGCACGCTGGAGGACCTGGCCGCGGCGCTGCTGGCCGCGCCGCGTGACGCGGTGATCGAGACCAAGGCGCTGCTGCGCGGTGCCGCGGGGCGCGGCTACGACGCCCAGCGTGCCGCCGAACGCGCGGCCCAGGCCCGCCGGCTGCGCGACCTCGCCGGCCTCGCCGAGTAGCCCCGCACCCGCCACGGCACCGCTGACAAGGCACCGCTGCTCCGGCTTCGCCGTGGCGGCGGCCGGGGCCGTGCGGCGCCGCAGGCCCCCGGCGGGTACCGACTCGCCCGGCACCCACGCCGGGCCGCTCCGCGCCGGATGCGTTCGCTGGGGGCAGCACCGTGCCGTGCCCGGCCCCGGCCGGCCCGGCCCGGACACCGCCGGGACGGCCGCCTGCGCGCCGCTGCGGGGCCGGGGACTCAGACGAGGTCGGTGATCAGCACGGCCACCCGGTCCGTCCCGGCGGCCCGCGCCGCCGCGTCGCGGACCGCGCGGGCGACGTCCAGGGTCCGGGGACCCTCCGGTCCCGGCGCCCGGAGGCGGACCTGGAGATGCGCCTCCCCGTCCCGCACCCGTACCGCCCGGCCCGGCACGGCAAGCGCCGTGGTCAGCCCCAGCACTCCGGGCACGGCCCGGACCGCGGCGGCCACCCGTGCCTCGGCGTCCCCGGCGGCCTCGCCCCGCGCCTCCTCCGCCCCGGTCTCCGCCGCCGCGGCTTTCCCTGCCCCGGCTTCCCCCGGCTCGGCTTCCCCCGGCTCGGCTTCCGCCGCCTCGGCCTGCGGCTCCGGGCCGGGCCGCCGCCCGCCCGCGCTCTCGGTGATGAGCCCGGTGACGTGCAGGTCGACGGCCACCACCCGCAGCCCCAGCCGCCGGCCGGCGGTCTCGGTCAGCAGCTCCCGCAGCAGTTGCGCGGAGGACGGAATCGGCCGCACCGCCGAGGCGGCGAACGCCGCCGCCACCCGCAGCGGCCCCGGCGGCAGCGCACTCGGCGGCGGCGTGACCACCGCCGGCCCCTCCCCCTCCTCCGGTTCGCCGCCCGCCGGGCCGATCCGCAGCCGGGTCACGCGGATCCCGGCCGGCTCCCGCGCGGCCTCGCCCAGCACCCGCACGGCGGCCCGCTCGGCCAGCCATGCCCCGTCCTCCGGGCCGCCCAGCGGCAGCAGCCTGCCCAGCCCGAGCTGCGCCCGCACCGCGGCGCGCAGCCCGCCGTCCGCCGGGTCGCCCGTCTCCACCTCGTTCATCCGGATCACCTTCTCCACCCGGCCCGTATCCCGTGCAGAACGGCCGGGTGTGGGTACAGCATTGCGTATGCGGCGCGGGCACCGCCGTCCGCTCCACCCGAACGGAGGTGAAAGCGGGTCCCATGCGCCACATATGCGTACTGTGGCACCAGGACGGGCGAACGGCGTGGCCGGTTCGCCGCGGACCAAGCGTAGAGTCCCGGACAGGGAGGCTGGCACAGTGACCGAGAGCAGCACCGAGGCGGCACCGGAGAACTCCGCCCCCGCCGCCAAGACCCTGGGCACCCGGCGCGGCACCGGCGATCCGGGCAGCCGCGGGCGCACCACCATCGCCGACGGCGTGGTCGGGAAGATCGCCGGCCTCGCCGCCCGGGACGTGGTGGGCGTGCACGCCATGGGCGGCGGTCTGGCCCGCACCTTCGGCGCGGTCCGCGACCGGGTCCCCGGCGGCGGCCGGTCCGCCGCCATGCGCGGTGTCAAGGCCGAGGTGGGCGAGGTCCAGACCGCACTGGACCTGGAGATCGTGGTCGAGTACGGCGTCTCGATCGCCGAAGTGTCCCGTACCGTACGGGAGAACGTCATCTCCGCCGTGGAGCGGATGACGGGACTTCAGGTCGTCGAGG
The DNA here is from genome assembly GCF_011421595.1 of Streptomyces sp. YIM 98790. Classification (GTDB taxonomy): domain Bacteria; phylum Actinomycetota; class Actinomycetes; order Streptomycetales; family Streptomycetaceae; genus Streptomyces. The sequence continues at coordinate 31,047 of NZ_WTLH01000033.1, read as the reverse complement.
TCAATATCGCGGTGAGCGATGTGAAACTCCCCGACGACGAGGAAGAGGAAGACGAAGAAGAGCGGCCCCGGCTGCAATAGTCCGGACGCCCGGTGAAGGAGCGCATCATGAGCTTGGCCGTGACCGGCATGATCGCCGGAATGGCACTCGGATTCGCCGGCTATTTCGGTGGCTTCGGTGCCTTTCTGCTGGTTGCCGCACTCGGCGCAGTCGGCTTCGTCGCCGGGCGGTTCGCCGAAGGCGATCTGGAACTCGGGGAGTTCTTCCGGACAGGGGAACGCGGCCGGGACGATGAGCGACGCCACTGACGCACCGCACGGCTCCCGCGCCGTGGCCATGGAACCCCCTGCCGGGCCCGCGGATGCGTCCGGTGCGTCCGGTGCGCCGGAGAGCACGGGGAATCCGGAGGCACCGGACCACCGGCCCGGCACCCTGGGCCTGAACGAGGTGCCGCCCGCCGAGCGCGGCGCCACCCGCGTCGCCGATCAGGTGATCGCCAAGCTGGCGGCCCGCGCCGCCCGCGAGGCCCTGCCCGGCGCCCCGGCCATGCCGCACGCCACCGCCTCGGTACGGCGCCACCCCGGCGCGGACGGCAGCGGCGGCATGGCCCACGTCCGGGTGTCCGTGGAACTGCGCTACCCCTCCGACATCGGCGCCCAGTGCCGGGCCGTCCGCCGCCGCATCACCCGGCGGCTGGGCGAACTCGCGGGCATGGAGGTGACCGACGTGGCGGTGGACGTGGAGCGGCTGCACTCCGAGCACATGCTGCGCGGCGCCGCGGAGCGGAGGGTCACATGAGCGGGGCGCAGACCGTTTCCGGAACCGGTACGGCCGGCAGCGGCGGGGCGGACACGGCACCGCCGCCGGTGCCGCAGCCCCCGCCGGAGCCGCCGGCCGGGAGCTCGCCCGCCACCGCACCGAGCCGGTTCTGGTCGGTGCGCCGGGTGCCCGCCGTCCTGCTCGCCCTGATCCTGCTGGGTTCCGTGGGGCTGCTGCTCTACGACATCGCCTCGGTGCGTGCCGACCGGCCCGCCACCGCCTGGCGCACCGGGCTCGCCGACGAACTGGCCACCCGCACCCTGGACGACCCCTGGGTGGTGGCCGCCGCCTGTGCCGCGGTGCTGGCCGGGCTGTGGCTGGTGCTGCTGGCCGTCACCCCGGGGCTGCGCAATCTGATGCCGATGCGCGGCGAGGCCGGGCTGCTGCGGGCCGCCATAGAGCGCCATGCCGCCGCCGTTGCGCTGCGCGACCGCGCGCTGGAGGTGTCCGGTGTGCAGTCGGTCCGGGTGGCGGTCGGCCGTCGCCGGGTGCGGGCGGAGGCCCAGGCCCACTTCCGGGATCTGGCCGACGTCCGCTCCGATCTGGAGGCGGTGCTCGGCGACAGTCTCGACCGGATGGGCCTGGCCCATCCGCCCGCGCTGGCGGTCCATGTCCGCCGTCCCCCGAAACGCTGACCGACCCGACCCGACCCGACCCGGCCCGGCCCGCCGGCCCTGCCGGAGGGGCCGCCGCGCCGGTCCCGCACCGGGCGGTGCGGGCGCACGAGAGGTGGAGCATGCTGCGAGTCGTCAACCGGGTGCTGCTGGCGCTCACCGGGCTGCTGCTGATGGCCGCGGGCGCAGCCGTGCTGGCCGGGGCCCTGGACCTGCCCCGGCGGCTGGGGCTGGCGGACCTGTGGCCGTGGAGCGGCCCCGACGACGTGCTGCTCACCCGGGCCGACCGGGTCCAGTGGCGGGACGACGGCTGGTGGTGGCCGGTGGTGATCGGCGGCCTGGTGCTGCTGGTGCTGCTCGCCCTGTGGTGGGTGCTGGCCCAGATGCGCCGCGACCGGCTGCACGAGCTGTGGGTGGAGACCGGGGACGGCGGGGGAGCGCATCTCGGCGGGCGCGCGCTGGAGGATGTGGTGGCGGCCGAGGCGGAGGCGCTTCCCGGTGTCGACCGGGCGGGCGTCACCCTGGTGGGGCGCCGCAGCCAGCCCCGGCTGCGGATCGGTCTGCTGCTCGGCCCGCAGGGCGAACCGGGCGAGGCGGTGCGGCGGCTGCGCGCCGAGGTCGTGGCCCATGCCCGGGCCTCGACGGGCCTGAAGACCCTTCCGGTGGAGGTCCGGGTGCGCGCCTCCCGCCACGCCCCCGAACGGGTCTCCTGACGCCCCTCCCCGGTGCCCCGGCGCGCCGCCGGGGCGGGCTGCTCAGGCCGTGGTCCCGGCAGGCCGCGGCTGCTGCCCGGCGCGGGTTCCGTCCCCGGACCCGTCCCCGGCTGCCGGTCCGGACGGTCCGGACGGCGGGCCGCCGGGGGAGCCGGAGGAGGCGTCCCTCCGGCCCGGAGCGCGCTCCGCGGCCTCCCGGCGGGCCAGCAGGAACCAGCCGACCGGGACCATGGCGGCGAAGAACCACCACTGCAGGGCGTAGGCGAAGTGCGCGCCGATGCCGCTGTGGTCGGGTGCGTCCAGCAGCGCGGGCTGCGGGACGTCCTCCGGCGGCGCGGGATCGGTGGCGGTGAGCTCCAGATGGCCGCCCAGCACCGGGACGCCCATCTCCGCCGCCCGCTGGTGGCTGGAGATCAGCATCACCATGCCCTCCGGCAGCCCGGACCGCTCCTGCACCCCGCGGCTGCCGGTGGTCTCGTCGGCCATCAGCCGGCCGGTGACCGTCACCTCGCCCGCCGGCGGCGCGGGCACCTCGGGCAGCCGCGCGGGGTCGTCCCCGGCCGGCACCCAGCCGCGGTTGACCAGCACCGCGGTGCCGTCGGCCTGCAGCAGCGGGGTGACCACGAAGTAGCCGATGCCGCCGCTGCCGCCCGCACCCGGTCCCTTGCGGTGGCGCACCACCACCTCGTGGTCCCGGTCGTAGCGGCCGGTCACGGTCACGGGCCGGTAGCGGTCGGCGGCGTCCGGCCCCCGGCCGGGGGCGGTCAGCTCGGCCATCTCCACCGGTTCGGCGGACAGATTGGCGGCGATCAGGTCGTTGCGCGCCACCCGCTGCTCGTGCCGGCCCATCTGCCAGAAGCCCGCCAGCACCATCAGCGGGATCAGCAGCAGCGCGACGAGGGTGAGCAGCACCCACTGCCGGGAGAGCAGGAAACGGTACACAGCCCCCGACGGTACCCAATGGCGGCGGCCCTCCGGCTCAGCACCCCCGCCCACGGGGCGCCTCCTGCGGGGCCTGGAGGCCCGGCCGGCCCGGCATGGCCTCCGGCGGCGCCACCTCCCGCAGCAGCTGGGTGAAGGCCGCCTCGTCCAGCACCGGGATGCCGTACTCCCGGGCGTTGCGCACCTTGCTGGTGGCCGCCTCCGGGTCGTTGGTCACCAGCAGGCTGGTCCGCCGGGACACGCTCTGCGCGATGTGCAGCCCGGACTCGTAGGCCTGGTCCTCCAGCAGTTCGCGGTCCACCGAGGTGTCCCCGGAGAACGCCACCCGCATGCCCCGCACCAGCGGCCCGCCGGGCACATACCGCCCCGGATTCGGATACGGGCACGGATCACGGCGCTTGCTGCGCCGCCAGCTCGGGCGCCAGCTGCCCTGCGGCCCGGGCGTGTCGGACCACTCCGTGATCGGCAGGCAGGCCAGCAGCGGCAGCCGCACCCCGCCGCGGGCCGCCCGCACCAGGGCCGGCCGGAACGCCTCGGCCAGCACCCGGGCGTCGTCCAGCGCGTGGTGCGCCCGGCGCTGCACCACCCCGTAGTAGGCGGCCAGGGTCTCCAGCTTGTAGTTGGCCAGCGGCAGGGACAGCTCCTTGGCCAGCGCGATGGTGCACAGCCGCTGCCGTACCGGCGCCCGGCGCCGGGACCGCGCGTACTCCCGGGCGATCATCGTCCAGTCGAAGACGGCGTTGTGCGCCACCAGGACCCGCCCGGCCAGCCGCTCCCCGAACTCCTCGGCGATCTCCGTGAACAGCGGCGCGCCGGCCAGCATCTCGGAGGTCAGCCCGTGCAGCCAGCTCGGGCCGGGATCGCGCTGCGGATTGACCAGCGTGTACCAGTGGTCCTCCACCCGGCCGCGGGCGTCCAGCCGGTACACCGCGGCCGAGACGATACGGTCGTCCCGCCGCAGGCCGGTGGTCTCCACGTCGACCACCGCATAACCGCTCGGATATCCGCTGGGCCAGCCTCCCGCGGCCGGCCGCGCGTCCTGCTGCCCGGGCACGGCGGGCACCGCGGACGGCAGGGCGACGGCGGACGGGGACACCGGGGACGCCGCGGGCGGGGACGCGGCGGGCACCGGACCGGCCGGCTGGTGGTCATCGAGCATGGTCCCTGAGAATACGGGCCGCCACCGACAGTGCTCGCACCCGAGTCCGGCCAATCGCCGTGGCCACCGGGGCGGATGGGCACCCGGCTGCCACGCGCTGTCGAATGTCGGAGCCCTCGCGTACCCTGCGATAAATCCGGCATGGCACGGCGGAGGAGAGAAGAGCATGCTGCTGGACAGCTTCGGCCGGGTCGCCACGGACCTGCGGGTCTCGCTGACCGACCGGTGCAATCTGCGCTGCACCTACTGCATGCCCGAGGAGGGCCTGCAGTGGCTCGCCAAGCCGGATCTGCTGACCGACGAGGAGATCGTCCGGCTGGTCCGGATCGCCGTGACCGGGCTCGGGATCACCGAGGTGCGCTTCACCGGGGGCGAGCCGCTGCTGCGCCCCGGCCTGGTCGGCATCGTCGCGGCCTGTGCCGCGCTGGAGCCGCGCCCCCGTCTGTCCCTGACCACCAACGGCATCGGCCTGGAGCGGGTGGCCGGCGCCCTGCGCGAGGCCGGCCTGGACCGGGTCAACGTCTCGCTGGACACCACCGATCCCGAGGTCTTCCACCGGATGACCCGCCGCCGCCGGCACGGAGACGTGCTGCGCGGCCTGGCCGCGGCCCGTGCCGCCGGGCTGACCCCGGTCAAGGTGAACTCCGTGCTGATGCCCGGGCTGAACGACGGCGAGGCCCCCGCCCTGCTCGACTGGGCCATGGAGGAGGGCTACGAGCTCCGCTTCATCGAGCAGATGCCGCTGGATGCGCAGCACGGCTGGCAGCGGGAGGGCATGATCACCGCCGGGGACATCCTGGCCTCGCTGCGCAGCCGCCACACCCTCACCCCGGAGCGGGAGGAGGAGCGGGGGTCGGCGCCCGCGGAGCGCTGGCTGGTGGACGGCGGCCCCTACCGGGTCGGCATCATCGCCTCGGTGACCAGGCCGTTCTGCCGGGCCTGCGACCGTACCCGGCTGACCGCCGACGGCCAGGTCCGCACCTGCCTGTTCGCCCGGCAGGAGACGGATCTGCGCGGCGCTCTGCGTTCCGGCCGGCCGGACGGCGCCATCGCCGGGATCTGGCGCAGGGCCATGTGGGGCAAGAAGGCCGGGCACGGGCTGGACGACCCCTCCTTCGAGCAGCCCGACCGCCCGATGTCCGCCATCGGCGGCTGAGCGGCGGGGGCGCCCCGGCCCGGGGGCGGGGTCACGGCGTCCGCCGCTGCTGCTCCTCCTCCCCGGGGTGCGCGGCGCGCCACTCGTCCAGCGGCACCACGTCCTTGAGGAAGCCGCGCATGCCCAGGAACTGGGAGAGATGCTCGCGGTGCTCCTCGCAGGCGACCCAGGTCTTGCGCCGCTCGGGGGTGTGCAGCTTCGGGTTGTTCCAGGCCAGCACCCAGAGCGCGTCCGCCCGGCAGCCGCGGGCCGAGCAGATCACCTGGGCGTCGTCCGCCTTGTTCGCGGGTGCGTTCACGCCTGCCATTCCATCACCCCGGTGCCGGACACAGCGACGCCGGGCAGCCACGGGGGGAGCCGCCCGGCGTCGGTCCGTCGCTCCGACGGGGGATACGGAGCGCTCTTGCAGTATGACACGCGACGCGCCGCTTGGTGCAGCGGAATGGTCAGATCTGTTGAGCTTTTCTTGAGCTTGAGACCCGGCGGTCCGTCAACTCCCCTAAGAATCAGGGGAGTTGGAATCGCCCTCGGCTCCCGGGGCGCTCGGTGGACGCCACGCGCCCCGCTCCGTGCCACCGTCCCCGGCCGGGCCGTGACCGGGGCCGTCACCCGCCGTACCGGGTGCCGTGCCGCCCGGCTCCTCCCGCCGGTCCGTCAGATCCGTGTGCCCGGTGCCGCCCGCGCGGCCGGGCGCGGGGCCCGGGCCGGCGCCCGGCGGCAGGGCCGGCCGGCTGTCCGGGCGGTTCTCCACCGCCGTCCCCGGCAGGGACGAGGCGTTCTCCCGCCCGGCATTGGCCATCACCACCGCCACATAGGGCAGCACCGCGCCCAGCACCAGCGCCACCACGGCCAGCGGCCGGCTGACGTTCCACAGCACCAGGGTCAGCACCACCGCCACGGTGCGGATCAGCATGGAGACGACATAGCGCCGCTGACGCCCGCGCACGTCGTCGCTCAGACTGACCGGGGCGCCGGTGATCCGATAGACCTCACCGCTCTGTCCGCCGCGGCGGCCGCGCCGCCAGCGCATGTCACTCACCACCCGCCGCCCAGCCTACTGCCGTCCGCCGCGGCTCACTCGCCGGCCAGCAGCCGGGCCAGCTTCCGCCCCGCCTTCAGATAGACCCCGGCCGGGGGAGTGCCGCCCGCCCCGGACAGCCGCTCGGCCACCACCTCGCCCAGCGGCCGCAGCGCATCCGCCTCCGGCAGTACGGCCGCCTGCTGCTCGCCCCCGGCGGCCTCCAGAACCAGCCGCAGCCCGTTCTGCTTGGCCAGCCGCCGGGCGGCCGAGGCGCTGGGCGCGAAGTCGAGGATCTTGGTCAGCACGGTGACCGCGGTCTCCCGGCCGTGCTCGGCCAGGTCCACCTCCGGCAGGCTCCGGACCTCGGTGAAGGAGCGGCGGGAGAACTGCGCGGTGAAGCCCTCCCGGGCCGCCATGGCCGCGTCCACCCCGTGGATGGCCGCCACCACCTCACCGGCCAGCGTCTTCTTCAGGTCCATCGGGTGCAGCGAGCCGTCCGCCACCCGGCCCAGCGCGGCGGCCACCTCCTCGTCCGACCACTCCGTCCATGCCCGCAGATAGGGCTCCATCAGCCGGTCCGGGATGGACATGATCTTGCCGAAGACGTCGTCCGGGGCCGCGGTCAGCCCGACGTAGTTGCCCTTGGACTTGGACATCTTGGCGCCCGAGCCGTCGGTGCCCTCGATCAGCGGCATGGTGCAGATCATCTGCGGCTGCTGGCCGTAGATCTCCATCACCCGGCGGCCCATCTGCATGTTCAGCAGCTGGTCCACGCCGCCCAGCTCGATGTCGGCCTCGATCTCGGCGGAGTCGATGGCCATCGCCACCGGGTAGATCAGCTCCGACATGGTCAGGCCGTGCCCGGCCTCCAGCCGGGTGCGGAAGTCCTCGCGCTGGAGCAGCGCGGAGGCCGGCACCTGGGCCAGGATGCCGATCAGCCGGGGCAGGGTGATGCCGGCCAGCCATTCGCTGTTGTGCCGCACCCGTACCCGGTCGAAGTTGAAGAACGGCCGCACCTGGTCCCGGTAGCCGGCCAGGTTGCGGGCAATGTCCTCGTCCGTGAGCGGCGGACGTTCCGAGGAGCGGCCCGAGGGGTCGCCGATCTTCGCGGTGATGTCGCCGATGATCAGCGTGACCTCGTGTCCCATCCGCTGGAACCGGCTGAGCACGATCATAGGCACGGTGTGCCCGAGGTGGACGTCCGCGGCCGTCGGGTCGATGCCCAGCTTGACGTGCAGCCCGCGCCCGGCGGCCCGCGCCTTCTCGATCTCCTCGGCCAGCCGGTCCACCGACGGCAGGATCTCCACCGCCCGGGAGGCGATCAGTTCGGCCTGCCGGCGCGGGGGGAGATCGGTCAGGTCCAGATAGCGCCGGGCCCGGGTCTCCTCCAGCAGCTGCCGGACGACGGTGTCGGAGGAGAGGTCCTGCGCCAGCAGCGCGCTCGCGCGCCGCACGGATTCGCCGAGGCGTGTCACGTTCTGGTCCTGACGGTCGTAGGGACGGCTGGGTGCAACGGGACGGTGCGCCGGTGTCCGGCACGCGGAGGTGCCGGGAGGTGCCGGATCGTGCCGGGGCGTGCGGGGCCGGGCACCGGAGGACTCCGTGGATCAGCCCCGATTCTATGACCCGGGCCCGTCCGGCGGTCCCCGGCGGGCCCCGGCACCCGCCGGGGCCCGCCGGACGGCGCGCCGGGCCGCCGCCGGGCCGCTCAGACGCCGGGGGCGACGGAGCTCATGTGGAATTCGGGAACGCGCAGCGGGGGCATGGCGGTGCGCGGGAAGTAGTCGCCCCACTCGCGCGAGTAGCACCGCTCGGTGCGGCCCGCCTCGCTCGCCCGGCCCAGCATGCCCACCGGCGACTCGTTGAACCGGAAGTTGTTCACCGCGCCGGTGATCTCCCCGTTCTCCACCAGGAACACCCCGTCCCTGGTGAGGCCGGTGAGCAGCAGATTCCTGGGGTCGACCTCGCGGATGTACCACGTCGAGGTGAGCAGCAGCCCGCGCCCGGTGTCCGCCACCATCTCCTCCAGCGACCGGGTGCCGCCCGCGTCCAGCACCAGGTTGTCGGTGAGCGGCGCCACCGGCAGCCCGGTCACCTCGGCGGTGTGCCGGGTGGTGGGCAGCCGGTTCAGCACGCCCCGGCTGATCCACTCCGTCCGGGAGCGGGGCAGCCCGTTGTCGAAGACCGACACGGCCGGAATCCACGGATCGGCGGAGGAGTGCACCACGGCGAACGGCGCGCACTCCAGCCCCGGCGCCCCGGGGTCGCTGTACAGGGTGTGCGGCAGCTCCGACAGCCGCTCGCCGACCCGGGTGCCGCCCCCCGGTGCGGAGAACACCGTGCGGCCGTCCGCGGCCCTCCGGGCGTCCGAGGTCCAGTACAGGTAGATCAGCAGGTCGGCCACGGAGGTCGGCGGCAGCAGCGTTTCGTACCTGCCGGCGGGCAGTTCGATCTGCCGCCGTGCCCAGCCCAGCTCCCGGACGAGCCGGTCCTGGAGGGCCGGCATGTCGATGTCGGTGAAGTCGGCGGTGGGCACCCCGGCCCAGGCCGAGCGGCGGCCGTCGGCGCTCTTGGCGTTGAGCTGGAGGCTGCCGGACGGCTGGTCGTGGCGCAGCCGCAGCCCGGCGGAGGAGGCCAGGTAGGTGGTGACCAGGTCATGGCTGGCGAAGCCGTAGAGCAGCAGGTCCTCGGCCCGGGCGCGGGCGAAGGCCTCGCCCAGCGCGGGGGCGAAGGCCCCGAAGACCTCCGGCGAGGTGCGGGCCGGCGGCTCGGTGAAGCCGGGGTCCGGGGCCGGGCCGCCGACCAGCGGCCGGGCGTCCTCGGCCGGACGGGAGCCGCGGGCCGCCTCCTCCGCCGCCCGCACCAGCGGTTCCAGCTCGTCTGCGGTCACCGCGGACCGGGACACCACGCCGGAGGCGGTGCCCTCGGCCCCGTCCGCCATCGCGATCACGGTGAGCGAGCGGCCCTCGGTGGTGCCATTGGTGGTCAGGGCGTTGCCCGCCCAGCGCAGATGGGCGGTGGTGTGCTCCTCGGCGATGACCACCATGCCGTCGGCCCGGGACAGTTCCAGGGCCCGCTCGGCGATCTCGTGCGGTTGGCGCGCCGCGGCCGTGCCGAGGGGGCCCGCGGTCCCGGCCGCCGCGGCGGAGGGGGTACCGGTCAGGGGGGAGTTCTGTTCACTGGTCACGCGCGGGCCGCTTCCTGCTCGGTGTTGAGAATGCTGATGTCCCGGAACAGTGCCGAGGGGCAGCCGTGCGAGACCGCCGCCGTCTGGCCGGGCTGCGCCTTGCCGCACAGGAAGGAACCGCCCAGCACGTAGGTCTGCTCCCCGCCCACGGCCTCCATGGCGTTCCAGAAGTCGGTGGTGGTGGCCTGGTAGGCCACGTCCCGGAGCTGGCCGGCCAGCCTGCCGTGCTCGATCAGGTAGAAGCGCTGCCCGGTGAACTGGAAGTTGTACCTCTGCTGATCGATGGACCACGAATTGTCACCGACCACGTAAATGCCGCGTTCGACTCCGGAGATCAGCTCCTCGGTGGACGGTCCGCCCGGTGCCGGCCGCAGCGAGACGTTCGCCATCCGCTGCACCGGGACGTGCGCGGGCGAGTCGGCGAAGGCGCAGCCGTTGGAGCGCCCGAGGTCCTTCAGCCGGGCCATCCGCCGGTCCGTCTGGTAGCCGACCAGGATCCCGTCCCGCACCAGGTCCCAGGACTGCGCCTGCACCCCCTCGTCGTCCCAGCCGATGGTGGCCAGCCCGTGCTCCGCCGTCCGGTCGCCGGTCACCTGCATCACCGGCGACCCGTAGCGCAGCGTGCCGAGCTTGTCGAAGGTGGCGAAGGAGGTGCCGGCGAAGGCCGCCTCGTAGCCCAGCGCCCGGTCCAGCTCGGTGGCGTGGCCGACGGACTCGTGGATGGTCAGCCAGAGATTGGACGGGTCCACCACCAGGTCGTAGCGGCCGGGCTCGACCGAGGGCGCGGCCATCTTCCCGGCCAGCAGCCCGGGAATCCGGGCCAGCTCGTCGTCCCAGTCCCAGCCGGTGCCGGTGAGGTACTCCCAGCCGCGCCCGGCCGGGGGCGCCAGGGTGCGCATGGTGTCGAACCGGCCGCTGTCCGGATCGACCGCGACGGCGGTCAGTTCCGGCGCCACCCGCACCCGCTGCTGGGTGGTCACGGTGCCGGCCGTGTCCGCGTAGAACTTGTTCTCCTGCACCGCCCACAGCGTGGTGTCGACATGGCTGACGCCCTCCCCCGACAGCAGCCGGCCGCTGTAGTCGGCGAGCAGCGCCATCCGCTCGGCCTCCGGCACCTCGAAGGGGTTGACCAGGTAGGACGAGACCCAGGTCCGGTCGCCGTGGCCGGGTTCCGGGGCCAGCTCCACCCGCTCGCCGCCGCCTGCCGCGGCGATCACCTCGGCGGACAGCCCGGCCATGGCCACCGCCCGCTCGGCCGTGCGGGCCGCGGCATCCGGGGTCGTCTCCACGCCGGAGGCGAAGCCCCAGGCACCGCCGTGCACCACCCGCACCGCATACCCGGTCTCGGTGGTGTCGGCGCTGCCCTCCGGCCGGGCGTCGCGCAGCCGCCAGTTGCCGCTGCGGATGCGCTCGAAGCGGAAGTCGGCGTGTTCGGCGCCCAGCGCCGCGGCCCGGGCCAGGGCGGCGTCCGCCAGCGGGCGCAGCGGTAGCGCCAGGAACGTTTCGTCGATGGTGTGCCGTGGGGCCGGGGTGGGGGATGTGCGTGCCGAGGGCGGCGTTGAAGGCGTTGAAGGCGTTGAAGGCAAGGTGTCTCCTTGTTCCCGTATGCCGCGGGCGGCGGGTGCGGCCGTCCGCGCGGTCGCCCCACCGATCATGCCGTCCGCGCCCCGGGCTTCCCAGGCATTAACGCAACGCCGCTGGTCGGGCACGTCGCGCCGCGGCCAAGACCGGGGTGAGCTGCGCCCGTCATATTCACGCGACTTGGTGCCGGCACCGGCGGAACACCGTGCCCGCCCGCCACCTGCTGCGCGACACCGGCCGTGCCGGGCGGGCGACGGACCGTAGTCCGGGCGGTCTGGCAATATGGCCGATCGCCGATCACGCTCTCCTCATGAACGACCGTCCGCACCGCGTTGAACTCCCGGTTCCGGCCGGGACGTTCACGATGATGTTCAGCTCGACCAGACGAGGTGCGCGGCTGGCCCGGTTGCTCTCCGTGCAGCGCCTGGACGAGTGGGGCATCCCGTACAGCAGCAGCGCCTCGCAGACCGTGGCCCTGCTGGTGTCCGAGCTCGCCGCCAATGCGGTGCGCCATGGGCACATCCCCGGACGGGACTTCCAGCTGGCTCTCACCCTGGACCCGCGTCGCAGCCGGGACGGCTCCGCGGTGGTCCGGGTGGAGGTGTCGGACGCCCGTTCCGAACTGCGCCCCCGGCTCTCCCCGCCCGCCGGCTCGGAGGACGAGCACGGCCGCGGGCTGCTGCTGGTGGAGGCACTGGCCGGCAAATGGGGTGTCACCGAGCGGGACGTCGGCAAGACCGTGTGGTGCGAGGTCGAGGTGGACGGCGCCGGGCTGTGACCGCGCAGGGCCGGACCATGCCGGGCCGTGACCGTAGGGCTGTGACGGCCCCGCGGCGGTGACCCCCGTGCTGTAGGAACCCCACGAATCACCGTCGGCGCCCCTGTCACGCCCCGCTGCCCGGCGGATGCCCTCCGGAGGCTAGCGTGGGCTTGGCAGCACGACACCGACCACCACACCGACACAGAGCTCACGCAGCTCAGAGATGGGGTGATCCCTTGAGCCGCTCGGTACTCGTCACCGGAGGCAACCGGGGCATCGGCCTGGCCATCGCCCGGTCGCTCGCTCAGGCGGGCGACAACGTGGCCGTGACCTACCGCTCCGGAGAACCGCCCGAGGGCCTGCTGGGCGTGCGGTGCGACATCACCGACCCGGAGCAGGTGGAGCAGGCCTACAAGGAGATCGAGGAGAAGCAGGGCCCGGTCCAGGTGCTGGTCGCCAACGCCGGCATCACCCGCGACCAGCTGCTGCTGCGGATGTCCGAGGAGGACTTCACCTCCGTCCTGGACACCAACCTGACCGGCACCTTCCGGGTGGTCAAGCGCGCCTCCCGGGCCATGCTGCGGGCCCGTCAGGGCCGGATCGTGCTGATCTCCTCCGTGGTCGGGCTGCTCGGCCAGGCGGGCCAGACCAACTACGCGGCCTCCAAGGCCGGCCTGGTCGGCTTCGCCCGCTCGCTCGCCAGGGAACTCGGCTCGCGCGGCATCACCTGCAATGTGGTCGCCCCCGGTCTGGTCGACACCGACATGACCCGCGCCCTGACCGAGGAGCAGCGGACCGCCATCGTCGGCCAGGTCCCGCTGGGCCGCTACGCCCGGCCCGAGGAGATCGCCGCCGCGGTGCGCTTCCTGGTCTCCGACGAGGCCGCGTACATCACTGGTGCCGTCATCCCGGTTGACGGCGGATTGGGTATGGGTCACTGACACATGAGCGGACTTCTCGCAGGCAAGCGCATCCTGGTCACGGGTGTGCTGACCGACGCCTCCATCGCCTTCCACGTGGCGCGGCTGGCCCAGGAGGAGGGCGCCGAGGTGGTGCTGACCGGCTTCGGCCGGCTGTCCCTGGTGCAGCGCATCGCCCGCCGGCTGCCCAAGGAGGCGCCGGTGATCGAGCTGGACGTGCAGAACCAGGAGCACCTCACCGGGCTGGCCGACGCGATCCGCGGCCACCTGGGCGCGGACGCCTCGCTGGACGGCGTGGTGCACTCCATCGGCTTCGCCCCGCAGGACGCCCTGGGCGGCAACTTCCTCAACACCCCGTGGGAGTCGGTCGCCACCGCCGTGGAGGTCTCGGCCTACTCGCTGAAGTCGCTGACCATGGCGCTGCTGCCGCTGCTGCGGACGCGCGGCGGCTCGGTGGTCGGCATGGACTTCGACGCCCAGGTGGCCTGGCCGAAGTACGACTGGATGGGCGTGGCCAAGGCCGCGCTGGAGTCCACCTCCCGCTATCTCGCCCGTGACCTGGGCGAGCACAACATCCGGGTCAACCTGGTCTCGGCCGGCCCGATCAAGTCGATGGCCGCCAAGTCGATCCCCGGCTTCGAGGAGCTGGCGGACGTGTGGAACACCCGCGCGCCGATCGGCTGGGATCTGACCGACCCGGAGCCGGCCGCCCGCGGGGTGTGCGCGCTGCTCTCCGACTGGTTCCCCAAGACCACCGGCGAGGTCGTCCATGTGGACGGCGGCGTCCACATGATGGGTGCCTGAGCCCGGTTCCCCGGCGCCGGGGCGAGCGGTGCCGTCCGCCCCTCCCGCGGGCGGACGGCACCGCTCGCCCCGTTGTCCCGCTTCTTCCCGCCGGCCCCGCCCGCCGCGGCTGCCGCGGCTGCCCGGTGTCCGCTAGGCCCAGCAGGTCTTGGCGTACGAACCGGCCTCGGCCGCCGCGGTCTCGGTGTCCCCCGCGCGGATCGCCGCCACCAGCCGCCCGTGGTCCAGATGGTCCTCGGGCCGCAGCTCGTCGCCCACGTCATGACGCAGGAAGGCGCGCAGTACGGTCCCCAGGTCGGCGTAGAGCGCGCTGAGCACCTCGTTGTGCGAGGCCCGTATCACCGCCATGTGGAAGGTGGCGTCCGCCTCCACGAAGGCGTCCACCTCGCCGCTGTCCCAGGCCGCCTCCCGCCGCGCCAGCAGCGTGTCGAGCTGCGCCACCTCCTGCTCGGTCCGGCGCTGCGCCGCCAGCCTGGCCGCGGTCGCCTCCAGGGTGGAGCGCAGCTCGGCCACATGGCGGGGATCGGCGTCCGCGAATCTGCGGTGCATCACCCCGGCCAGCTCACTGGTGGCCAGCACATAGGTGCCCGAGCCCTGCCGGATGTCCAGCAGCCCGTTGTGCGCCAGCGCCCGGATCGCCTCCCGGACCGTGTTGCGGGCCACCCCGAGCTGCTCGACCAGCTCCGGCTCGGTCGGGATGCGCGAACCCACCGGCCACTCGCCGGAGACGATCTGCTCCCGGAGCGCGGCGATCACCTGGTCGGCGAGTGCGGAACGGCGGGGCGACGAAAGAGGCATGGGCTTCCCCCGGGGGCTGGCCGGACCGCGCACCGGCGGGGACGGCGGTGCGCGTGCGCGGTGTCAAGGGCACAAGGGCCCAGTGTGACCCAGAAGTATGACAGCGCGGGCCCCGGAGGGCCCGTCCGCATATTCATCCCATGATTCTATGATGGCCTGCATGGCACTGACGAGCAATGGCGCTTCCCTCCCCGGGGCCCCCCGGGAACCGCTGCCCTCCGCCGCACCCGCCGCACCCGCCGCACCCGCCGCACCCGCCGCGCCTCCGGCGGCACGGCAGGCGGCGCCCGGCCTCCCGGGGACGCCCCGCGCGGCGCTGCTGCCCCTGGTCGCGGCCGGACTGGTGCTGGCCGCGCTCAATCTGCGCCCGGCCATATCCGGCCTGGGCCCGCTGCTGGAGGAGATCCGCGCGGGCCTGGCCATGAACGGCGCGGTCGCCGGGCTCCTCACCTCGGCGCCCGCGCTCTGCTTCGCCCTCTTCGGCAGCGCCGCGCCCCGGCTGGCCCGCCGCCACGGCCCGGCCGCCGTGGTGCTGGCCGGCATGGCCGCCGTCGCCGCCGGTGCCGGGCTGCGCGCCCTGGCCGGCTCCACCGGGGTCTTCCTGGCCACCACCGCGCTCGCCCTGGCCGGCATCGCGGTCACCAATGTGCTGATGCCCGTCCTCGTCACCCGCTACTTCCCGGACCGGATCGGCAGCATGACCGGCCTGTACTCCATGGCACTGGCGCTGGGCACGGCCGGGGCCGCCGCCGTGACCGTGCCGCTCACCGGAGCGCTGGGCGGCGGCTGGCGCACCGGGCTGGGCATCTGGGCGGTGCCCGCGCTGGCCGCCCTGCCGCTGTGGGCGGCGGTGCTGCTCCGGGACCGCTCCGGTTCCGGGTCCCGGCGGCGGGCCGCACCGCCGTCCGTCCCCGTCCCCGTCCCCGCTCCCGTCCCTGCCTCCGGCGGCGGCAGGGGCACCGGGCCGGCGGTGGCCGGGCCGGCCGGGGCCCTGCCCCCGATGGTCCGCTCCACCACCGCCTGGCTGCTCGCCGTCTTCTTCGGCCTGCAGTCCACGGGCGCCTACATCGCCATGGGCTGGCTGCCGCAGATCTACCGGGACGCGGGCGTGCCCGCCGGCACCGCCGGGGTACTGCTCGCCGTGATCATGGGCATGGGCGTGCCGCTGGGCCTGGTGCTGCCCCGGATCGCCGCCCGGCTGGACCACCAGGGCCCGCTGGTGGCCGTGCTCGGCCTGTGCGGCCTCGCGGGCAATCTCGGGCTGCTGCTCGCCCCCGCCGCGGGAGCCTGGCTCTGGGCGGTGCTGCTGGGCATCGCCATGAGCGCCTTCCCGGTGGCGCTCACCATGATCGGGATGCGGGCCCGCACCACCGCCGGGGTCACCCGGCTGTCCGCCTTCGCGCAGAGCACCGGCTATCTGATCTCCCTGCCCGGCCCGCTGCTGATGGGGGTGCTCCAGGAGGCCACCGGCGGCTGGACGGTGCCGCTGCTGATGGTGCTGGTGCTGACCGCCGCCCAGATCGGCGCGGGCATCCTGGCCGGCCGTGACCGCGTCATCGAGGACGAGGTCTGACCCTGCCCGGTCGCGGCCCCGGCCTCGCCCTGGCCGCCCGGACGGCCCGGACCGCCCGGACCGCCCGGACCGGGCCGCGGGAACCGCTCCCGCGACCGGCCAACGCCGCCCGGGCGCGGAATGCCTGGGCCATGGTGGGGCTAGCCCCACCATCCCTTAGGGGGCCAGGTTCAGGGGGCACTGGGTGGCTCACCGGATGGGATCCCGGGCACCGCTTCCGTAGCGTTTTCACCGTCGGAAAGAACAGTGAGAGCAGCGGAAGCGGCTCACCCGCGGAAGCGGTCCCGATCGGAGGCGAGCCCCATGTCGGCCCACACCCCCTCTGCCGCCGTACCCGGGCGGCGCGTTCCCGGCCCGGCAGCCGGGAGCAGGCTGCCGTGGTGGGCCGTCCTGCTGCCGGCCGCCGCCTTCGCGGCGCTGCTGATGCTGCTCGCCGCCGGCGGCGAGGCCGCCGCCGCCGAGCCCGCCGGCCCGCTGCCGCAGATCCTGCTCAGCCAGGTGCAGATCCTGCTGAACACGCTGTGACCCGGCCGGGCGGAGGGTGCGCGGCAGGAAATCTCCCGCCGCCGGCCGCCCGCCCGGGGCAGCTTTCCGGCCCCCGGGCGCCGGCCCCGGATTTCATGCGAAGCTGGGGCACATGAGCGTCGATGTTCCCCGCAGGATCGTCCTTCTCCGTCACGCCAAGGCCGACTGGCCCCAGGTCTCCGATCACGACCGTCCGCTGGCCGAGCGCGGCCGGAGGGAGGCGGCCGCCGCGGGTGTCTGGCTGGCGGGCACCGGGGTCACCCCCGAGCTCACGCTCTGCTCCACCGCCCGGCGCACCCGCGAGACCTGGAAGCTCGTCGCTCCGGCCCTGCCGCAGCGGCCCAAGACCGTCTACGAGGAGAAGCTCTACGAGGCGTCCCTCGGCGAACTCATCGCGATCATCAACGGCACCGACGACGCGACCCGCACCCTGATGCTGGTCGGGCACAACCCCGGCATGCACGCACTGGCCGACGCCCTCGCCGGAGAAGCCGAGGGCGACACCCTGGACCGGATGACCCGCAGCGGCTATCCCACCGCGGCCGTCGCCGTTCTCTCCGTCCCCGGTGACTGGAAGACCGTGGAGCACGGCGTGGCCCGGCTGACCGCCTACTGGGCGCCGCACGACTGACCCGGCCCGGCCCGCCGCCCGGCCCGCCGCCCGACTCACCGCCGCCGCACACCCGTCCGGGTGTGCGGCGGTCCGCCCGTTACCGGCCGTCCCGGCCGACCGGGAACTCCGCGTCGGCCGCCTCCACTTCTTCCCGGGTGATGCCCAGCAGATACAGCACCGCGTCCAGGAACGGCACGCTCACCGCGGTGTCCGCGGCCCGCCGCACCAGCGGCTTGGCGTTGAAGGCCACCCCCAGCCCGGCCGCGTTCAGCATGTCCAGATCGTTGGCGCCGTCCCCGATGGCCACCGTCTGCGCCAGCGGCACCCCGGCCTCGGCGGCGAACCGGCGCAGCAGCCGCGCCTTGCCCGCCCGGTCCACCACCTCGCCGGTCACCCGCCCGGTGAAGCGGCCGTCGGCCACCTCGAGGGTGTTGGCCGCGGCGAAGTCCAGGCCCAGGGCCTCCTGCAGCGCGTCCGTCACCTGCGTGAACCCCCCGGACACCACACCGACCTGATAGCCCAGCCGCTTCAGGGTCCGCACCAGGGTGCGGGCCCCCGGAGTCAGCCGGACCTCGGCGCGCACCTTGTCCACCACCGAGGCGTCCAGCCCGGCCAGCAGCTCCACCCGGGCATGCAGCGACTCCGCGAAGTCCAGTTCGCCGCGCATGGCCGCGGCCGTCACCTCGGCCACCTTGTCCTCGCAGCCGGCATGGGCCGCGAACAGCTCGATGACCTCGTCCTGGATCAGCGTCGAGTCCACGTCCATGACCACCAGCCGCTGCGCCCGGCGCTGCAACCCGGCGGAGACCACCGCGACATCCACCTCGCGCTGCGCCGCCTCCACGGCCAGCTCGGTGCGCAGTGCCTCCGTCGCCACTCCGGAGACATCGAACTCCACCGCCGTCACCGGGTACTTGGCCAGCCGGTGGATACGGTCGATGTTGCCGTTCACCCCGGTGATGCGGGCCGCGATGGCGGCGGTGGCCTCGGCGGTCAGCGGGTGGCCGAGCACCGTGACATGCGAACGCCCGGCGCCGCGCGGCCGGTTGTCGCCCACCCCGGAGATGATCTCGGCCTGGAGCCGCATCGACTCCGCCCAGGCGTGCACGGTGGCCCGCAGCGCCCCCTCCGAACCGCCGGCCGGAGCCGGGGTGGTGATCAGCGCGCACAGGGTGATCCGGCCGCGGGTGACCACCTGCTCCAGATCCACCACCTCCACCCCGTAGGCGGCGAGGGTGTCGAACAGCCCGGCGGTCAGGCCCGGCCGGTCCTTGCCGAAGATCTTGACCAGCAGGGTCGGGACCTCGTCGGCGGGTACCGCCGGCGGGCGCTCCGGACCCTGCGTGCCCTGCGGTGCGCTCGGATCCGGCCCGCCGCCGGCGGCGGGAGGGGACTGGTCGGAATGTGTGATCATGGTGTCTTCCACGGTAGCTGGCACCGACAACAGGTCGCTTGCCTGTCCGGCTCCCGGACATGGCGGCGGCCCGGACGCCGCGCGAACCCGCACCCGGCACGGATGCGCACGGATGCGGCAAGGCCCGTCCGAGACCGTCATGCGACCAACGTCACAGAGCGGACGACAGTCTGCACCAGGTACGTGACATCCGGGGGGCGGCTTCCCGCGGACCGCTCTGGCCTGGAATAGTTCCGACCGACCTTCACTCATCCCCGGACCCCGCCGAAGGGGTCCCTCGGGGGACAACATTTGGGGCATGGAGTGCCGGAACTCGTACTGGAACTGAACGGACAGACCTGGACGCTGGACGACCCCACGCGGTCGTACGCGCTGGGGCGCGACCCACAGGGCGATGTGGTGCTGCAGGACTCCCGCGTCTCCTGGCGGCACGCCACGGTGCGCTGGGGCGGCCAGGGCTGGATCGTGGAGGACCACGGCAGCACCAACGGGACGTACGTCCAGGGGCAGCGCATCCAGCAGCTGCAGCTCGCGCCCGGGACCGTCATCCACCTGGGCAACGCCACCGACGGACCGGCGATCGTCTGCGGCGGACCCGCCATCCCGCACCAGCAGGGCTACCAGCAGCCGGCCATGGCGGCCCAGCCGCAGGCCGCCCCCGCACCCCCGGCGGGCTTCCCCCCGCAGGGCGGCATGCCGGCCCACGACCCGGGAGCCGGGGGTCCCGGAGGGCGCAGCGCCACCACCTTCCACCAGCTCCCGGTCGGCCGGGTCACCAAGATCGGCCGTGCCCTGGAGAACGACCTGGTCGTCTCCGACCTGCAGGTCTCGCGCCTCCACGCCGAGTTCGTGGCCACCCCCGACGGCCGGTTCGAGATCCACGACCTCGGCAGCCACAACGGCACCTTCGTCAACGGCCAGCAGCTGCCCAAGAACGGCCGCAAGCTGCTCGGCCCGAACGACACCGTGGGCGTCGGCCACTCCACCTTCCGGATCGTCGGCAACCAGCTGGAAGAGTTCGTCGACACCGGTGAGGTCTCCTTCGCCGCCCGCCACCTCACCGTCAAGGTCAACGACGGCAAGCTGACCATCCTCAACGACGTCTCCTTCGGCGTCCCGGAGAAGTCGCTGATCGGCGTCATCGGCCCGTCCGGCTCCGGCAAGTCCACCCTGCTGCGCGCGCTGACCGGCTACCGCCCGGCCACCGAGGGCGAGGTGCTCTACGACCACCGCAACCTCTACACCCACTTCGCCGAGCTGCGGAACCGCATCGGCCTGGTCCCGCAGGACGACATCCTGCACACCGCGCTGCCCGTCCGGCAGGCGCTGCGGCTGGCCGCCGAACTGCGCTTCCCCGGCGACGTCGAGGCCGCCGAGCGCAACGCCCGGGTGGAGGAGGTGCTGGCCGAGCTCAAGCTCGCCCCGCACGCCACCAAGCGCATCAACCAGCTCTCCGGCGGCCAGCGCAAGCGGGTCTCGGTCGCCCTGGAGCTGCTCACCAAGCCGTCCCTGATCTTCCTGGACGAACCCACCTCCGGCCTGGACCCGGGCATGGACCGGGACGTCATGCAGCTGCTGCGCGGCCTGGCCGACGACGGCCGCACCGTGCTGGTGGTCACCCACTCGGTGGCCGAGCTCGGCCTGTGCGACCGGGTGCTGGTGATGGCCCCCGGCGGCGGCGTGGCCTACTTCGGCCCCCCGGACGAGGCCCTGAACTTCTTCGGCTACGAGACCTGGGCCGACGTCTTCTCCGCCTTCGAGAACTACCGCGACTACGACTGGATGGGCCGCTGGCGCGGCTCCCAGCACTTCCAGATGTACGCCGCGGACATCGACGCCGTGCAGTCCCAGCCCGCCTACGTGCAGCCGCTCCAGGCCAACCAGCAGAAACAGCAGAGCTGGGGTTCCCAGGTGTGGACCCTGGTCCGCCGCTACTTCGCGGTGATCGCCGCCGACAAGGGCTTCCTCGGCCTCACCCTCGCCCTGCCCGTCGTGCTCGGCCTGGTCTCCACCCTCGTCCCGGCGGACTTCGGCCTCGGCTACGGACCGCTGGACCGGGCCCAGGTCAACGGCGACGCCGGCATCATCCTGCTGATCCTGGTGGTCGGCATGTGCTTCTCCGGAGCGGCCAACTCGGTCCGGGAACTCATCAAGGAACGCGTGATCTACGAGCGGGAACGCGCGGTCGGACTCTCCCGCTCCGCCTACCTGATGTCCAAGGTCGTGGTCCTCGGCGTGGTCACCATGCTCCAGGGCATGCTGCTGTGCGTGATCGGCTTCGCCCGCCGCGGCGACAAGATGCCCGCCGAGGGCGTCATCCTCACCGGCTCGCCCGGCGTGGAGATGACCATCACCATCATGATGCTGGGCCTGACCTCCATGATGCTCGGCCTGGTGATCTCCTCGCTGGTGCGCACCTCCGAGATGACCATGCCGCTGCTGGTGATGATCTCCGTGGTCCAGCTCGTCTTCACCGGCGTGCTCTTCGACGTGCACGGCAGCCTGGGCGTCGAGCAGATCGCCTGGCTGATGCCGTCCCGCTGGGCCCTGGCCGGCACCGGCGCCACCGCCGACCTCAATGTGCTCTCCCGCAAGGCACAGACCGGCAATCCGGACCGGCTGTGGGACCACGCGCCCGAGGTGTGGATCCTGGACATCTCCATGCTGCTGGTGCTCGCGGTGCTCTGCGGCTTCCTGGTGATGAAGTTCCTGCGCCGCCACGAGCCCGAGGTGATGCGCGCCTGACCCGGCTCCCGGCGGGCTCCCGCCCGCCGGCGGACCCGGCCGGACACGGACACGGACGCGCCGCGGCGCCGGCACCCTCCCTCCGGGGTGCCGGCGCCGCGGCCGTTCACGGGGCGGCCCGCCTCACGGGGCGGCCCGGCGCGCTCAGTACCAGTGGTTCGCCTGCCAGAAGTCCCAGGCGGCGCACGGGCTGCCGTAGCGCTCGTTCATGTAGTCCAGACCCCACTTGATCTGGGTCTCCGGGTTGGTCCGCCAGTCCGAGCCGGCCGAGGCCATCTTGGACGCCGGCAGCGCCTGCACCAGGCCGTAGGCTCCGCTGGACGGGTTGGTCGCGGTGTGGTCCCAGCCGCTCTCCCGCTCCACGATCTCCGCGAAGCACGTGAACTGGGCCGAGTCGTCCACGACCTTCCGGGCGATGTCCTTGTTGGAGCTCTCCGAGGTGGCGGCCGAGGCGGTGTCGGCCAGCCCCAGGACGCCCACCCCGGCCGCGGCCACCGCAACCGCGCCTGCGGCCAGCGCGCGACGGGTGCGGACGATGCGGGAACGGGTCGAGGTGTTCGAGTCGGGCATCAGGTGAACCTCTGCTTCCGGCCGGCTTCTCCGGCCTTGGTCGGCAACGCGGACCATTCTTAGCGAGCCCGAAATGGCATGGCAAAGCCCCCTCTTACGATCCCCTGTAGTGGTCCCGACCAAGGGCCGGGACCCTGCCCGGCCCGCTCCGGCACGGCCGAACCGCCCCCGCCCGCTACGGGGCCCGGTAGTGGCGGGACCTCGGTCCTGTGGGCGGCATCACACCCCCCGCCCCGCCTCCGCACCCGGAGCCACCGCCCCGCCGCGCACCGTCACCGCCGCCCCGCGCTCCCGCCGGCCCGGTGCCACGGACCTATGCCCCGGGACCTACGACCCCCGGCCCGCCCCGCCGCGCCCGCCGCCCGATCCGGCCCGCCCCCGGTCCCGGTAGCGTCGGAGCCATGGAGCCCACAACCGGCCTGGCGGCGATCAGCGCGGCCCTGCTCGCCATGAACCGCACCCGCGAGGTCCGCGGCGTCCTGCAGACCATCGTGCGTTCCGCCCGCGACCTGGCCGGCGCCCGCTACGCCGCTCTCGGTGTGCCCGACGGCAACGGCGGCTTCGCCCAGTTCATCGTGGAGGGCGTCAGCGACCGCCAGTGGCAGGCCATCGGCCCGCTGCCCCGCCAGCACGGCATCCTGGCCGCCATGCTCCAGCGCGCCACCCCCGAGCGCCTCGACGACGTCCGCACCGACCCCCGCTTCGAGGGCTGGCCCGCCGCCCACCCCGAGATGTCCGACTTCCTCGGCGTGCCCATCGCCGACGGCGACGAGGTCCTCGGTGCCCTCTTCCTGGCCAACAAGAAGTGCCCGCCCGGCACCGTGCGCACCGGCCCCGGCGGACGCTGCACCTTCACCGACGACGACGAGGAACTCGTCCGGCTGCTCGCCGAGCACGCCGCCATCGCGCTGACCAACGCCCGGCTCTACGAACGCGGCCGGGAACTCACCATCGCCCGGGAACGCGCCCGCCTGGCCCACGAACTGCACGACGCCGTGGCCCAGAAACTCTTCTCGCTCCGGCTCACCGCCCAGGCCGCCACCGCCCTGATCACCCGCGACCCCCGGCGCGCCCGCGCCGAACTCCTCCAGGTCACCCGCCTCGCCGCCGAGGCCGCCGAGGAGCTGCGCGCCGCCGTCATCGAGCTGCGCCCCGCAGCCCTGGAGGAGGACGGCCTGGTGGCCACCCTGCGCGCCCAGGCCCAGGTGCTGGACCGCGCCCACCCCGCCACCGTCACCTTCGCCTGCGACGAGCCCCGCGCCCTGCCCGCCGAGCAGGAGGACGCCCTGCTGCGGGTCGCCCAGGAAGCCGTGCACAACGCCCTGCGCCACGCCGCCCCCGCCCGGGTGGCCATCACCCTGGACCGGCGCGGCATGGGCGCGCTGCTGCGTGTCACCGACGACGGATCCGGCTTCGACCCCGAGGCGGTGCGCCGGGCCGGCCGCCACCTCGGCCTGGTCTCCATGCGCGAGCGGGCCATCGGCGTCGGCGGCACCCTGACCGTGGACTCGGCGCCCGGCAAGGGCACCGTGGTGGAGATGGAGGTTCCCGGTGGCTGACGTCATCCGCGTCCTGCTGGCCGACGACCACCAGGTGGTCCGGCGCGGCCTGCGCACCTTCCTGGAGATCCAGGACGACATCGAGGTGGTGGGGGAGGCCGCCGACGGCGCCGAGGCGGTCGCCCGCGCCGAGGAACTGCGGCCGGACGTCATCCTGATGGACGTCCGGATGCCCGGCACCGACGGCGTGGAGGCACTGCACACCCTCGGCCGCCAGCAGCACCCGGCCCGGGTGCTGGTCGTCACCAGCTTCACCGAACAGCGCACCGTGGTCCCCGCGCTGCGCGCAGGCGCCCGCGGCTACGTGCACAAGGACATCGACCCCGACGCCCTGGCCTGCGCCATCCGCTCGGTGCACGCCGGCCATGTGCTGCTCCAGGCCGATGTGGCGCAGGCGCTGCTGGCCCACGAACCCCCGGCCGGGGCGCGCAGCGGCACCCTCACCGACCGGGAACGCGAAGTGCTGGCGCTGATCGCCCGCGGGCGGTCCAACCGGGAGATCGCCCGCACCCTGGTGCTCTCCGAGAAGACCGTCAAGACCCACGTGTCCAACATCCTGATGAAGCTGGACCTCGCCGACCGCACCCAGGCCGCGCTGTGGGCGGTCCGCCATGGAATCACGGACTGACGCGAGATTGGCGCAGGTTGATCCGGAGTGTCCGAAAAACTCCGCGAAGAGATTCATACGGTCGTGTGGCAGCGGGCAACGAAACGCATCCTGACGGAGCTTGGCGCGTTCTTGCTGGCGTGCCGCGGTGATCCGCCGCGGCGAATGCAAGGAGGGTCCAAGTGAAGAACCTGAAGAAGGCCGCGGCGGTCACCATGGCCGCCGGCAGCATCGTCGCCGCCGGCGCGGGCGCCGCAGCCGCCCACGGAGCGGGCGCCTCGGGCGCAGCCGTGGGCTCCCCGGGCCTGGTGTCGGGGAACGTCATCCAGATTCCGGTGGACGTGCCGATCAACCTCTGCGGCAACACCATCGACATCATCGGTCTCCTGAACCCGACCTTCGGCAACTTCTGCCTGAACGCCGAGGGCGGCCACCACGGCGGCCACCACGGCGGCTCCAAGGCCCACTGAGCCTTTCCGGGCGGGGCCCGCCCCGTTCGGCGCAATCCCGTGACCCATTCGCGGTACCTCTCCGTGTCGACCGTGCCATTCGCGCCATCCGGGGAGTTGATGAAGGTGTGACTCCGGCAGCCGGAGCCGCACCGTAGTACCGCTTCTCCAGGAGGAATTCCCTTCATGAACACCGCCAAGAAGGCTGTTCTCGTTCTCGCCGCCGCCGGTGCCGCTCTGGGTACCGCCGCCGGCACCGCGGTTGCCGACGCCGGGGCCGTGGGCAAGGCCGTCGGCTCGCCCGGTCTGCTTTCCGGCAATGTCATCCAGGTGCCGGTTCACGTGCCGATCAACGTGTGCGGCAACACGATCAACATCGTCGCCTTCCTCAACCCGGCGTTCGGCAACACCTGCGTCAACGCCTGACGCCCCCGGCACGCCAGACGTAGCGGCGCCCCGCGGCCAGCCAGGCCGCGGGGCGCCGCGGCGCGCGGCGCCGTGTCGGTCCGGCACCCGCCCCCGGGCACGGCGGTCAGCCGCGCTGCCGCTCCAGCTCCTCCGCAAACGAGTTGTACGCCGCCACCCGGGCCCGCCGCGCCGCCCGCTCCACCGGCCGCAGCAGCTCCTCCCGCACCGCCATCTCCCCGGCGCTCACCGCGCTCCCCGGCTCCCCGGCACCGGCGATCTCCACCAGCGCCGCCACCCGCTGCGCCAGCTCCAGCACCCGCACCGCCCGCGGCGGATACCCCGGAGCCAGCACCTGCCGCCCCCGCTCCGTCCGCGCCCGGTAGGCGTCCAGACCGGCCTGCGCCACCGGACCCGCCCCGGCCAGATCCCTGGCGGTCAGCGCCTCCGTCGCGGTGCGCAGCACCTCCGCCAGCTCCCGCTCCGCCTCGCCCAGCGACGGCACATCGGCCGGCGGCGCCGGCCGCACCGCACCGGCCCGCCACACCACCTCGGTCAGCACATCCCCCGCCGGCCCGGCCGAGCTGATCTCCGGGACCAGCCCCACCGCGGCGGCCGGCGCAAGCACCGCCTCACCGGCCTCCAGCGCCGCCGCATTGAACTCCGGCGGCCCGCACAGCCCCAGCGGATGACCCGGCACCGGCAGCGCCACCCGCAGCCCGGCGACACCCATCGCCCGCAGCCGGCCCAGCGCCAGCGTCAGCCCCACCTGCCCGTCCTCGCCGGGCAGCCCCGCCACCCGGTGCACCGCATCGGCGCCCACCGCGCGCGCCGCCGCCTCGTCCGGTGACACGAGACCGGCCAGCAGGGCATTGCCCCACGCCGCCAGCCGGCCCGCTCGTGGTTCCTCCAGCATGCGCCCTACCTTACGGAGCCCGCCCGGCGCGGTGGCGGATCCGGGCCGCTCCCGGCGGCCTGGCCTCCGTACCGGCGGCCGGGTGGCGTAGCGTTGTCCTGGAACGCCTTGTACCGCGCCGTACCCCCTGACCACGGCCGCAATGGGAGAGAGACCACAGGCATGAGCGATGTACTGGAGCTGGTGGACGTATCCGTGATCCGCGGCGGGCACGCTCTGGTGGAGCAGGTGTCCTGGTCGGTCGCGGAGGGCGAGCGCTGGGTGATTCTCGGCCCCAACGGCGCCGGGAAGACCACCCTGCTCAACATCGCCTCCAGCTACCTCTTCCCCACCACGGGCACCGTGCAGATCCTCGGCGAGAAGCTCGGCAGCGTGGACGTCTTCGAACTCCGCCCGCGCATCGGCATGGCCGGCAGCGCCCTCGCCGAACGCCTGCCCCGCCGTCAGACCGTGCTGCAGACCGTGCTCACCGCCGCCTACGGCATGACCGCCGGCTGGCGCGAGCACTACGACCCCGTGGACGAGGCCCGGGCCCGCGCCTTCCTGGACCGGCTCGGGATGAGCAACCTGCTCGACCACCGCTTCGGCACCCTCTCCGAGGGCGAGCGCAAGCGCACCCAGATCGCCCGTGCGCTGATGACCGACCCCGAACTCCTGCTGCTGGACGAGCCGGCCGCCGGACTCGACCTCGGCGGGCGCGAGGACCTGGTCCGCCGTCTCGGCCGGCTGGCCCGCGACCCCTACGCCCCCTCGATGGTGATGGTCACTCACCACGTCGAGGAGATCGCGCCGGGCTTCACCCACCTGCTGCTGATCCGTCAGGGCAAGGTGCTGGCCGCCGGGCCGCTGGAGGAGGTCCTCACCTCGGCCAACCTCTCGCGCTGCTTCGGACTCCCGCTGGTCGTGGAGCACAACCAGGACCGCTGGACCGCCCACGGCCTTCCGCTGGCCTGACACCGCCCCGGAACACCGACAGGCCTGCGGACGCGGCCGGCTGACGGCCGGCCGGGGCACCGCCCGCCCGTGCCCGGAAACCGTCCGCGGAACGTCGCTCACCGTCACAGGCACTGTTCCGGCCGTGTTCCGCGGCCTACCATGGTCACGTGGACTTCTGGGTGTGGTGGCTGATCGCCGCCGGAGGACTGGCAATAGCACTCGTCATCACCACCATGCCCGAACTGGGCATGATCGCGATCGGCGCGGTGGCCGCCGCGGTGACCTCCGGGTTCACCGACAACGTGGTGATCCAGGTCGTCGTGTTCGCCGTGGTCTCGACCGCGCTGGTGCTGGCCGTCCGCCCCGTGGCCCGGCGCTCCCGTGCCGAACGGCCCGGTCTCTCCAGCGGAATCGAGGCGCTCAAGGGCCGCACGGCCGTGGTCGTCGAACGCGTCGACGGCAGCCGGGGCCAGATCAAGCTGGCCGGCGAGATATGGTCCGCCCGCGCTCTGGACGCCGGCGAAGTCTACGAACCAGGCAGCCAGGTCAACGTCGTGGAGATCGACGGCGCAACAGCCGTCGTGATGTGATGGCGGCAGTGGCACGCACCTCGGACATCACTGGTACAACACTGTCAAGCCCGTCTAATGCAGGGGGAGTTACACGATGGATGCCATCATCATCGTGCTGGTCATCCTGGTGGTGCTGGTTTTCATCGCACTCGTCAAGACCATCCAGGTGATCCAGCAGGCAAGCGCCGCCATCGTCGAACGATTCGGCCGCTACACCCGCACGCTCAACGCCGGCCTGAACATCGTCGTCCCGTTCATCGACACCATCCGCAACCGGATCGACCTGCGTGAGCAGGTCGTCCCCTTCCCCCCGCAGCCGGTGATCACCCAGGACAACCTGGTGGTCAACATCGACACGGTGATCTACTACCAGGTCACCGATGCCCGGGCCGCCACCTACGAGGTCTCCAACTTCATCCAGGCCATCGAGCAGCTGACCGTCACCACGCTGCGGAACATCATCGGCGGCATGGACCTGGAACGCACCCTGACCTCCCGCGAGGAGATCAACGCGGCCCTGCGCGGGGTGCTGGACGAGGCCACCGGCAAGTGGGGCATCCGCGTCAACCGCGTCGAGCTCAAGGCCATCGAACCCCCCACCTCCATCCAGGACTCGATGGAGAAGCAGATGCGCGCCGACCGGGACAAGCGCGCCGCCATCCTCCAGGCCGAAGGTGTCCGGCAGTCCCAGATCCTGGAGGCCGAGGGTGCCAAGCAGGCCGAGATCCTGCGCGCCGAAGGTGACGCCCGCGCCTCGGCGCTGCGCGCCGAGGGTGAGGCCCAGGCCATCCGCACCGTCTTCGAGGCCATCCACGCCGGAGACGCCGACCAGAAGCTGCTGGCCTACCAGTACGTCCAGATGCTGCCGAAGATCGCCGAGGGCGACTCCAACAAGCTCTGGATCGTGCCCAGCGAGATCGGCGACGCCCTCAAGGGCCTGGGCGGCGGCCTCGGCAGGCTCGCGGAGAACGGCGGCTCGGGCGACAGCGGCGGCACCCCCGGCGGTACCGGTGGCACCGGCCTCAGCGGGCGGCTGGGCAAGCAGCCGCTGCGCGAACAGCCCCGCATCGACTGACGCCCACCCCGTCCCGCCCCGCCGGACCGTGGAGGGCCGGCGGGGCCGAAGCTGCGGCGCAGCCGCGGAGCCCCGTCCGGATGGTGGCTGACTGCCGCCCGGACGGGGCTCCGCGCCGTCATTCCCGTTCCGGTCAGTCAGTCAGGCAGCCCGCGGCAGCGACAGCCACGAGGCCAGCGGCTCCTCGCCCTCCCGCGGATCGAGGGCCAGCAGCAGCGCATGGGCCGGCGACGGCTCGTACGGCTCGCGCAGCAGGCGCATCCCCGCCTGCGCCGGCGTCCGGTCCGCCTTCCGCCGGTTGTCGTCCGCGCAGGCGGCGACGGTGTTCAGCCAGGTGTCCCCGCCGCCGCGGGACCGCGGCACCAGGTGGTCCACCGTGGTCGCCCGGCGCCCGCAGTATGCGCAGCGGTGCCGGTCACGAACCAGCACACCCCGCCGCGACCACGGAACGCGTTGTCGGAACGGCACCCGTACGTACCGCCGCAGTCTGATCACCCGCGGCACCGGGAGCTCCAGCGCCGCCGACCGCAGGTGCAGACTCGGGTGCTCCTGCTCCACCACGGCCTTCTCCTGCATCACCAGCACGACAGCCCGCCGCAGCGTCACCGTCGACAACGGTTCGTAACTGGCATTGAGCACCAGTGTCTGCCGCACCCTCCCACCTCCGCATCGCCCCCCGCCCCGGCGGCGGGTTGTCTCCAACTCTGCCGACGCCCGGCAGGCGGAACAATGCGATTTCCGTGCCGTAACGCCGAACAGCGGGAAACAGGAGAGGCGGCACCGGCGGAGCGGAAAGCGAGGCACGGCACAGGGGAAGAAGAGAGGAAGAGAGAAGGGAAAGGGGCGGAGGCCCGGGAAGACCCGGGAGAAGGCCGGAGGGAGGGGACGGGACAGCGGCCACCGCCCCCGCCCCGCCCGGGCGTCAGCCCCCGGCGCCCTCGGCCGGCTCCTCGTGGATACCGATGAGCTGTGCCCGGCCCACCGTGTGGAACCGCAGATGGAAGCCCACCACGGCGGGCGTGGCGTCCGCATCCGGCCCCAGCTTCTCGGTGTCCACCGCATAGACCGTGAACACATAGCGGTGCGGGCCGTCACCGGGCGGCGGCGCCGCCCCGCCGAACCCCGCGGTGCCGTAGTCGTTGCGCACCTGGACGGCACCCTCCGGGAGCCCGGAGCCGTCCGGCCTGCCCGCGTCGCGCGGCAGCTCCGTCACCGAGACCGGGATGTCGAACACCGACCAGTGCCAGAACCCGCTGCCGGTCGGGGCGTCCGGGTCGTAGCAGCTCACCGCAAAGCTGCGGGTGCCCTCGGGGAAGCCGCCCCAGCGCAGGTGCGGGGAGGTATTGCCCTTGGCGAACACCTGGTCGTCCTTGAGCGGCATGCCCCCGGACACGTCGTCGCTCTCCACGGTGAAGGCCGGCACCGGGGGGTGGAAGTCGTGCGGAAGCGGGGGCCTGGCCGAATCGGCCATCTCAGAACCTCCTCATCGGGGACGGGATGGATCGCGGCCGACAGCCTAGTGACGTCGCCACCCCCGGTCCGCACCGTCGGCGGCCCCGGTACCGTGGGCCGGGCCATGAACAACCCCACCAGCACGCCGTCCGGCGTCCCGGACCGGGACAGCAGGCTGCCGCGCGCCTTCTTCGACCGCCCGGTCCTGGAGGTGGCCCCGGACCTTCTGGGGCGCATCCTGGTCCGGAACACCCCGCTGGGTCCCGTCGGGCTCCGCCTCACCGAGGTCGAGGCATACGCCGGCGAGCAGGACCCGGGCTCCCACGCCTACCGGGGGCGCACGGACCGCAACGCCGTGATGTTCGGCCCGCCCGGACACGCCTACGTCTACTTCACATATGGGATGTGGCACTGCCTGAACCTGGTCTGCGGCCCGCCCGGCCGGGCGGGCGGGGTGCTGCTGCGCGCCGGAGAAGTGGTGCGCGGTGCCGAGCTGTGCCGTCCGCGGAGGCCGACCGCCCGCAAGGACACGGACCTGGCCAAGGGGCCCGCCCGGCTGGCCACCGCACTGGACGTCGACGGTACGCTGAACGGCACCGACGTCTGCGGCGGAGATCCGGACGCGGCGCTCAGCATCCGCCACGGCGTCCCGGTGCCGGCACGCGAGGTGAGGAACGGCCCACGGACGGGAGTCGGCGGCGACGGAGCCGATCATCCCTGGCGCTTCTGGATCGCTTCCGATCCCACCGTGAGCCCCTACCGTCCCCACCGTCCCAGGACGCGCAAGGACCGACTTGACGTGGCCGCCCCGGGGTCGTAGTGTTGATCGAGTCGCTAGAGAGCGACGTGCCCAGAAGCATGGTCCTTGAGATCATGTACGAGGTGCCCGGCTAGAGGCACCACCTCCACTCATCACGATTCCCGTACGGGGCCTGTTTCCCATTGGTGAAACGGAACCGCGCGGAGCCGATTAGGCTCTGGCTGGGAGATCCGCTAAAGTGGAGGAACCGAAGCGGAGAAACACCCGGAGGGATTCCCGAGAGGGTTACCGAAGGCAGTGTCCGTTCCTTGAGAACTCAACAGCGTGCCAAAAGTCAACGCCAGATATTTGGCAACCCCGTCGCCATGGGGCCGGATGTGTGTCCGGTTGTCCGTGGTGGAT